>WSZJ01000060.1:0-9318 GCA_009773755.1 Planctomycetota bacterium | reverse complement strand
AACACGCCGATCCCGAAGGACCCTACGAGCTGATTCACCGCGCGTCGCACGGCTTCGAGCGGGTCGCCGCGGTACAGATCTTCGATGAGGTGAGCGATTACCTCCGTGTCCGTCTCGGAGGCGAAGCGATAGCCGCGCTTTCGCAGCTTCCGGCGCAATTCTTCGTGGTTCTCGATGATCCCGTTGTGCACGACCGCGACGGACGCGCGGTGCGAGACGTGCGGGTGCGCATTCCGCTGTGTAGGCCCGCCGTGCGTCGCCCAGCGCGTGTGCCCGAGCCCGACGCAGCCGTTCATGGCCGGAAGCGTCTTCAGGTGATCGAGGAGGTTCTCGAGCTTCCCGGGCATCTTTTCGACGCGGATCCTGTCCTTGTCGAGGACGACCACGCCCGCGCTGTCATAGCCGCGATAGTCCAGCCGCTGCAAGCCGCCGAGAAGGAGTGGCGTTGCGGGGCCGGGACCGACGTAGCCGATGATGCCGCACATGATTCAGTTTTGAGTGTTGAGTATTGAGTGTTGAGAAGTTTGGAGTCTGGAGTGCGGAGTTGGCAGGAACTGGCAGGGTTGCGGGTCCGACGAAGACAGGAAGTTCATCGGCTCAAGTCCTCCTGAAACCGAAGAGGCGCGGGCCCCTCATCGGGTGCCCGCGCCTCGGATTCGTCGTGAACTCCAAACTCCTCACTCCGTCCTGCTCAACCCTCAATACTCCCAACTCCATGCTTCGTAGTTACGGCTGCGGAGCTGCACCTTCCACAGCGGCGGGAGCCACTGCAGCAGCCTCACCCTCTTCTTTTTTGCGGTGCTCGATCACGCGCGAGAGCTGGAGGCCGATCTTGCCTTCGGCCGGCTCGAGGCGGATCACTTCGACCTCGACGACGTCGCCGGGCGACAACATGTCACTGACGGCGGCGCCCTCCTTGCCTCCGGACAGCTTCGAGACGTGCAGGAGGCCTTCGAGCGTGGGCTCGAGCTCCACGAACGCGCCGAAGTGCGTCAGCTTGGTGACCTTGCCCTGCACGACCGTGCCCTGGCGGTACTTTTCGGGGATCGTCGTTTCCCACGGGTTGCTCTGAAGCTGCTTGAGCCCGAGCGCGACCCGCTTCTTCGCCGGGTCGACGGAAAGAACGATCGTTTCGATGGCGTCCCCCTTCTTTACGAGCTCGCTGGGGTGGAGCACCTTCTTCGTCCAGCTCATGTCGGACACGTGCAGGAGCCCGTCGATCCCTTCTTCCAGCTCCACGAATGCGCCGTAGTTCGTCAGGTTCCGGACCTTGCCCTTCACCTTGGTCCCGACCGAGTAGCGTTCCTCGACCAGATCCCACGGGTTCGTCTCGGTCTGCTTCATGCCCAGCGATACCTCTTCCTTCTCGCGGTTGATGTTGAGCACCACGACCTCGACCGAGTCGCCGATCTGCACCATCTCGCTCGGGTGGTTCACGCGCTTCGTCCAGCTCATCTCGCTGATGTGCACGAGGCCTTCGACGCCGGTCTCGAGCTCGACGAACGCGCCGTACGGGAGGATGTTGACGACCTTCCCCTTGATGCGCGTGCTGACCGGGTACTTGCCCTCGACGTGGCTCCACGGATTCTCGCTCAGCTGCTTGTAGCCCAGCGCGATCCGCTCGTGCTCGCGGTCGATCTTGAGGATTTTGACTTCGATCGGCTGCTCCAGCTTGATCATCTCGCTCGGGTGGCTGATGCGCCCCCAGCTCATGTCCGTGATGTGCAGCAGGCCGTCGATGCCGCCCAGGTCGACGAACACGCCGAAGTCCGCGATGTTCTTCACGATCCCGCGCCGCACGTCCCCTTCCTGGATCTCTTCCATCAGCTTCTTCTTCATCTCTTCGCGCTGCTCTTCCAGCAGCTTCCGGCGCGAAACGATGATGTTCATCCGCTTCTCGTCGATCTTGATGATCTTGCACTCGACCTCGCGCCCGACGTATTCGCCGATGTCCTCGACGCGGCGGATGTCGACCTGGCTCGCGGGCAGGAAGACGGGAACGCCGATGTCCACCAGCAGGCCGCCCTTGATCTTGCGGATCACGCGCCCGCGGACGACGTCCCCTTCTTTGTTGTTCGTGATGATCCGCTCCCAGCCGCGGATCCTGTCGGCCTTCGCCTTCGAAATCGCGATCAGGCCGGCCTCGTCTTCGACGCCCTCGAGGAAAACCTCGATCTCGTCGCCGATATTGATCGACGTCGGATTCCAGAACTCCGTGATCGGAACCACGCCTTCCGACTTGTACCCCACGTCCACGATCACGTCGTCGTTCACCACGTTCAGAATCCGGCCCTTGAGAATCGTGTCCACCTCGAAGTCCTTCACAGACTCCTCGTAGTGCTTGTGAAGAACTTCCGGCGTCAGAACTCCCATCGCATCGTCCGCCTGCTTCTCCAACTGGTCCGGCGTCATCCCGATGTACTTCAAGACTTCTCTCTGGTTCAAGCGCGCTGTCTCCTGCCGTTCGGAAAGGGTTAGTAGGGAAACCCGTGAAAATCGCTCCTCCGGGACCGCCCCGGGGGTAGACCCCGCACTGTAGCGGGGAAGGGTCGCGAAATGAAGGCTTTTCCCTCGGGGAAGGTCCTGTCAGAGCCGCGGATTCACACCGATCCCATACGCCGCCCTTCGATCGAATCGCAGCGCATTCAGCGCCTCCTCCAGCGCCGGCCCCACTTTGTCCGCGTCCCAGGCGATGTCGTCGGGAAGCGGCTTCCCGTAGCGCACCTCGATCGGCGACGGGTGGGGAAGCTTCGCGTCTCGCGGCCAAGCCTCGAACGCCCCGAGGATGAGCGTCGGCACCACCGGGACACGCGCCCGACTCGCGAGCACGCCGATTCCCCCGCGCATCGAACCGATTGAGCCGTCCTTCGTGCGCGTGCCTTCCGGGAAGACGAGAAGCGGCCATCCGTCCCGAAGCCTCCGAAGCGACTGCTTCATCGCCCCCAGATCCGCCTTTCCGCGCTGCACCGGGAAGGCATTGAGGGATTCGATGAGGAAACGGAACGGCGCTTTCTTGAAGAGCGTGTCGCGCGCCATGAAGGTCACCGATCGCGACAGCGCCGCCGAGGCGATCACGGGATCGAAATACGACTGATGATTGCACGCGAGGATAATTCCGCCCGTCCGCGGGACATTCGCGATCCCGTGCGCCCGGAAACGGAAAAACGTCGCCCCCAGCCAGCACGTGAGCGTCTGAAGTCCCAGCCACCAGAGGCGCCGGATCACTTCGTGCGCGTGAACAACCCCATGAAGTCGACCCTTCCTTCCTTGTTCGAACCTTCGCCGCGCAACCGGAGAATCAATCCCTTCAGCGGCAGCCCGGGCAGCGCGCCCCCCTTTGGAGTCACCGCAACGCCATCAATGACGATTTCAAGCGATGAAACCCCGCCGGCGGAAGATTCCCTGACCTCCAGCGAGTGCCACTTGTTCAGGGCGATCGAAGGCAGCTTCAGGCACTTCTTGCGATCCTTGAGGACGATTTTCCCCGTTTCATCCAGCTGCTGCAGGTCGATTTCGATCGAGCCTTCCCCGTTGTTTGCGCCCGGTTTGTACGTGATTTTCGCGCCTTCGAGCTCGATTGAAACCATGAGCTTGTCGTCCGGGAGGCGGAAGAGCAGGCCGACTTCGGTGACGGCCCCTCCGACTTCGAGCGTCTCGTCTTTGCCGATTCCCGACAGAACTCCTCTTGCCGCCGACCAGCCCGTGGACGGCTTGAGCGCCGCCGGCGCGCCTCCCAGAAAGTCCACGTACTGTCCGCCCGATCCTTCCGCCGCGAACGACGCGGCGAACGTGGCGTGGATTTCCTTGATGATGTCGTCGAGGCGCGTCGGGAGCAGATTGACCAGGGACCGCAAATTCGCCCGGGCTTCCGCGAATTTCCTGGCCTGAATCGCGGAGCGGGAGTTGTCGAGGAACTCCTTCTTCACCGCCACGAAGAACTTCGCGGTCGCCTCCATGCGTGGCGCCGACTGTCGCGACAGCCCAGAATCCGAAGCGGCCTTGTACTCCCGCTCGGCGACCGTCATCAAACGGACCCGGGTCGGGACATCCGTAATGACCTCCGCCTTGAACGACGCGCAGTCGCCGACGGCGAAGTGGCTCTGGTTGGTGCTCCCCCCCACGAGGAGGCCCGTGGCCAGTATGCCGATCAGGGTCTCGGTGTTCAGGTCCGACCACGCGACGGTGTCCGTCGCGGTCGCCTTCAGGTCCTGGAACGTAATCGCACTGGGAGAGGCGCCAATCGCCCGGCCCTCGAGTCCGTTCGTCATTTTCATCACCGGACGCTTGTCGTTCGCCGAGTCGTGCGTGGTGTTCCACTTGTCGACCGCGTCCATTATTCCCCTGCAGGCGTCCACCTGCAGCTTGGTCGACCACTCGACGCGCTCCCGCCAGTCGTCGACCTCGGCAATATGGTCCGGGTGCACCGTGCTGCGCAGGCTCGAAAGCTTGGCCACCGCCTGCTGGTAGTAGTACTTCTTCATCAGCTCCTGCACGTCCTTGATCTCCCGGTCCATCAGCTCCTTGGACTTCTTCAGCCTCTCGCGCGCGGCCTCCGCGTCTTTCTCCGCCAGAAGGTCTCTTCGGATCTGTTCGATCTGCGCATGCAACCTCACGGCATCCTCGGTGTCCGTCAGCAACTCCCGGCGATTCTTCGCTTCGTCGACCATCGCGTGGGCCCTCTGGACCTCGCCGGTCTTTGCGGTCTCGATCGCCTTCGTCACGACGCTCTGCCAGTCCATGGCGGCCGCCGCGTCGATTCCCGGAATAAGCGCCTGAAGTTCCGGATCATCCTTTTTCCAGAAGGAATACCGACTGAGCGCGTCCCTGGCTGCCTTGAACTGATGGTTGGCAATGTCGGTGGCAACCTGCTTCTTGATGGTCTGCAGTTCGTTGTCTTTCTCGATGATCTCGAGCTTCCTGAGATTCACAACCAACGACTCGGCATCCATCGCCTCCGGAGTCCCGGGGTACGTATTGGCGAAGCGCGTGAAATTCTCGCGGCGCTGCTCGAAGTCCTGCTGGGTCTTCGGCGAAATCTTGTATCGCCCCTGAAGAGTCGCCCAGATTTCTTCGCGATCCCTGTTGGCGTAATAGTTCTTGCCGAACAGCAGGCCGCCGCCGAGTCCGCCGACAACGAGGATAATGACCCCCGCCCGGCGCAAGCTCCGCAGCCCCGCGGAACGGGCCGCCCTCGCCGCGTAAGCTTTCTTCGCGTCATCGGCCGTCTTGACCGCCGGCGGCGCCCCCGCCTTGGAGGCGGCGCCCTCCATGCGGGCGATCCCCGATGCGCTGGCCGGCGCCGCGGCGCTTCCCGTCGCCGCCTGGATCGCGCGCAACTCGCTGATGATCTCTTCCCAGGTCTGGTACCGGTCCTGCGGCTCCGCTTCCAGCATCTTCTCCACCACGCGGCATACCGAGTCCGGGATGCTCGGGTCGAAAAACTTCAGCGGCGGAATCGTCTCTTCCGTGAGGCGGACCAGCACTTCGAAGGGGCTCTGTCCCTGGAAGGGCGGCCGCCCGGCGATCATGTGAAAGAGCGTCGCACCCAGCGAGTAGATGTCCGTACGC
Organism: Planctomycetota bacterium; assembly: GCA_009773755.1. Taxonomy (GTDB): domain Bacteria; phylum Planctomycetota; class MHYJ01; order WSZJ01; family WSZJ01; genus WSZJ01. The sequence goes on along the minus strand of WSZJ01000060.1, from coordinate 3,750 downwards.
TGGTCCATCTCGCGGTCGCCCGTTACGCATTCCGGAGCGATGTAGAAGGGCGCCATCTGTCCGCTGCGCGAGATCGCGAGAATGTTCTCGCTGACCTTGGTCGCAAGCCCGAGATTCGCCACCTTTACGCTGCCGTCGCGCAGCAGCAGCACGTTCGAAGGCCGGACGTCGCCGTGGATCAGGCCCTGCGACTGCGCGTACTGAAGCGCCTCCGCGATCGACATCGCGATCCCGACCGCCGTCTCGAAATGGAATTTCCCCTGCTTCTCGAGGACGTTGTACACGGACTCCGCCTCGACGAATTCCATCGCGATGTAGAAGCGGTTGTCGGATTTCCCGAGCGAGTAGACACGCTTGATGTGCGGGTGTTCGAGCGCCGCGACTTTCTTCGCTTCGTCGATGAACTTCTTCTGGAAGTTGGCGTCGTTCATCACCGACGGGTTCATGATCTTCAGGGCGACCGGGCGGTTCTTGGAGATCTGGGTCGCCTTGAAAATCACACCCGTCGCGTCCTGGCCGAGCCGGGTGACAACCTGGAAATCCGCGATACGGCCGGGGGCTTTCTGAATCTTCGCCGGCGTGAATTGCTGCGTCGCGCGGACGCGCGCAATCTCCTTGTCGAGTTCCATCATCGCCGTGGCCGGATCCATCGGCTGGTCGTCCGAGGGCCCCGCCGCCTGGCTCATCGTTTCCGTGGGAAGCGCGACGTCCAGCTCCTCGCTCCCCTCGGGCTTCACGACCTCCAGCACCGCGTTGCACTGCCCGCACTTGATTTTCTGGCCGGGCTCGAAGCGCGAGATGTTCAGGCTGGCTTCGCAGGACTTGCAGCGCACGATGCGCTTGTTCTGCTCCTCCAGGACCGCTTCCACCTGGTGGTTGCGCATGTACCCCATGGCGACGAGGACGTCGCCGATCTTGGGGTGGTTGCCGCCCGCAAGGACCTGCTTGAGGAATCCGCGGTAGGTGACGAGGGCCTGGCCGAAGAGCGGGACGGTTTCCTGCGGCGCCTGGAGGAGTTTCTGGATGTCGAGGCAGGTTTCGAGCTGCTCGAGAGTGATGAAGTGGAACGCCACGGCGATCTCGCCGAAACGGCGGCGCTGCATGGACGACATCGTTTCCAGGATGGACTGGATCTGCTGCTTGGTGAGGTAGCCCTTCTGCTCGAGGATTTCGCCGAGCCGGGGCGGGCGTTCGCCGCGCTCTTCGATTTCCTTCTGGTAGTCGAGGCATTCCTGGAGTTGCTGTTCGGTGATGAATCGGGTGCTGACGGCCAGTTTCCCGAACAGGACGTTCTTGATCTGGGCCATGCGGGACCTCAAAAGACCTGTATGGGGGCGGCTCCGGGCCTGCAGCCACGCAATCGGACATTCTGGCACCGGATCAACGTAAGGTCAAACTATAGTGGTGGTTGGGGAAACCGGCCCTGCGGAAGGACTCGACTTTCGACTTCAATAATCCGCGTCTCCGATGGACTCAATCGAAGCGCTTCCCGGGACCCGAATCGACCCCCGCATCAACCGTTCCCTCCATTACGCTTCGCCGTATAATCTCCACTCATGAGCCCAGACAGCTTCCTCGCCCGCGCCCTCCTGGCTTCCGGCATGCTGACCCGCGCGCAGCTGGAAATCGCGCTGAAGTGGCTTGAAGAGGCGCCACAGGGCGGGCTTGGGGACCTTTTGTGCACGAACGGCGTGATTCCGCGCGCTCTCCACGAGTCCTTGATGCGCTTTTACAAGAAGGACAATACGCGCGTCGGCGCGCCGGCCACCGGCAACCGCGACCGCGGCGTGCGCGACTCGCAGCTCTTCTGCCTCATCGCGATTCGTGAAAAGGAACTGACAGTCGAACAGCTTCGGGACGCCGTCGACCAGTGGGTGCGCCTCGAAGGCATGGGAAAACCGCGGCCGATCGGGGACGTATTCCTGGAGAAGGGGTACCTGGACGTTGTCCGCAACCGGGACATCAACGAGAAGATGAAGGAATCGACCCTCGCGTGTTCCTCGTGCGGCGAAATCGATTTCCTCTTCAAGGTCACCGGCTCGCCTTTCACGTGCGACAAGTGCAAGCAGCCTCTCGTGCCGACACGCGTGAAGGGAGGGGCTCCGGCCGGCCCGTCGGACCCGCTGGTCGGAAAGGTCTTCGGCGGATGCCGTCTCGACGAGAAGATCGGTTCGGGACGCTGGACCGTCGTCTACAAGGGGCTGATCCCCGCGCAAAACCGCCCGGCCGCGGTCAAGCTCTTCGCGCCCGACACGCCGGCGGGGGCGGTGAAGCGATATCTCGAGAACGCGGTGAAGGCGATGCCCCTGGCGCATTCGGGACTGGTCTCCGTTCTGGGCGCCGGAGTGCATGACGGCAGGGGCTGGATCCTGACGGACGCGGTGACGGACGGCAAGATCTGGCCGGCGCGCGAGAAGATGAACTGGAACCGGCTCTGCAAGGTCGGGATCGAGCTGTCGCGCGCGCTCGCCGTCATCCACGCCAACGGCTTTGTTCATGGCGACGTGCGTCCCTCGTCCGTGTTCGTCAAGGAAGCGGGCGCGAAGCTCGCCGACTTCGGGCAGGCACACGAGGGGACGCTCAGCATCCCCTGCGACCCGATGGTGACGGCGCCGGAAATCTGGAAGAGCGAGCCGTGGGACAACAAGGTCGACCTCTACGCCCTCGGCGTGACGCTCTACGTCTTCGCCGCCGGCCGGCCGCCCTTCGAGGAAACCGACCCGCGCCTCCTCGAGATGGCGCACCGTTCGACGATTCCGAAGCCTCCGGGCGCGTTCAACCTGGAACTGCCGCGATCGCTTTCGGCGATCATCGTGAAGCTGCTCGAGAAGGAGCCCGGGAACCGTTACGGTTTCGCGGAGGAAATTGCGCGCGATTTCGAGGCTGTGATGCGCGGGGACACGCCGGCCGCGGCGGGCGGACAGGAGGGGCGCCAGTGCCAGTTCTGCAAGACGCCCAACCCCGCGACGGAGCAGAAGTGCATCGTGTGCGGCAAGCCGCTTTCAAGTTCCGCGGACAAGCTGCTGCTCGACGACGAATTCCTGTGTCCGAAATGCGAGCGGCCGATCGACCCGACGGTGATCGAGTGCAAGTGCGGGTACCACCCGTGCAAGAAGTGCCACAAGCTGCAATACCTGCATGAGCCCGGAGGCGCAGGCGGAGCTGAAGCGCAAGAAGGCGCAGGCGGACCGCTTCCGGAACAAGCCCAAGCTGGGCGTGCGTCCGGGGGGTCCCGCGTCGGGGGTTCTGAAGCCGCCGCCGCCGAGGCCGGGGCAACCGGCGAGCGCCGTGGCGGGGCTGAAGCCTCCTCCGCCCGCAGCGGGGTCGAAGCCGCCTTCGGTTGCGGGAGGACTGAAACCGCCGCCGCCGAAGGCAGGCGCTCCCTCGCTCAAGGACGACGATCTCGATTTCGAAAACCTCCCACCGCCCGTGAACGACGAAGACGGCGAGGATCCGATTTTTGACGGTCCGCCGCCCGCGAAAGCCGCGCCTCCGGCGAAGTCGCCTGCCGCGGCTGTGGACGACCTCGACTTCGACAGTCTGCCGCCGCCGCCCGCGAAGCCGGGCGCCGCGCCGCCCAAGGACGACGATCTGCTCGGGGACGACAAGCCGCCGCCGAAGAAGCCGCCGCCAGTCAAGCCGAAGACGAGCTTGATGGATCGGCGCAAGTTCCGTTGAAGGCGGGCGGAGGCGGGCGGAGGCGGGCGGAGGCGAGCGGAGGCGGGCGGAGGCGAGCGGAGGCGGGCGGAG
>WSZJ01000059.1 GCA_009773755.1 Planctomycetota bacterium | reverse complement strand
CAGCGCGTCGGCGGCCGCACCGCCGGAGTCGAGCGACGCCGAGAGCGCGCGCTCCGCGCCGGCCGCGTCCCCCCGGGCGAGTTGGTCCTTTGCGCGCCGGATCTCGGTGTCGCGGCTCATCGAGGTTCCGCGGGCCAGAGGCCGAGAAGTGCCGGCAGCCGCCGGATGTCGTCGATGACGTGGTCCGCGCCGGACAGTTCGGCGGCGCTCCCGTATCCCCAGGTGCACCCGACCGTCGCGAACCCCGCCGCCTTCCCCGCGTCGACGTCGTACACCTTGTCGCCGACCATCGCGCCCTTGCGCGTGCCGAGCTGCTCCGCCGCGCGCTTCACGAGATCCGCTTTCGTCCCGCCGGGCGCGTCGTCGATGCAGAGGCCGACCGAAAAAAAAGACTCGAGGCGAAGCGCCTGCCACGTCGCGGCGTAGTACCCGCGGCCGGCGTTGGTGACGAGGCCGAGGCGCAGCCCCGCGGACTTCAGCGCGCCGAGCGTTTCCGCAGTCCCCTCGAACATCCCGCCTCGCCCCGCTTCAAGTGCTTCGATTTCCAGCGAGAGCACGTGGCGTCGGACTTCCTGCCAGCGCGGCGCAAGCCTCTCCGGCACAAGCCGCGCGAAGTAGACGTTCGAGGGCAGCCCGATCATCCCCCGAATCTCCGCGCGCGGCGGAATCGGCGCGGACTCGCCCGCTTCGCGATAGAACCGGCGCAGCCCTTCCTCCGCCGCTTCCAGCGCCAGCGACCCGGACGATGAGATCGTCCCGTCCATGTCGAACAGCACCGTGTCAACGCCCGCCAATCGCATTCGCTCGCCCCCCCTGAGGCCGCGGATTATACTCGTCAAAACCGCCCGTCGAGGAACGCATGCCCGATCGACGACTTCCCGGCACCCTTTATGCCGAGCGCCTCCAGCGCCTGCAGGAACTCGTCGTCGCCGCCGAAGCCGAGGCGTTCCTCTGCCTCCCCGGGACGAATTTCCTCTACCTGACCGGGCTCGACGTGCACCGCTCCGAACGCCTCATCGCGCTTCTCGTCCCCTCCGAGGGCCAGCCCGAGATCGTCGCCCCCGGATTCGAACGCGACCGGCTCGTGCATAACCGGCTCTTCGCGGAAGTCCGGACGTGGGACGAGGACCAGAATCCCTTCCGGCTCGTGGCGGACCGGCTGTCGAAGCCCCGGACACGCGCGCGGGTTGTGGTGATGGAAGCGTCGACGGACGTCGTGACGAGCGCGCGGCTCGCGCGGGCGGACGACCGGCTGGATCTGATCCCGGACGAAGAGGTGATGGACGCTTTGCGCTCACGGAAATCAGCGGCGGAACTCGCGCTCCTGCGCCACGCGATCCGCCTCACGCACGACGCGCGCGAGGGCGTCGTCAACGCGCTTCGGCCCGGCGTGACGGAAGCGGAAGTCGCGGGGATGCTGCAGTCGGCGCTGACGTTCGGCAGCAAGGAGCCCGCCTGGGCGCTCGCGCAGTTCGGCCCATCGGCCGCGATCCCGCACGGAAGCCCGGGGCTGCGCAAGCTCGCCAGGGGGGACGTCGTCCTGCTCGACTGCGGGACGTCGTTCGGCGGCTACCAGGGGGACATCACGCGGACGTTTGTGTTCGGCGGCGAGCCGGCCGGCGAGGTGAAAAAAGTGATGCAGGTCGTGAAGCGCGCGCACGACGCGGCGGTGGACATCGCCGGACCCGGAGTCCCGTGCGAAGACGTCGACGCTGCCGCGCGGAAAGTCATCGAGAAAAGCGGCTACGGCGAGTTCTTCACGCACCGCACCGGCCACGGCCTCGGGATGGATGTGCACGAGCAGCCGTACCTGGTGAAGGGGAACCGGCGGCGGCTTTCCGCGGGGAACGTGGTGACGGTCGAGCCCGGGATCTACCTTCCCGGAAAATTCGGCGTGCGGCACGAAAACGACGTGCTCGTCACCGACCGCGGCGCGGAAGTCCTCGTCGAGAAATGACGGACCCCGCGCCCGCGGCGGCGGCTGACGTCCGCGAGCACCAGTTCCGCCACCTCGACCTGTCGCGGACGGCACCGGGCGAGTGGATCGAAATCCGTGCCGACACGGAACCGGGAAGCCTCCTCCGCAAGAACCATCTCGTCGCGTGCGTGGCCGCCGACGATTCCGTCGTCTACCTGCGCGCCGACGACGCGCCGGAAGAGGGCCGCCCGCACACGTTCGTCCTCGCCCGGGTGGGGCGTTCGGACAGTCTGGTCCGCATGGCCTGGGTCTGCAGCCTGGATGGTGAATTCCGCCGGGCCCGCATCAAGGCGGGCGCCCGCGTGCCTGTGGGAAGCGAGCTGAAGACGCCCGGGCTTTCCGTGGTCGCGGAGAAAGAGCGGCTCATCCGGGTGCCGCAACCAGCCGTTCGCGGCCGCGTGTATTCCGTCAACGCCACGATGGAGGCATACGGACTCGAGTTGAACGTCGCCGCGATCTCAGCGTTCTCGAGCGAGCTGCCCTTTCCGCTTCGCACGGCCGACCCCGTCCTTCGGGCGAAAGCCTTTCTCCCCGCTTCCTGGACAGAACGCTCCCTCGAGCCGGCGAGCCTGGTCTTCCTGCGCACCCGTCAGCGCGGCATGAACGCTACGTGGAAAGTCGTGCGCTGGGGACGCGAGGAGGCGTCGCTGATCAACTGGGGAAAGTCGGCGAAAGCGCGTCTCGAGCAGGCCTGATCCCGCGCCGCGCAATTTCCGGATTCGGAGCTTGACGCAGGACCGGGATGGGTTAACATACTAAACGGTACGCCTATGCCCCGCACCGCCGCCCTCAACCCGAAGACCCGCGAAAAGCTCCTCGACGCCGCCACGTCGCTGATGCTCTCGCAGGGCTATAACGGGACCTCCGTAGACGCGATCTGCGCCGAGGCGGGCGTCACCAAGGGCTCCTTCTTCCATTACTTCGAGTCGAAGGACGAACTCGGCCGCGCCGCCCTCCAGCGCTTCTGCACGAAAATGGAGTGGAAGTTCGAGCTCGCCATCGGCCTCGACAAGGACCCCTGGAAGCGCGTGCTCGGGTATCTCGACGCGGTCGAACAGATCGCGAAGGATCCCGAGGCGTCCCGGGGCTGCCTCCTCGGCGGCTTCGCGGCGGAAATGTGCGATTGCAACTCCGCCATCCGGTCGCAGTGCTGCAGCGGGTTCCGGTCGTGGACGGAGAAGTTCGGGGAAGTTCTTGCGGCGGCGAAGAAGTCGGTGGCGCCAAGGGCCGCCTGGGATCCGCATGAAGTGGCGGAGCACTTCATCGCGGTTCTGGAGGGTTCCCTCCTGCTGACGAAAGCGCAGCGGGACCCGGCGGTCGTGGCGAGAAACGTGCGCCACTTCCGGGCATACCTGAAGGGGCTGTGCGGGAAGTGATCTTGTTTCGGGAATAAAGATACCAACCAGTTGGTATATATAGCTAAAGCGCAGGGCCACCGAGGCCCTTCACATTTCGGAAACCCTTGAGAGGAGACCGTGCCATGTCCACAGACTGCTGCTCCGGCGAGTCCTGCTCCACCCAGACCGCTTCGAATTCCTCGTGCTGCGAATCGGGCAAGTGCCCCTGCGGCGGCGAGTGCGGCGGCGATCCCGTCGCCTGCGCGAAGATGCTCTGGTGTTCATCCTTTTCGGCCGCGCTGAAACAGGCGCACGTCGACGCCCTCAAGTCCCGCATCGTCAAGGCGTGGGGCCCGAAGATCGACGCGGGCGCCGATGCCGTCGTCGAGGCGATGGGCGCGGTGTGGATGTCGAAGCTGTCGGAAGCGAAGGCGAAGACGGATCTCGGCGCCAAAATGGCCGGGATCATGTTCGGGAAGTAAGCGAGGCGGGGGGAGCGTCCGCGAGGGCGCTTCCCCCCGCGATTATTTCCCGCCGGACCGGATGACTTTGATTTCCTCGAGGCCCTCCGGAACGACCCCGGCGCCCTTCAGCCCTTGCCGCGCCGCATCGCGAACGACTTGCGGCTGCGAGAGGTCCTTCACAAGGTCCGCTAGCGCCTGCTTCGCTTTGTCGGATCCGTTCGCGGCGAGGGCGCGCGTCGCGTTTGCTCGGACGGCGTCGCTGGAGTCGGAGCCGGCCGCGCGCACGAGCGCCTCGACATCCTCTTCCCGGAACGCCCACGGTCCAAAGCTCCCTGCGGCCGAAGCGCGCACGTTTTCGTCGCGCGATTCAAGCAGCTCGCGGTAGCGATCCGCCACCGGGCGCGCTTCGTCCGCGCTCACGCCGTTCGGCGCCGGCAGCAGCACGGCGGCCGTCGCGCGAATGCGCTCGTCGGGATCGTTGAGAAGCCGGCCGCGCGTGACCGCCGACTCGTCCCCCCAGCCGGTCGCGCCCGCCGAGCCCAGCGCGAATCCGCGTTTGTACGGATCGCCTTCAGCGGAAGCCCACTTTTCGAATTCCCGAAACGCGTCCGAGTCCACCGTCCAGATCCTCCCGCGCGGGTCGGTGAGGTGGAACCGGATCCGCTGCGCCAGCGCCCAGAGCCGCGCCGGGTCGGTCTCCTTCGCGTATTCCGCGACAAGCCGCCGGAGGTCCTCGTCGTTGCCGCTTCCCTCCTGTTTCGGGAACAGGGCCCAGAAGAGAGCGTCGGCGCCGCCGGCCGCCAGGTGGGACTTCGCGAGATCGACAAGGCGGTCGAATTGCTGCGACTCTTCGAGCTCCGCCATTTTCAGTCTTGTTCCGGCGTATTCGCGCGCCCGGCGCTCATCGTCGGATTCCTGGCGCGGGGACGCCGGATTCGCGCCGTCGTGAGCCGCGTCAGCCGGTTGCCGGCCGGAAACGGGAGGAGAAACCGACGGTGGGAGCGCTTCGCTCCGCGTGCCTGCTGCTGGTGTGTTTACGGCGGGGATGCGCGACAGGAAGTGCACGTAAGACAGCGCCGCCAGGGCGGCCAGGAGGAGGGCGATGACGGCGTGTTCGAAGCGGCGCAAGGGGAATCTCCGGTGGATTCGGGGATTGGACGCAGGGCGTGGTGGGAAGTTCCTGCCTGGCCGGTACACGAGCGCCACACCGAAGGAGACGCCTCACGGCCTCCGAATTACAGGACTATCGGGTCCATCTAAGCCACTTGTCGAAAGCCTTTTTCACGAACGGCGTCAGCCGCGTGCGATTGAACATGTCGCCGCACTGGCGGATGGCTTCGGCCTGAGTCGGATAGGGGTGGATCACGTTCGCCAGGCTGCCCAGCGCGATCTTCTGCGTCAGCGCCAGCGTGACCTCGCTGATCATGTCCCCCGCGTGCGAAGCGACGATCGTCGCGCCGACGATCTCGCCGGTCCCCTTGCGGCAGTGGATCTTCACGAAGCCTTCTTCTTCCCGGTCCGCAATGGCGCGATCGACATCGTCGAACTTGCGCAGGTACGTGTCGACTTCGAGCCCCTTCTCCTTCGCGTCCTTCTCGTACATCCCGACGTGCGCGACCTCGGGGTCCGTATAGGTGCACCACGGAATCGTGAGCGCCGAGAGCTTCTTCCTCCCCTTGAAGAGCGCGTTCTGCAGTACGGCGCGCGCGGCGAAATCGGCGGCGTGCGTGAACTTGTGGAGCATGCAGACATCGCCCGCGGCGTAGATGGAGGAGTTCGTGGTCTGGAGCCGGTCGTTGACCTTGACGCCGTTCTTGTCGACCTCGACGCCGACTTTCTCGAGGCCCAGGTCCTCGACGTTCGGCGCGCGGCCGGCTCCGACGAGAATCTCGTCGACCTCAAGTTCCGATTCCTTCCCGTCGACGGCGTAGACGATGCGTTTCCCGGAAGCTCGCTTCTCCACGAGCTTCAGGGACGCCTTCAGCACGAGGTTGATCCCCTCGGCCACGAAATTCCGCTGCACGACTTCCGCCGCGTCGGCGTCCTCGCGGACGAGAATGTGCGGGGCCATGTCGAGAAGCGATACTTCGCACCCGAGCCGCTGGAACGCCTGAGCGAGTTCGCAGCCGATCGGCCCGGCGCCGATCACGGCGAGCCGGCGCGGGCGCTCGGTGAGGTTGAAGACGTTTTCGTTCGTGAGGAATCCGGCCTCTGCCAGCCCGGGAATCGGCGGCTTCACCGCTCGCGCCCCGGTCGCGATTACGGCCTTCGAGAACTTCAGCGTCTGCCCATCGACCTCGACCGTGTTCGGGCCCGTGAAGCGCGGCTCGCCGAGGAAGATGTCCACGCCGAGCTTCGAGAACCGCTCGACGGAGTCATGATGGCTTATCTTCGTGCGTACGCGACGCATGTGCTCCATCGCCTTCCCGAAGTCCACTTCGAAGCTCTTCACGTTCACGCCGAATTGCGCCGCCCGCCGCAATTCGCCGACCACGCGCGAAGCGCGGATCACGGCCTTCGAAGGCACGCACCCGACGTTCAGGCAGTCGCCGCCGAGAAAGTGCTTTTCGACAAGCGCGACTTTCGCCCCCAGCCCCGCCCCGCCCGCCGCCGTCACCAGGCCCGCCGTCCCCGCCCCCAGCACGACCAGGTTGTACGACGGCGCCGGCTTCGGGTTCTCCCGCTTCGGCGGATGCACGTTTTCGCGCAGTTCGAGGTTGAGCGCGTCGGCGGGGACGACATCGGGAATGTGGCGCATGGCCGCAGAGTGTACGCGCCGCCGCGGGAATGGGATTCGTTCGCGTTGGCGAACAACGGACGTGCGTCCTGTAAGATGCGAACGGGACCAGGAGAGGAGGGCGCATGGCCGGGAAAACCGCGATCAGCGGCATCCAGAGTTACTGGATCGCGCTGGAACGAGCGCTCTTTGAGCCCATCGAGGGCGAGACGATCGTCGACCGCCTGGCGAAGCGGCCATGGGGATGCGATTCACCGGCAGTGAAGAAGGCGTGGGACGACCTGACTCACCCGAACAACTTTCAGCTCCTGAAGAACTGGGCCTCGGAGCCGATGAATGCGTCGTCGCGCGAGATCACGGACGAGGCGATCAAGGTCTGCAACGCGCGCATCGCGAAGGCGCGTGCGGGAAAGTCGTCGACGTAGGATCATCGCACGCTGACGCGGACGTCCTGCACCATGTTGTTTCCCGCGCCGGCGTAGTTCCAGTACGCGTCGGTCGGCTGGAGGTTGCCGGCGGCGTCGGTCGCGCGGCAGGTCAGAACGTGGTCGCCGGCGGGCGCGTCCCACTCGACCGACCAGCTCCTCCAGGCGTGCGGTCCGACCGCCGCGCCGAGCGCCGCGTCCCGCCAGGCGCCGTCGACTCCGAACTCGACTCGCGCGACCGCCGCGTGGCCGCTCCACGCTCTTCCCCGGATCGCCACACGCCCGCGCTCGACCGTGCGAACGCGCGTGAGGAAATCAGGAAACCCCGGCGGGATCATCAGCGCGCGAGGCTTGATCCGCTGCACCGGCGTCCCCGGGTCCGCCTTGTCCTTCTTGTAGTGATACGCGATTTTCTGCTGGTACCCGTCGAAGGCTTTCGGCACCACATCGATGCGCGTCAGCCACTTCACCTGCTGCATCCCGTACCAGCCGGGGACGACCACGCGAAGCGGCGCGCCGTGCTGCGGCTCGAGCGGGCGGCCATTCATCTCGTACGCGAGCAGGATCTCGGGGCTCATCGCGTCGGCGACCGTCAGGCTCCGCGCGTAGTCGTGCTCGAATCCCTTCTCCACCCCGTGGTCCGCGGCCCAGAAAACCACGTCGACCGCGCCCGGCTTCACTCCGGCCTCTTCCAGAAGCGGCGCCAACGGCGTCCCGCCCCACACCGCCGTGCTCACCGCCTCGTTCAGCCACGGCTGGCTCACGGGCCGCGGGGTCATCCGCGCGCGGCCGTTTCCCGCGCACTCGATCGTCACGGGGAACTCGGTCCGCGGGCGTTTCTGCAGACTCTCGAGCGTAAGCTGAAACGGCTTCTTCACGTGACCGCAGACTTCGAGCCTCCACGTCGCCGGATCCACATCCGGGATGTCGAAATGCACGAGCAGATAGTGCATCCCGGTCGGCGTGATGTCGTGGCGAAGAGCCTCGAGCGGAATACCGCGATTGCGCGCGGCGAGCTGGAGTTCCTCGAACGTGAGCGGGCCGTCGGTCGGTTCAGGGTTCATGGCGGGGCATGCTACGTCATTTCGCGAGGGAGCGGCGCGTGTCGAGCGTGAGGTCGAGGTCCATTTCGATATCCAGCGTGTGGTCCGTCCCGGGGCGCACGGCGGTCCGGTGGCCCCTCATGGAGAGAGTCGCCTTGAGCGCGGCGTCGGGGGAAGAGCCGTCGAGGCAGCCGGTGACGGTGCCGCGGAGGACGAAGTGGAGGGGCTCGTTGAGGTTGCCGCCGCCGATCTTGACGACGCTGAAGTCGATGTTGAGGTCGACGGTGCCGTAGATGGAGTTGCCCCGCTTCTCCGCCGAGGCGAGCTTGCAGGTCGCGCTCGACGTCGCGGCGTCGACGCCGGTGTCGGGGTCGACGTAGAGTCGGGCGAGGACGCCGATGTCGGGACGCCAGGTGTCGCCGACCTTGACGGGGCGCCCCGAGCCGAACGCCTCGTCCACGACGCCGCCGTCCTTACCGCCGCCGCCGCCGCGGCGGCCGAGTCCCTCGCTCATCGCCGCGTAGTCCTCGTCGGCGAGCGGCGAGCCGCCCTCGACCGTCCAGGTCCACGCGCCGTCGAAGTCCTTCTTCGCCCAGAGCGACTTGCCTTCCACGCCGAGCGTCGAGAGTGTTCCGGATTTCCTGCGCGTCGCCTTCGAGAATTTGCGCCGGATCTCGCTCGGCGCACGCCCTTCGACCTTGAGTGTTTCTTCCGTGAAGGCGAATTCGAATTCGTCGTCGGCCTTGTTCCGGAGCTCGCGCCCGTTGGGGGCTTTCATCTTGATGTCCGCGCGCATCGTCGTCCGGAACACGCCTTCCTCGCGCGTCCCGACGGCGGGAGTCCAGCCGAAGCTCACGGTGAAAGGGTCGGTCTGCGCGACCGGCGCGACGACCGGAGCGGGCGCCGGCGGGGGCTTCGCGGGTTCGCAGGCGCAGAAGAGCACGATTCCCAGGAAGGACGCTGTTGCGAAACGCATGGCGCGCATGCTACCGATTCCCTGCGTTCGGGCCTAATCCGCAGCGGCCGTCGCGGCGACCGCGGGGGCGGTCGGCTTCGCCGGCGCAATCGTCTTTGCCTTGAGGCCGAGCATGCGGGTGAGCGCGACCTGCGCCCAATGCTTGGTCTCGGGCTCGACGACGATGCGGTTGACGACGCGGCCCTCGAGGAGGTTCTCGAGCACCCAGAGCAGATGCGGCGGGTCGATGCGGAACATCGTCGAGCAGAGGCACTGGATCCCGGCGAGCGAGACGATCGTCTTGTCCGGATTCTCCTGAGCGAGGCGGCTCGTGAGGTGGATCTCCGTACCAACCGCCCACTTCGAGCCGGCTGGCGCCGCCGTAATCGTCTTGATGATGAAGTCCGTCGAACCGACGAAGTCCGCAAGCTGGCAGACTTCATAGCGGCACTCCGGGTGAACGATGACCTTCACGCCCGGAAGCGCCTCGCGCACGCGCGGCACGTCCGCGACGCCGAACTTCTGGTGCACCGAGCAGCAGCCCTTCCAGAGGATGATCTTTGCGTCCCGGATCTGCTTGTCCGTCAGACCGCCCTGCGGCAGGTTCGGGAACCAGACCGCCATCTTCGACAGCGGCACGCCCATCGCGAACGCCGTGTTGCGGCCGAGGTGCTCGTCGGGAATGAAGAGGATCTTGTCGCGCTGTTCGAACGCCCACTCGAACGCGGTGCGGCAGTTCGACGAGGTCGTGACCGATCCGCCGTGCTTTCCGACGAATGCCTTGATCGCGGCCGAAGAGTTCATGTACGTGAGCGGCATCGTGCGGCCGGGGCAGACGCGCTCCAGCGTCTCCCACGCGTCCTCCGTCTGGTCCGCCGTCGCCATGTCCGCCATTGAGCACCCCGCCGCGAGGTCCGGCAGGATCACCTGCTGCCCCGGCTGCGCCAGGATGTCCGCCGATTCCGCCATGAAATGCACGCCGCAGAACACGATGTACTGCGCTTCCGTCTGCTGCGATCCGATCTGCGAAAGCCTGTACGAGTCCCCGCGCGCGTCGGCGAAGCGGATGATTTCGTCCATCTGGTAGTGATGGCCAAGGATGAAGAGCTTTTTCCCGAGGGCGGCGCGGGCGCGGACGATGCGCTCGAGGGTTTCGGCCTCGGGGAGGGAGGCGTAGGGTTCGGGGAGGGGTTGTGAGGAAAGCATGGTGGGCCTCCTGACGACGGTCACTAAGTGTAACTTGTACACTAAGTATCGCCCAGGAAGTACAATTCGTCAAGGTTCTCCCTTCAGAACCTGGGCCTCGTCACTTCCAGTACCTGATTCTCTCGTGCGGAAGCGTTCCTACGCCTGGGAACTCCTCTCTGCCATCGATGACGGCCTGCCACCAATCGCGCCACCGGCGCACGACACGAGGTCGATCCGACCACGTGAGGGGTGTCCCCCCGTCGAAAGACATCCAGTCGCCGTCTTTGATCGACTCAAGCGCAGCATCGATAGTCTCGCAATCTCCGTCCTCTCGCAACTCCGCGACGAGAAACTCCACCGCAGAGCCCGTCCGGAACGAACCCAGGGACTCGAGCGCGAGCCGTCGTTCGGCTCCGGTCTCCTTTCGCGAGATCGCGCGCAGCGTCGCCTCGGCCTGGTCGCGTCCGGACTCCTTACCAAGCAGGCAGCAGGAAGGGCTGCGTGAATGCTCGTGATGTTCCCAGGCCTGCTCAGTCCCGTAAAAACGGAGAGCGATGATCGCCTCGTATCGCAGTGGATCGCCGACCGAAAGGGCGCGCCGCAAGAGCGGTGGCTCCCAATCGACGGCGTTCGAACGGAATTCGAGCCAGGTTTCGCGAAAGCATTGTGCGCGGGCCACGTCAGGCATGGAGGTCGCAGACTTCAGGCGGCGCAGCCGCTCCAAGACTTCGAGCTGAGGACGGTTGAGTCGACGAATTCCGGGGATTCCACCGCGCGCTTGCGTCCATCCCGTCGACGCGGGCAGCGGCAGGCACGGCATGAAAAGAACCAGGGCCAGCATGGGAGCTACCGCGACTACAGTCGTCAGCCGGCTCAGCGCACGCACAGGATTCGAGGGCAGGTCGGGCACACTCGAGAGATCGAGCATGGCAGGCTTTCCTTCGGAGGAATCCCCGTTACGGGATCGCGCCGGGCTGCGACGACGTTGCGAGAGCTGATAGTGCGAGCTCCGCGTCGGCCGGCGAGCCCAGCTCGACGATTGAGCTCAGCATGGAAAGCGCTTCATCCGTCCCCGCCATCCCGAGCGCGACGATCGCGTCGGCCTGGCGGGGGTCGGAGTCGTCAGAAGCGACGGCGGCGAGCG
Source organism: Planctomycetota bacterium (assembly GCA_009773755.1). Taxonomy (GTDB): domain Bacteria; phylum Planctomycetota; class MHYJ01; order WSZJ01; family WSZJ01; genus WSZJ01. Next base: position 29,172 of record WSZJ01000059.1, on the reverse strand, counting down.
CCGGGACGATCTTCGCGAGCTCGGCGCGCGCGGCGGTGGCTTCGGGCGACGTGGCGGATTCCCCGGCGGCGCGGACGAGGTCGAGAAGGCGCGCGGTCGGGTCGGCGGCGGTCGTGACGACCGGGGCGGGCCCTTCGGGGCGCTTCGCGACGACGGCGACTCCCAGGTTCGTGGCGGCCACGATGCTCGCGAAGATCGCGAGGGTGATGGCTGAGGCGGCGCCGGTTTTTCTGGGGTTCATGGTTTTCTCGGGGTCAGCATTGGGATGTCGGACGTCGGGGCAGGGTCACGTCGAAATCGGTCAGCGAGTCGTTCCTGGTCGGCCGCGGATTGGAGCTTTCACGTTTCCCCCTCAATCGTTCGTCAGGCGGTGACTGACGTTCCCTTCCCTTCAACCTTCCCTTTTCGGGGGAAGCGAGCCGGTCGCGGGTCGGCGGCGGGCTCAACGTCGGTGAACATCCGGTTGGGTAACCCCGACCGGTGCGGGGTGGTTGTGGAACGAGGGATAGCTATCGCAGAATTGGTGCCACTCTCCGGAAACCGCTCATAAGTCGTTTAGCACAAATCGCTTGCGTCATTTTCATGCCAAATCGGCCTCTCGATTTCGCGGCCTGTTTCGGGGCGTCATGCCCCACGAGCCGCCCCACAACTTCGGAACGACAAATCCCAACTCCAACTCCAACCCCAATTCCAAATGAGATTCGCGCACGCCTTGGATGTTGTGTTGGGGTTGGAGTTGGGGTTGGGGTTGGAGTTTCCCTTGTCCACTTCTCGCACTTTTCCCCACCCCCCGGCACAATCCTCCCCCACCTTCCACGGAGTCCCACCCGCACCATGTGCCTCGGCTACAAGCCCGACCCGAACAACGGCAACGGCCACAAGCCCTTCACCGAACCCGGCGCCAGGGAACGTCCGACGCGCGACCGGTGGTACGACGCCGAGCATCTGAAGCTGGATCTCACGGTGGACCTGGTGAAGAAGCACGTGAAGGGAACCGCGGCGACATCGCTGAAGCTGCTGCGGCCGGCGGCGCGGATCGAGTTCGACGCGGTGGACCTGCGCGTGAGCGGCGTGACGGTCGGCGGGAAGAAGGCCGCCTTCCAGGCGCACGCCGAAAAACTGGTCGTCGAGCTCGGCAAGAACGGCGCGGACGGCGAGAGCTTCAATGTCGTGGTCTCGTACGAGGCGAATCCGACGAAGGGCCTCTACTTCATCGAGCCGGTGAAGGACTACCCGAAGAAGCCGCGCCAGGTATGGAGCCAGGGACAGCAGGAGGACAGCAAGCACTGGCTGCCGTGCTACGACTCCCCGAACGACAAGATGACGTGGGAAGTCAATCTCACGGTCGCCTCGAACTGCCTCGCGCTTTCAAACGGGAAGCTCACGAAAGTGACGGACGAGAAGGGGAAGAAGCAGAAGACGTTTCACTGGAAGATGGAGACGCCGCAGGTGACGTACCTGCTGTGCATCGCGGTGGGCGAGTTCGCTGAGGTGAAGGAGACCGTCGGCGGAATTCCCCTCGGCTATTACGTCGCGAAGCCGCAGGCGGCGATGCTCAGGCCGACGTTTCAGGAGACGGGGAAGGTGCTGAAGTTCTTCAGCGACAAGATCGGGTTCCCGTACCCGTACCCGAAATACGACCAGGTGGTGATCACGGACTTCATGTGGGGCGGGATGGAGAACACGACGATCACGACGATCACGGACCGCGCGCTCGTTCCCGCGAGCTTCCGGCCCTACTACGACTCCGACCCGCTCGTCGCCCACGAGGCCGCGCACCAGTGGTGGGGCGACCTCCTCACCTGCAAGAACTGGTCGCACACCTGGCTCAACGAAGGCTTCGCAACCTACTTCGAGGCGCTCTTCACCGAGCACAACCTCGGCATCGACGAATTCCGCTACGAAATGCTGGGGAACGCGCGCGCCTACCTCAAGGAGGACGCCGAGAAGTACCGCCGCCCGATCGTCTCAACGAAATACGACGACACGAGCGACATGTTCGACTGCCATTCGTACCAGAAGGGCGCCTGCGTCCTGCACATGCTGCGCTGGATGCTGGGCGAGGAGTCGTGGTGGAAGGCGATGAAGCACTACGCGCACAAGCACCAGCGGCAGGTGGTGGAAACGACCGACCTCAAGGTGGCGATCGAGGAGGCGACCGGGATCCACCTCGACTGGTTCTTCAGGCAGTGGGTGCACAGCGGCGGCCATCCGGAGTTCGAGGCGTCGTGGGATTACGACGCGGCGACGAAGATGCTCTCGCTCAAGGTGAAGCAGACGCAGAAGACCGACGAGCTGACGCCCGTCTTCCGCACGCCGCTCGACGTGTTCGTGCAGGCCGGCAAATCGAAAATGACGCACCGCGTCAACATCGAGGAAGCGGAGCACAACTTCCACTTCCCGTGCGACGAAATGCCCCAGCTCGTCGCGTTCGACCCCGACACCATCCTGCTCAAGACGGTGAAGTTCGAGAAGCCGAAGGAGGAGCTGCTCTTCCAGCTCGAGCACGGCCCGACGCCCATGAACCGCGCGGCCGCGGCCGGCGCGCTCGGGAAGCACGCAGGCGATCCTGCGACGGTCGAGGCGCTCGCGGCGGCGATGAAGCGGGAGACGTTCCGGGGCGTGCGGCAGGAAATCGCGGGAGTCCTCGGCAAGATGGGGACCGACAACGCGCTCGCGGTGCTCTTCGCATCCGCCAGGGACGCCGACCCGCGCGTACGCGGCGCTGTCGCCGACGCCCTCGGGTCATTCCAGGACGAGAAGGCCGCGGCAAAGCTCGTCGAACTCTCGCGCGACCGCTTCCCCCAGGTCGCTTCGGCGGCGTTGCGCAACCTCGGAAAGACGAAATCGAAGAAGGCGCTGGCGGCCCTGACGTCCGGCCTCAAGCGAGACGCGCACAATGACATGCTCCGGGTCGCGGCATTCACGGGGCTGAAGGAGCTGAAAGACCAGAAAGCGGTGCCGCTTGCTCTCAAGTCGGGGAAAGCCCCGGCGACGGTGTTCGCGCGCAACGCGGCCAACACGTGCCTCGCCGGGATGTACGCCGAGATCGAGAAGGAAAAGAAGGGGCCCGTTCGCGACCATTTCACGGCGGCGCTGCGCGACCCGGCGCATCAGATCCGGCGCGGCGCGATGGAAAACCTGGGACAGGTGGACGACCCGAAGATTGCGACCGCGCTGGAGGAAGCGGTCGAGCGCGAGCCGCTGAACATCATCGCCCGCGTCGGGAGGCAGTCGCTGAAGAAGATGAAGGACAAGGCGGCGGCGAAGTCGGATCTGCGGGAAATGAAGAAAGAGATGGAGGCGATGCGCGAGGAGAACCGGCAGCTCGTGAACCGGCTGTCGAAGATCGAGGAGAGGTTGAAGAAGAAATAGGGGCCGAAATTTGAAGTGCCCTATCTGCCGAGCTTTCTGCGAAATCTGAGTTCATCTGCGTACAGACGTTGAGGTTTTTCAAAAAGACGGTACGCAGATGAACTCAGATTTCGCAGAAACGTCAGCAGATACGACCCGACCTATCTCTGGTACGTCCCCGCGATCTCCCCGCGCCCTATCACGAGCCCCTTCATCGCCTCCCTCAACTCCCCCGCCGTTGCGCCGGGTGGAAGGTCGAGCTTCTTCTTCAGCGCATAGACGATGAACCGGTACTTGTGCGGAGGGTCGCCCTTCGAAGGCTTGGGACCGCCATACCCCGTGTCTCCCCACGAATTGTCCCCCTGGCGCGCGCCGGCCGGGCGCGAGAGCTCTTCGTCGTGCGTCACGCCCTCGGGAAGTCCCTTCGCGTCCGCAATGATCCCGTAGATGACCCAGTGGACACGGCTTCCGCCTGAATCGTCTCGCTCCTCACAGATGAGAGCCCATTCCTCGACCTTGTCGGGAGGATTGGACCACGTGAGCAGGGGAGAGACGTTTTCCCCCTCGTCGCGGGCCGCGTGTTTTTTCGGAATCGGTGTGTCCGCCCTGAAGGCAGGACTCTGCACGGAAACGATGTGGCCGGTCCATCGTTCCTCGGGCGCATTCGAGCCGCTGCCGGAGCAGCCGGCAAGCAGGAGGCAGATCGCGAGTCGCTTCATCGCAGGATGATAAGAAGCGACTTCGATTCCTTACCATATGTACTCCGATGGCCGAACTCCGCCTGGCGACCTTTGTCCACGTCTCCGACACGCACATCGGCGATCTCGATCCACGCACGGGGGACGCGGCTCTGGACGGGAGCGTGCGGCGGCGCTGGGAGAAGGGCGGGCATTTCTACGGTTTCTTCGGACACACGCGCGTCGCGCTCGGGCAACTCGCGGCGTTCTACGGCCGGCTGCGTGAGGAAGAAGGCGCGCGGCTGATCCACACCGGCGACCTCACGCGCTGGGGCGGAGGGCACCAGCTCGCGATGGCCAACCGCTATTTCCGGTCGCGCCTCGAAACGCCGGAGGGCCCGGTGGGACTCGACGACCCCACAGCCCTCGACCTCGCCGTCCCGGGAAACCACGACCACTGGCCGGGCAACGGACACGTCTTCGGCCGCAGCCATCCCGCGCTGCGCCGCGCGTTCGGCGCGCTTCCAGTCCCCCCGCGCCGCCTCTCGCTCTCCGGCGGCCGCTCAATGCTTTTCGCCGGCATCGACAGCGACGCCGATGTCTGGGGCTGGGGCCCTTCGCGCGCACTCGCCCGCGGCGCTTTCCGCTCGCAGCTCCGCAAACTCGCCAAAGCCCTGCCCGCCGCCGAAGCCGACGAAATCCGCGTCCTCCTCCTCCACCACTCCCCCGCCCACCGCGGCCCGCAGCTCGGCCTCGCACGCCGCAGCCGCGCCGCCCTCGACCGCTTCGTCGCACGTCACCGCTTCCGCATCCTCCTCACCGGCCATATCCACGTGCCGGGCGGGCGCGTGCGGCGGTTCGCGCATGGGGAAGTACTGGAAGCGCGCGCCGGGACGACCGTGTTGCGTGATTTCCTCCCCGAAGAATGGGTCCGGACGGGGAACGGTCCGCTGGCGCCGCTTCCGCAAAACGCCCTGCTCGTTCACCGCGTCTTCGAAACCGCGGCGGGGCTGGAATGGAGAACTTCGCTGCACCTGCGGACTGAGCGCGGCTTCGAGGACCGCGGGCGGCTGCCGGGGGCGGAAGGGCTCCTGCTGGTCAGGCCGGCCTGATCGCGTCGCCGGCGCGGATGACTCCGCCGGTCAGGATCTGGGCGCGGAGGCCGCCGCGGTGGATGAGCCCAGGATGCGCCTTCGGGTCGCTCAGCGATGCAAGTCGCTCGCACGGTTCGCAGAGACGGATTCCTTTCGCCCGCACCTCTCCGACGAAGAACTCGCGGTCGACGAGATGGTTCAGCGCGACGCCGCGCGTCAGGATGTTCCTTCGCGAGGCGCCCGGCGCAAGGTCCAGCCCGTCGTCGCGCTTCAGCCCCTCCAGCGCCTCGGCCTCGATCAGCGTGAGCTCGCGCGAAGGGCCGGGCTTGTTCGAGTAGGTGCCGACTCCGGCGCCGTAGCGATCGCCTTCGAGGCCTTTGCCGGCAAGGGCCTTCGCCTGCGGAACGGAAGTGGCTTCACCGCCCGCGGCCGGGATGAGGTGGATCGAAACAACTTCTCCCTGCCAGGAAGCGCTCATTTCCGGTTCCTCAGCACCTTCATCGCCTTCGGGATTTCGCGCGGCGGGAGGAACAGCACCGCGCCCCATCGGCCGTCTCCCGTCGCGACTCCCTGCGCGGCGCCGATGTTGATCCCGGCGGCCGCGAGCTTGCCGAATATTTCCGCCATCGCTCCCGTGCGGTCCGAACCCGAAACGGAAATCGCTTCCTGGCGCGGCCCGAGCCGCAGTCCCGCCTTCGCCGCCGCGCGCACGAACTGCGCCGGATTCTCGGGCACCATTTCGATCTGCGCTTCGACGCCCATCGGGTATCCCCAGACCGCGAGGAGATTCACGCCGGCTTTGCGAAGCGCTTCGAGAAGTCGCGCGCCCTCACCGGGCTCGTTGGGGACGGAAGCGTTGAAGTGGGCGACTTTGCGAACGCGGTCGAGCATGTGCCGGCCTCCGGGATTTCGATTCGGCGGGAGGTTACGCCGCGGGCTGCGCGGGCACAACAATACGCGGAAGGCCGCGCGGCGCGGGCATAATGGGCGCATGCAGGTCGACACCAAGCTGCCGAGGGTCGGAACGACGATCTTCACGGTGATGTCGCAGCTCGCGCTCGAACACAAGGCCGTGAACCTGGGCCAGGGGTTCCCGGATTTCGCGCCGCCCGCGCCGCTCGTCGAGGCGCTGGCCCGAGCGATGGCCGACGGAAGAAACCAGTACGCGCCGATGACGGGCGTGCCGGCGCTTCGGCGGGCGATCGCCGCGAAAACAAAGCGCTGCTACGGGCGCGACGTGAACGTCGACACGGAGATCACAGTCACGAGCGGCGCGACGGAGGCGATCTTCGACGCGATCCACGCGGTGGTGAGGCCGGGTGAAGAGGTGGTCGTGCTCGACCCGTGTTACGACTGCTACGAGCCCGCGATCGATCTCGCCGGAGGCCGCGCGGTGCATGTGCCGCTCGACCCGCGCGATTTCTCGGTCGACTGGGAGCGCGTGAAGGCCGCGATCTCCCCGCGCACGCGACTGGTCATGATCAACTCGCCGCACAACCCGTCGGGAGCCGTTCTCTCCGCGTGGGACATGGAGCAGCTCGCCGGGATCCTGCGCCCGACGCGGGCGCTGCTCCTTTCCGACGAGGTCTACGAGCACATCCTCTACGACGGCCGCCGCCACGAGAGCGTTCTGCGCACGCCCGAACTCGCGGAGCGCAGTTTCGTCATCTCCAGCTTCGGCAAGACCTTTCACTGCACGGGGTGGAAGATCGGCTACTGCATCGCCCCGCCCGAGCTCAGCGCCGAATTCCGCAAGGTCCACCAGTTCGTCACGTTCGCGACGTTCACGCCGGCGCAGCACGCCTTCGCCGAAATGCTGGAGAAGCATCCTGACCATTACGACACCCTCAGCGCGTTCTACCAGCCGAAGCGCGACGCCTTCGCCGCGAAACTGCGCGAGACGCGCTTCAAGCCCATGGCCGTGCCGGGAGGCTACTTCCAGCTCGTCGACTACTCCGCCGTAAGCGACCTCGACGACCTCGCGTTCTGCCGCTGGCTCACAATTGAGAAGAAAGTGACCTCAATCCCGCTGTCGCCCTTCTACGCCGATCCGCCGAACGGGCAGCGTTTGGCGCGCCTGTGCTTCGCCAAGGTGGACGCGACGCTGGAAGCGGGGATTGCGAAACTTCGCAGCGTGTGAACTTGCCCACACCCCAGGTCAGAATCCTGTCCATCAGCGACATCCGCGCCTACATCGCATTCCGGCGCGAAATGCTCCTGGATGCGCCGTGGGCGTTCATGGCGAGCCCGGGATTCGATGGCGCCTCGCTTGGATTCAAGGCGTGGGGGCGAGAGCCGGACGCGTTGAGACTCAATGGCCGGGCCTTCAGCGAAGTCCACATGTCCCTGGCGCTTCGGAGGAACAAATCGCCAGGACCCGGCCGGAAATGAACAAGGCACCCCGACAGCTCGAATCCGTGCTCGCGCTTCCTGACTCCGAAGAGTTCGTCCGGCGCGCGCTGGGCGCGCTCGAGGACTACACGAAGGCGCTCGAACTCGCACCGCCGGACTGGCCGTACCGCAAGCAGGTGGAGGAAGCGCTCAGGATCACCCGGAAAGAGAAAGCAGGCGGCCGGTAGCGCGGCGCGGGATTACAGTTGGATGATCGACGCCTTCAGTTCCGCCAGCCCTCTCGAGGTTTTCCACACTGCGCGACCGCGTTTCCCTCGACGGACCGATGCCCGGGTTCTGGCCCCCGAGGCCTTCGCGGTTCTGGTCGTGGCTGCTCGGGCCGCTGAACCGGCGGCAGCTTCGCGGGAAATTCGCGGTCGCGTCGGTCGAGGTCGAGGGGATGGAGCGACTGCGGGCGCTGCCGCCGGGCGACGGCGCGCTTGTCTGCCCGAACCATTCCTTCGCCGGCGACGGCGTCGTCATGGTGGAAACCGGCAGGCGCGCGCCTCGGCCGTTTCATCTCATGGCCGCGTGGCAATTGTTCACAGGCCACGGCGGGATCGACGGTTGGCTCATGCAGAGACAGGGCTGCTTCTCGGTCGACCGCGAAGGCGCCGACCGGCGCGCGATGCGAACCGCAACCGGAATACTCGCCGGCGGCGGATTCCTCGTCGTCTTCCCCGAGGGCGAAAACTATCACCTCAACGACCGCCTCACGCCGCTGCGCGAAGGCGTCGCGTTCATGGCCGCGACGGCACAGAAAGAAAAGGGCGAGTCCGGCCGCGTCTGGCTCGTCCCCGCTGCGATCCGGTACCGCTTCGCAAAAGACGAATCCGCTCGCCTCGAGGCCTCTCTGGCCTCCCTTGTAGCGCGCTTCCCTTCCGGAACGACGCCGGCCGGCTCGCTGGCCTCACGGATCCTCGCATTCGGCGAATCCCTTCTCGCGGTGAAGGAGAAGGAACTCCTCGGCGGCGAATTCCGCCAGCAGCCGCTTCCCCCCCGAATCCAACGCCTGATGCATCACCTGATCGAAAAACACGAAGCCGTGCGCAGCGACGACCCGGCGCCGGTGCGCGTGAAGCGGCTGCGCGCGAAGCTGCTGGCGCTTCCCGATGAGGAGCGGACGGAGGCGGTGAAGCGCGCGCTCGCGGAGCTGCACCTTGCGATCCAGCTGTTCAGTTACCCCGGCGACTACCTTTCCGGGGATCCGACGCCGGAGCGGATGGCGGAGACGCTCGAGAAATTCGAGGAGGACCTGACCGGCGAGGAGGCGCGGCCGATCGGAACGCGCGCGGCGCGGGTGGTGGTCGGCGAACCGATCGACGTGAAGGCCGCGATGGGCGGGAAGCGGTCGCGGGAGGCGGCGGAGGAGCTGACAGCAATCCTGGAGGGCGCGCTTCAGCGGCTCATTTCGGGGCGGCCGGTTCTTCCGGAAGAAAGCGCCACCCGACGATCCAGATGAGGGCGCCGACGCCGACCGCAGCGGGGACCATGACGAGGGAGAGGGGAAGGTTGCCAATCTTGTCGTTCAGGCGCCCGATGAGGGGCGGGCTGGCGACGTCGCCGAAGAGATGGATGCAGAGGATCGCGAGGCCGATGGAGCGGGCGCGCATGCCGCTTGAGACGGAGTTCACGAGGAGGGCATTGACGGGAGCGTTGTAGGCCCAGAGGAATATCTGCGCGACGAGGACGCACGCGAGGATTGCCATGTGCGCCTTGACGAAGTAAATGGCGACGACGATGAGAATGAGAGCCGGGATCATGGCGAGACCGCTGACGGCGAGGTAGGGCTGGCGCGTGAAGCGGCCGATGCGGTCGGCGACGAAGCCGCCGAGCACGGTTCCGCCGAGGCCGCCGATGACGGTGACGAGGCCCACCAGGGAGCCGGCTTTTTCGAGACTCATTCCACGGTCGCGGGACAGGAACGTCGGGAACCAGTCGGCGATGCCGCCGGTAGCGAACGTGACGGCGGTGTACCCCGCCACGGTCAGCACATAGCGGCGGTTCCGGAGCAGCAGCTTCAGCGCCTGCGACCACGGCGGCGGAATTACTTTCTCCACGTCGAACTGGCCGCGCGGCGGGTCCCGCATGAGAAGCGCCGACAGCGCCACCAGAAGTCCGGGCAGTCCGCACACGAGAAACGCGCCCCTCCACCCCAGGCTCGTCGCGCCAAGGTACCCGCCGAGGGCAAATCCGATCGCCGAACCGACGGGCGTGGCGACGTAGAATATCGTGAAGATGCGATTGCGTTTTTCCGGTGGATAAAAGTCCGACAGCATCGCCGGCGCGATCGTCGCGTACGCCGCCTCCCCTACGCCGACAAGCGACCGCGCTACCAGCAACGACGCGAAATTCGTCGCCAGCGCCGCGCCGGCGGTCGCGAGCGACCAGATTCCGACCCCCAGCGCGAGAAGCAGCCGCCGCGGCCCCTTCTCCGCCAGAGACCCGAACACGGGGCTGCAGAGCATGTACACGATGATGAACGCCGAGAGCGGCAGGCTCGTCTGCGCGTCGGTGAGGTTCAGGTCCTTCTTGAAGAGGTCTTTCACCGCGGACGGAACCCAGCGGTCGATGTAATTGAGCAGGTTCATCGCGGTGAGCACGACGACCGCGAGGGTGGCGCCGCGAGTGGCAGGCGAGGACATGGTCAGACCCGGAATTCCGCCGGTCACACCGGACGCTACTTCTTGACCGGCCCCCCGGTCCCGCGCTCGAGCGACTTCATGATGTAGGCCTTCAGCCGCTCGCGCGCCGCCGGGTCGAACTCGATGAAAACGAGGCCGACGTCGAAGCGCGGCAGGCCGGCCACCGGCACGACGCGGGCGACCTGCATTTTCGCCAGGAGCGGCGCTTCGCCCGGGAGGTCGATCTCAACGTTCAGCATGGCGGTCTTGGAGAGTTTCTCCTCCGTAATCATCCCGATCCCGCCCTCGCTCACGTCGCTCGTGACGCCGTCGCGTTTCTTGGTGAAGAAACCGTCCGTTGCCAGTTTGTATTTCATCATCAGCGACTTCTTGAGACGCACCGTGGTCTGCTTCACCGAGGTCGTCCCCTCCTGCCCTGATCCCATCTTTGCGAGCGCCTCGATGAGCGCATCGCGCTTGAACGGCTTGCGGACGCGCGCCCCTGCGCCGTCCGACAGCGCGCCCATCACCAGCTGCGCGGTCTGGACGTTGTGCAGCGCGAGAAATTTAGTGGCCGGATACTTCTCTTTGACCCGTTTCATCACCTTCACGCCGCCGTCCCCGGGCCGGTCTGCGTGCCCCGGAAGCAGCAGATCGAACGCGACGCACCACGGCTTGTGCTTTGCGACCTCTTCGAGAAGCGCGTCGCCGTTCCCGACGTCTGCGACGACCTCGTACCCGGTCCCCTTGAGCGATTCACGAAACGACCCGCGATCCGTCAACGAGGCGTCCCCGATGACGATGGTTTGAGCCATCTCTTTCCCTCCTTCACTGACCCTGACGCTAGCTCACTCGATTGAGGCGGCGAGTTCAAGGGGGAAAGTAGTCTTGACCTGCCCGCGCCCCTACTTCAGCCAGCTCTTCTCCCCGTTCTTGATCCTGTAGCCGTGAATCGTGCCGGGGTGCGCTCCCAGCTTCCAGGTGCCGATGTCGAAGGCAAGCTCGTCAAGCCACAGAGGGCCGATGGTGTAGCTGTCGTTGTAGATCGGTTTGGCGTGAACCGCGATGACGCCGCGCACGCCCGGCGTCAGGCGCATGGCCCACTCGAATTCCGGCCTGGAGAGCACGCATCCGAAATCCTTCTTTCCACCTTTGTGCTCGAGGGCCGGCAGTTCCGAAATCAGCCGGCGCTCGGGGCCATCGGCCTCCCACTTGAGCCGGTTGAGCTTTTTCGCGTCGTCTTCCTGGCCGGGGTACCAACTCTTCAACTCGTCCTTTCCATACAGCGCGGTGTAGTCGGCGTAGATTGTCCCCTTCCCCGAAACGTTGACACCGGCCTCCAGCGAGCCGACGACCACTCCCAGGATGCTGACCCGGGTGTGCGTGACCTCCGAGGGAATCCAGATGTCGAAGCCGCTCTCCGTGCCGGAAGCGCCGAAGGGGGGCGCGAAGTTCTGGCTGAAGCCGAAATCGTCGTCCTTCGGCAGGGACGAGTTGATCTTGAGGCCGAAGACTTTGAGCGAGAAGGTCACCTGGAAGCCGGCGCTCAGAACGAACTCCTTGCCGTCGTGCAGATCGTCTCCGGAGAGACCGACCTCCTCGTAGAACGAAGTTCCCGCGTCAAACGCGCGGGCCTTCAGGTAGACGGAGAAATTGCTGTCGAGGTCCTTGTCGCCGGTGCGCTCGATCGTCGCGGGATCCGTCTTCGCCGTGATCTCGATCGGAATGCGCAGGCCGTAGGAATACCAGGCCCGGGCGGTGACGCTGAAGTGCCCCGTGGGAACTTCCCAGCGTCGCGACCAGACCCAGCTCTGGCCCTCCGTGTCGCCGGCAAGGAACTTCGCCTTGAAAACGGCATGTCCCTTCTCCTTCGTCGACGGACCGGCGTCGACCGGCTCACGGGAACCGGGGGCTCTCTTTCCGACCTTCTTCGGGTCCGCTTCGTAATCGAACAGCCCCTCCGCGGATTTCTTCGGCGGCGATGGCTTCCCCGCGTCGTCGTACCCCAGGGGTCCGTTCGGAATCACCACCGTCGTGGTGACGCGGACGTCGCCCTTTCCTTCGGCGAGCGCCGTGAGCAGCTCCTGGTCGCCCGCGTCGGCCGCCTTTTTCAGAGGATGTTCCGCCGCAAATGAGAGGGCCTTCTTCTTGAAGTCGTCGAAGTCTGCACGGGCTTTCTGGTCAAGTTCCGCGAGCTTTGCCGAAGCGAGCTTGCCGCTGCGGAACTTCGCAAACTCCGGAGAGACTTTCCTGAGCGCCTCGGGATCGACCACGGTCATGGACGTGGACGTGGTGAGGATGGTGGAGCCCTCGACCTCAACGACCTCTTCTTCGATTTCCGGGTCGGCCTTCAGTGCCGCACGGCCCTTGCGAATCTCCCCGGTGAACGCGTTATGGTCCGCGAAAAGGCGTTTCGCGACGTCCCCCGCCGCCGCTGTTCTCCGGCCGCCGATCGAGATCTTGTGGGAGCGCAGCGATTCGAGGCTTCCGCGCCTCAGAGCCTTGCGGCCCCGCACGAATCGTTCAACGTCGCGTTCGCCGGCGGGTTCCTGGGCTCCGGCGCCGGCGAAGCAGATCGCAGTGAGGAGAGCGCTGAGGGCGAAGCGGATCATAGGTTGCTCCGGGGGATGGCGCCGCGGCGGCACAGGACCGTTGGATCTTAGGCAATTCGGATCGCGATCCGGCGGAATTTGGCAACCGGCCCATGATGGCCGATCGCGCGGCGGCGCACCGCGCGGCGACCGGAATCGACAGGTAGCTTCCGCCCTTCACAACGTTCGCCCAGGATTCCCCGCGGAACGCGCCGGCGACGCGAGAATCCGCTCGAGCTGAAGGGAAGTGAGGTCTCCGTGGTCCACCAGGAGCGCGCCCAGCGACCTCGCAGCGCCGCCACAGATCCCGGTCCGCTGAACAGGATTGTGAGAAGACTCCGCCCTCGCGCCGATTAGAATCCCCCCGCCGCTTCCACCGAGAAAGGGACACTCATGCCTGATGCCGTTCCTGCAGAGCGCACAAAGGTCCTCGTCATCGGAGGAGGGCCGGCGGGGTCGATCACCGCCAGCCTGCTCGCCCGCGAAAACATCGAGACGACCGTGCTCGAGCGCGAAAAATTCCCGCGCTACCACATCGGCGAGTCGCTGCTGACGGCCATTCACCCGGTCCTCAATCTCGCCGGCCTCAGCGAGAAGGTCGACAACTTCGGTTTCGTGAAAAAGTACAGCGGGTTTTTCCGGGTCCGGCAGGGAACGCCCGCGGGCCACGTCGACTTCCGGCGAAACAAGCTCTACAAGTACAGCTACCAGGTCCGCCGCTCGGAATTTGACCAGTTGCTTCTCGATCATTCGCGGGAACAGGGCGCGAAAGTCTTCGAGGAAACACCCGTCCAGGAAATCATCTTCGACAAGAATCGCCCCGTGGCGGTCGAGTGGTCGCACCGCTCCGGGCAGAAGGGCCGCACGGAATTCGACTACCTCGTCGACGCTTCCGGCCTCTCCGGACTCATGGCCCAGAAATACCTGCGCAACCGCCACTTCCAGGAAACTTTCGCCAATGTCGCCATCGGCGGGTACTGGCGGGGCGCGCTCCCCTACAGCGACGAAGAAGGCACAAAGCACCCGGGGGCGTTCTCGATGGAAGCGCTCGCCGACAATTCGGGATGGACGTGGGCGATCCCGCTGCGGGACGGACTGTTGAGCCTCGGGATCGTGATCCACAGGGACCAGTACAAGAAGTGGAAAGAGACGATCGGCGACAACGAGAAGATCTACCACCACGGGCTGTCGCTCTGCCCCGACATCATGAGCCTGATCAAGGACGCGAAGTTCGAGGGCGAGTTGCACCAGTGGACGGACTACTCCTACGTCGCCGATTCGTTCTCGGGCCCGAACTACCGCCTGGCCGGCGATGCCGCCGCCTTCATCGACCCGCTCTTTTCGTCGGGCGTCCATCTCGCGATGCTCGGCGGCCTGTCCTCGGCCGCGACGATCTGCGCCGCGCTGCGCGGCGAGATCGACGAAGCGGGCGCGGGGCACTTTCACGACCGTTACGTCCGCCGGGCCTATACGCGCTTCGTCATCATGGTCGCGGGCTTCTATAACCAGATCCGCCAGCAGGACGAAGTGAGAATCCAGGGAGTCGAGGCGCAGAATTTCCAGGACGCCTTCAACCTGATCCAGCCGATCGTCTCCGGAAACACGGACGTGAATCACAAGGATCTGAACCTCGAAGTCGTGAGGCGGACGATGAAGTACACGACCGACATGATGATGGAACTCCACAACATGCCGACGGGCAACCCGGTCGCCAAACTGATGTCGAAGAAGGTCCTCGACGAGGACATCGGCGACCCGTTCGACGCGATCGACGGGCGGTACATCCGCATGAAGACCGGCGAGCTCGGCCTCGTCGAGATGGGGCGCGTCGAGGGCTGGTTCCAGAGCCTCAAGGAGTCGTTCGTGAAGCTGGTTGTGCGCGGAAGCGACAAAATGCGGGTTTGAACCAGGAATATTCGAATAGATGCAACCCTGAAGGCCTCTTCTCGCAAGTCAGTGGGTACAGGGCGAGCCGAGCACTGGCCGCGCCTGCAACGGACTCGACTCCCTCCCACGAGGAGACCTTCATGAAGCGCGCCGCTCTGGTCCCGATCATTCTGTCGGCTTCCGTCGTCGCTCTCCTCGCCCTCCAGGTGGCCACTTCGAATCGCCTCGCGAAACTGCAGGACCAGATCGCGAAGCTGGAAGATCGGCCGGTCGCGGGCGGAGCGCCCGCTGTTTCAACAGCGCCGGATCCGGCTGGCGCGGGACTTGGGGGCACGACTGGCGTCGTTTCCGGCGCGCCCGCTCCAGGAACGGACGCGCCCGCAGGGGCCGCCAACCCGGGCGGCGCGGACGTCGACACCGCTTCTCCGCTGAAATCACCGCGGCGGGCCGGCGAAGCGCTGTCGGAGGCGGACGTGGAAGCGCTGATCGAGAAGAAGCTTGCGGCGCGCGACAAGAAGAACCCTCTGGCGTCGTTCATGAGCTTCGAGGACCCGATGACGGTGATGGAGCGCGAGCTGAAGCTGTCGCCGATCCAGAAAACGCGGATCGCGGGGCACATGAAGGAGCGGGACGACGCGAACATGGACTTATGGCAGAGCGAAGAGGGGCGTAAGGACTGGCGCGCGAACCAGGAGAAGTCCGAGGAGCTTCGCAAGAAGTACCACGAATCGGTGAAGCGCGAACTCGACCTGGCGCAGCAGGACAAGTACGAAGAGCTGAAGAAGTCCGGAAAGCTGCACGATTTCGGCGGCAGCTCGGTCGTGATCGGCGGGTTTTCCACGAGCGATGAAGACGGGGCGGAGGCGCCTGCCGGGAAGTAGACCTTCTACTTCTTTGCCTGCTCTTCGCAGTACTTCCTGTTCTGCTGCAGCGCCTTGCTGTTGGGAAGTTGCGCCAGGCCCTCGTCGTACACCTTGATCGCGCCGGCCCAATCCTTCGCGGGCCAGAATGTTCGCGCCCAGTTGTCCCAGACGACGCCTGCGTTGTTCTCGAGCGCCTTGTCGCCCGGGAATTCCTTCAGGCCGCGGCCGTAGATATCGGTCGCTTCCTTCCATTCTTTCTTCTTGGTGTGCGAGTTGGCCCACTGGTCGTACGCACTGCGGGCGACCGCCGCGGGGTCCTTGACCAGCTCCTTCGACGGCCTCCTCGAACTTCGCCGCTTTGCACAACGTCGACACCACCCATTGCACGTAGCCCTGCGCGACGTCCGGAAAGCGGGCCGAGTACGCCTTTACGATTTCCATCGCCGGCGCCTCGCCTTCCTTTTCATACGTCGCACGCGGCCATTCCTGCGCGACGAACTTCAGATTCGTCAGGAACAGCTTGTTCTCAGGAAGGCCTTTCAGCGCTTTTTCGTACACGCCGGCCGCGCCGCCCCAGTCCTTTTTCTTCAGGAAGGTCTGCCCCCATCCATCCCAGGCGACCGTGAGCAATCGATCGGGGTCCCCCGACATTTCGCGCAGGAAGTCCGCGAAGCGCACAGCGCAGGCGACGGATTCTTCAAATTTCCCGGCCTTATGAAGGGCGGCAATCGCCCGCTCGGGGTGAGCAATGGCGACCTTCCTGACGCCCGGGAGGTCTTCGAAGCGCTTCACCTGCGTTCGCAGGATCTTCAGAGCCTCCTCTTCGCTCGAGGCGATCGCCCATTCCTGCACGGCGTAGACGATGTTCTGGACGGTGCGCTTGTCCCTGGGGTTTTTCGCGAGAAGCTCCAGCGCCTTCTCGTGCGCTTTCTCCTTGATCAGGCTGAGCGCCCAGCGGGTGCGGACGCCGGAGCGCCAGTCGTCGAGCTGCGCGCGCGGTTTTTCGTCGAGCTTCGAAGTTGCGCCGGTTTCGAGCGCCTTCTCCCATTCCTTCGCCTTTACGAACGCTTCGCCACGACGGATGAAGAGGCCCGCCTGCATGGAAATCCAGCTCTCCGCTTCTGCCGGGATCTTTGCCGCGGCATCGCGCAGCACGGCGAGAGCTTCTTCTTCTTTCCCGGCTTTCATGCTCGCGTCGGCCCACTGCGACCAGACGTATTTGCGGTTGTGCAGGAGCGTGGCGTCTTTCGGCGCGAGGCCGACGCCGGTCTCGATGACGGCTGCCGCTTCCGCGTACTGCCCCGCCTTCGCCAGCTCGAGGCTCCATTGAGTCATGGAGGCGAGCGCGTTTTTCACGGCGGAGCCGAATTCGGGATCGAGGCTCATCGCGCGGAAGAAGCTGAGGATCGCCTTGAGGTGTTCCTTCCCGACGGCGTAGAAGACCCCGTGGTTGTAGAAAATGATCGCGACCAGACCGGTCTCGCCGACTTCGCGGCGCTGGGCGCGGTGCTTGTCGGGGATGTAGGTAAAGCCGGTCTGCTTTTCGAACGCCTTGAGCGCCTTCTGGTCGCGCGAAGGGTTGAATCCCATTGCGGTCGTCGTCTCGACGTCGGCATGCGTTGCGCCATCGTAGAAGATCGCGAAGGCATGATCGGGGACCTCGATGGCGCGCAGGTCGAGGCCGAAGCGGCGGCCGAGAATGTTGTAAAGCGTCGCCGAGGACACGCAGTTGAACGTGCCCGCGTCGAGGATGACGGACACGTCGGTCTGGTTGGAAACGTAGCCCTTTTTCATCGGCCCGGCGTGAAGCCACTTGAGGAGCAGCTCGCCTTTCTCAGCCGGAGTCTTGCCCGCTTCGACCGCCTTCCTGGAATCCTCGTAGAGCGCGTCGATGCGCGCGGCGTATTCGGCGCGCCGTGTCTTTTCGCCGACGCCTGAGGCCAGCAGCGCGGCTTCGGCGAAGGTCCAGGTGTCCAGCTTGCCGTCCTTGGCGTCCTCGAAGAGGCTCGTCTCGTCGGCCGAGATCTCGATCTTGAGGTGCGTCATGCCTTTGAGTCCCGCGACCATCTCGAGCGCCTTCGCCGGCGATTCGCTGAACTCGTAGAGGCTGCGCGGCGGCCCCTCGCGCCCCATCAGCGCCACGTCGGCGACGGAGACTTCTTCCGAGCCGGCAGGCCCGATGAACCGCAGCATGACCCACTTCGAGGCGGTGACCGGCAAGGCGAAGGTCTGGGGACCGATGTCCCCGGCGCGGAGTGCGTCGCCGCGCACGAAAACAAATCCAGCGTCGCCCGAGACGGTCGATGCGAGGACCTCGACCTTCGCCGCTCCCCCAGGCCCCTTCGGAATGCGCACGATGACCTGTTCCGGGCTCACCACGTCCGCGAACTCGAAGACGACCTCAAGCGGGGCGGGCCCGGTCGCTACGGTTGCGGTGTTGTCGTCCGCGAGGCCGTCGGGAATGGCCGCTTCGCCGGGAATCGACTTCCGCAGGAGGTTGATCGGCTTGTCGGCGTTTTCGGCGGGAACCGGCACCTGGAACGCGAACAGGAGAAGCAGCGCTTTGAAGGTGATTCGCATGGCTTTGAAGTGTGCGAATCGCAGGCGGGAGTCGTCAACCGGAAGCAGGCGGGGGGGTGCATGGCCGGTGTTGCAAAGCAACGGCATTGCCACAGAGGGCACAGAGGTCACAGAGAAAAGACACTCTCCGCGTCGAGTCCGCCGGGCCTTTGGCCCGGCTGGGGAGGGGCGAGTCGCTGCGGACCAAGCCATGTCTTGGTTCGAATTGACGGCTTGGTGCGCAGCGACTCGCCCCTCCCCAACGCCGGCTTTGCCGGCGCGGACTCGATCAGGATGAGGCTGTTCTCTGTGACCTCTGTGCCCTCTGTGGCTCCATGCCGTAGCCGTTACATTACCGGCCATGCACCCCAGGCGGGGTTCGGCGCTTGGTCCTTTGATCCAACCGCCCCGGGGTCTACGATGTCACGCCGAACACGTGAGGAAGCCGCGATGTCAAATCGAACGGGCAGGCCGGCGCAGACGCACCTGAAAAAGATCAAGAGTCACGGCGACGACCCGAGGGCCGACATTCGGGAAGACTCGGATCAATCCTGGCCACCTGTTCCGAAGTCTAACGCAGGAATCAGGCCCAACGAGATCGTCACGGGAATCGGGATGGTCTTCTTCGGCCTGATTGCGGCGGTCGTCGGGTATTGCTCCGCGCATGGCGCCTGGCTGAATTTGCATGTCGTCGGGTGGGGCGGAGTCCTGGGAATTGCCTGCGGCGGCCTGACGATCGGGTTCGGGATATTCAGAATGCGCCTGTAACCTGATGCCCCTTCGCCTCGCTCTCGCCATTCTGGCCGTCGCGGCGCTTCCCGCGCTCGCCGGAGATCCGCCGCTTCCGCCTGACGGGGAAATCCACGCGCTCCGGCAGCTCGCGCGGCGCGGGCGCGTGAAACCGTTCGCGCTGCTGGTGCCGATGGTGGGGATGTGGCCGTCGGAGCGGGTCGTGTACAAGGACGCGACGACGGGGACGACGGTTTGGCGGATGAGCGGCAATCCGGGAGTGAACCGGCACGACGCCTTCCACTCGCCGTGGAACGCGGACGGGTCGCTCCTGGCGCTGGCCGGGATCCGCGGCGACCGCGGCGGGACCTGGCTTGCCCGCACCGACGGGTCGGGGTGGCAATGGTTCGGGTGGGGATGGAGCGCCTGGAGCGCCGACGACCCGAAGATCGCCTTCGTGCTCGACCCCGGCGCGCAGGAGCTCCAGCGCGCCGATGCTCTTTCCGGCGACCGGACGGCGATCTGGAAACTCCCCGCCGGCCGCCCTTCCCTGTCCGCCCCGAGCCCGGACGGGAAGTCGCTTCTCGTGATCGAAAACCCCCAGGACCGCAATGGCGACGAGTCGTGGGCGTGGATCCTCGACGCGGAGGGGAAGGAATTGCCGCGGAAATTCAAGCTCGCGGACGTGACGCACGAGGCGTGGTTCCTGAAGCGGCCCGACGGCGCGTTCCTGGTGGACTACGAGCGGCCCCAGGACCGCGAGTACAAGGACGGGATGTTTCTCTGCGACGTCGCGAAAAACGGCGCGCTGAAGCTGCTCGACCCGATTCATTTTCAGAACGGGGTCGCCAGCCCTTCCGGAAAGATGGTCGCCCACCTCCGGCGCGACATCGTGGTGTTCGACATGGCGAAAGGCGAGAACCGCCCGCTCGCGCGGCTCGCCGGCGATCGCGGCGTTTTTCTTTCGTGGGACTGCGAGGAAGCCTGGCTTCTCGCGAGCATGGGGAACCAGATCGCAACGGTGGCTTCCGACACCGGAAAAATCTCGCCAGTCTGCATCCCTAACAATCAGCTGGGTTACGGAGGCTGGAATACCGAATCCCAGCCGGTGGCTTCCCCCGACGGCACCAAGGTCGGCTTCGCGAGCACCATGATGGGGGACGTCGACTTCTATGTCGCCGTGCGCCGCCTGCCGGATCCGCCACGGGAAGTGACGCGGAAGGGGACGGCGCTGGCGTGGAAGGCGCCGGCCCGGTGCCGCGAGCTCGCGGGATACCACATCTGGAAAGACGGTAAGCTGATGAAGCGGGAGCTCACGCGTGAGACCGGATGTGAAGTCGAAATGGGCGGAACCTACGCCGTGACCGCCGTCGAACACAGCGGGCTGGAGTCGGAGCACGCGGACACGACCGCGCCGAAGGCGCCGGCCGGGGTCCAGTGCGGCGCGCTGGATGCCTGGACAATCGAAGTCGCCTGGGACACCGCGGAGGATCTCGACGTCGCGTACTACAATGTTTACTGCGGCCCCGGCGCCGACAAGCGCGCGGCCGCCGCGCGCGTCGCGTCGACTCCGGTCACGCGCCACATCGAATGGGGACTTCCGGCCGGCGCAGAATTCACCCTCGCCGTGACCGCCGTTGACGGCGCCGGAAACGAAAGCGCCGCCTCTGCCGTGGCGAAGGTCAAGACTCCCAAGGCGCCGGCGCTTCACAAAGTCATCGCCGTCAACAAGCGCGCCCCCACGGACGTCACGGTCAACATCGCCGAAGGTTCCGACGCCCTTGTCTGGGTCTCGCTCCGCCTGCTCCGCGCCGGCCAGCCCCCGCAGCTGCGCGCCTCGATCGACGGCGATCCACCGCGCAACTGGCAGGCGCGCTGGGATCTCGTCGGCGGCCTCGGTCCCGGCGTCGACCCTCCCGCGATCTGGGACCTCCTCCCCGGCCCGCGCGGCGGCTCGCCGCTCCAGGCGATGACCGCCGGCGACCACAAGATCTCGATCTCCGCTCCCGACGGGCAGGTCGAAATCGCCGCGATCGTGGTAACCGCCGACCGGTCGTTCGTGCCGGAGGGCGTGGCGAGCTTCCTCGCGAGGAAGCCGAAGTAGCGATTATTCGCCCGCCGCCATCGCGCTGACTTTTCGTCAGAATTTCGCCACCCGATCACTCCGTTCTTCGTTCTCACTCCAGCACCCGAACAGGAGGCGATGTGGAGCCGCTCCGGGCATGAAGGGCTTTGTCTACTTCCGCCATGAACTCCTGCGCTTCGCCCAGGCGCCCCGGACCTTTGCAGCACGCACGCTGCTGTTCGCGATCACGCTCGCCGCGGCCTCCGCGACCGTGCCCTGGGACGGCACGCCGCCGGAATTGTCGGGCGCAGCCTCGCGCCTCTTTGAGGTCTTTTTCTGGGCCGAAATGGTCCTCGCGGCCTTCATCGTGCCCGCCCTGGTAGCGTCTGAGGTTCCCGCCGAGCGGCAGTCGGGCACACTGGAGCTCCTGCTCTGCTGTCCGCTCACGGAACGGAGCATTCTCCTCGGGAAATTCGGCTCCCATACGGCCCGGGCAGCGGCGCTTCTCGGCATCGCCTTCCCGCTCGCTTTCGCCGCGGTCGCCTATGGCGGCATCCCCGTGGCTCGCGCCGCTGAAGCTTGCTTCGGAATCGCTCTCACGGCCGCATTGGGCATTGCCATCGCTCTTCGAATCTCGGTCGAGCTCGCCGTCAGCGCGCACGCGGCGATGCTGGTGCTTGCAGTTCAGGGCGCCATGCTTGTCGGGACGTACGTGCTGGGTTCGTTCATTTCGGGAGATCGCGGCGCCGCCATCGCAGCATTCGCTTTTCTCGCCAGCGTCGGCGGGCTCACCGTCGCCGCAGCGGCGCTGCTCGCGCGGAAGAACTGGACGGGCGCGGCGCTCGCCATCTTCGTGGCTCTCATCCTGCTCGCGTCGCTTCTCGCCCATCGCCCCGCTTCCTCTTCCGCTCGCGGACCGGCGTCGGAACCCTTTGCCCTGGAGCTGCTCTGTCCCTGGGCCACCTACTGGAAGGCCGCCGTGGAACCGCTCGGCCAGCCCTTCCGCCGACTGGTCGCGTCCTGGAGCGGACACCTGCTCGCCCTCGGAATCGTCCTGCAATCACTCGTCGCGCCGCAAGTCCTGGCTCGCCTCGCTTCCAGATCGCGGGACGCTGAGCTCGCGCCGGGCAGATCGGTCGCGCCCCGAAGCGGGGGCCGGAGGGCGAAAGGGCGCGAAGAGGTTCACCGGCATGAGGACCCAGGGGGCCGGGTCATCGCGCGCCCCGGACGCGGGCCGGGCCTTCTTTCAATACCCAGGCTCCCGATCCGGGGAAATCCGGTTTCATGGCGCGAGTCGCTTCGGGCCGGAGAAGCGGGCACGGCGCGCGTCGGGTACTTCGCCGCCGCTGTGGCCGTGATCTGCATGATTCCGGCATTTTCCGCCATCGGCTTTGAGGGCCGGTCGCTCTGGGGAGGCGCTCACGATTGGCTCGGGGTGGAAGTCGCGCTTCTATGCCTCCTGGTCGCAGTGAACTGCGGAGCCATGATCGCTCCCGAACTCGAGCGCGGAACACTCCCGCTCCTGCTCGTGACCGGTTTTTCCCCGGCAAGGATTGTCGCTGGAAAACTCCGGGCAGCCCTCCGGCGCGCCTGGCCCGTGGCGACCGTTCTCGCGCTTCACCTCCTCATCATCGCCTTCGATCTGGGGTGGGTCAGCGTCCTCCTCGCGTGGATCGCCGTCCTCACCGCCTCGGCCGTCGCGGGGCTCGCGACATTCGCTTCGTTCGTCGCGCGAAGCGCTCGCGCCGCCATCCCCCTGGCGATCCTGGTCCCGCTCGGCATCCTGGTGTTGCCCCCGGTCCTCACGGCGTCGTGGCCGGAAGTCCAGACGGCTTTCGAATCCTGCAACCCCGCGGGATTGATCCGAACGCTGGTCCGGTGGGGCGAAGGAGCGGGCGAGCCGCCGGAGTTTCTCCCCGCGGCGTCTTTCGTATCGGCCTCGCTTGCAGCCGCGCTGCTCCTCCCCGCGGCCGTCGTGCTTCTGCTCGAACGGAAAGCGCGCGCTTAAGCCGGGCCGAGGAATTCCATTCTGATACCTTCACGCTGGAGGGCCCGGCTTACCCTGAGCCCTTCGACTCGCTTCGCTCGCTCAGTGTGGTCGAGCGAAGCGAGTCGAAGGGTCCTGCGTTTTCAACTCAAGCAGGTCGGAACGAAATCACCGCTGGTCGCTTGTTGGTTCGACACGCTTGGTTCCGTGCGTCGCGCCCTTCGGTCGCGACCCACGGAATCAATGCTGACTTACCGCTACGCCGGCGGCGGGGTCTTCGCAATCTCCTCTCCGCCTCCTGAAGGAGCCGGCGCGCTCGGAACTCCGCCCGTCGCGTCTCCGGCCGCCACCGGAGCCTTCGCGATCACACGCGACCCCGGGCTGGCCACCGAGGGCACCCTCGATATCACCCCGGTCGTACCTGTCCCCACCCTCGGCGGTCGCGACACTCCCCGGCTTTCCACCCAGAGGTCCGCCAACGCCTTGTAGTTCTTCGCAATCAGTTCCACCGCGACCTCGCGCGGGTGCTTCCTGTCCTTGAAGAGCGCCAACGCATCCCAGAACACCGTCCGGCCGACCGCGAACCCGATCACGCCCGCGACCCGGGCGCCGACCTGCAGCCACTCCTTTACCTTCTCCGCACTCTCCCCGCGCCCCAGCACGATGACCCCGACCTTCATCCGCCCCCCGGTGCGCGCGGCATCGCAGACCGCTTTCGCGGCTTCCGCGGTTGCCAGACCTTCCAGCTTCCACACGTCCGGCTCGACTTTCGCCGCCTGAAGCGCCTTGATCGCCGCGACCATCAGCGCGGGCCGCTTCTCGACGTCGTAGCGATTCACGTCTCCGCCGCACTCCTCGAGCTGAAGCGGCGTCGGCGGCACGAGAAGCTCGAACATGAATTTGCGGCTGACGTGCTTCAGGTAGTCAGAGAGCGTCTTCAGGCGCTCCGCCTGGCGCTTGTTGACGTCGTAGTTCGCTTCGACGTTGTACCGCACGAGGACCTTGGTGAATGTCGGCGCGAATTTCTCGATGTGCGCCGCGTACTTCACCCCGAACTCGAAGTCGAACTCGTCCTGCCCGGATTTTTCTACGGGCATGCAGAAGGCGAAGTCGCCGCGCATTTTCGCGTCCTCGAGGCAGCGCTGGCCGAACTGCTCGTCCACGAGAACGGCGGCCTTGTCTTTCGGGACGCCCAGGAAAAGCGCCTTCTTGAAACCGTCGTAGACGATGTCCTTGTAGCTCGCGACGAGTCGCGCTTCCACCTGGTTCGGCTGGCGTCCCTTGATGCCGAGGAGTTTGTCGAGGAACGAGCTGCGGTGGTCGAACGGGAGGACGAGAAGTTCCTTCGCGTAGCCGAGTTCGGCCATGGGATGGCTCCTGAGAATGCGCGTACGCTCTTCCGGATGCCGCTCCGGCTCCGGCAGGCCTTGAGGCCTTTGCGCGCCCTGTCCCGGCGAAAGACACCCGGGGGGAGGGGACTCGGTGCAAAGCAAGGAGGTTCGGACGCAAACTGGTCTGGCGGAGAACGACTACCCTGCCCCGAGATTAGCGATTCGCAGGAGGCCGGGTCAATACCGGGTGGAAGGGGCGGGAACTCCGCGGCGGCAGATGCGTCCAATCGCCGCTCTCAAGGCAGTTGCCACGTACCGGTCTCCAGCTACCCCCTTTGATTCGGAGCCTCTCCATGAAGCGTCCACTCGCCGCCGCCCTGGTGTTTTCGTGTCTGCTTCCGCTCGCCGCCGAGAAAGTGAACATGTCGCCGGAAAAGCTGCGCGAAACCGCGACGCACGTCGTGGTCGGGAAAGTGGTCGCCGTCTACGCACGGAAAGTCGAGGACGCGAAGTGGCGGACGACGCATTACGTCGCTGAAGTCGCCGTCGCCGACGTCGAAAAGGGCGAGGGACTGGCGAAGGGGGGGCTTGTCTACGCGCGGTACTGGACGCGGGAGTGGATCGGTGGAGGCGACATGCCTCCGGGCACCAACGGCCATCGGGACTGCCCCGCCGAGGGGAAGACGCTGCGCATTTACCTCGCGCGGAACGCGTACGACGGTTTCTCCGACGAGAACAAGGACGGCGGCTTCAACGTGATCGGCGCGAACGGATTCGAGGCGATTGCGGAAAAGAAATAGCAGGCGCGGCGTCGCGCAGTTCGCGGCCCAGCGCGGCCAACGCCAATTCAAGGGGAGAAGCGGCGCTCATTTCTCCGCAAGTCCCTCGATGCGCACCCGCGAGAAAAACTCCGCTTCCGCAGGGAATTCGCGCACCGTCTTTCGCAGGACGGCCCCGAACAACTTCGAATCGGCATCGCTCTCGCAGCGCTCGAATTTCAGCAGCTCGTACGAACAGCACTTCGCAAGCGCCGGGAAAAAGGCCTCGTCGAATTGAATCCTGAATTTCCCGCGCCACGAGCCCGCCTGCGGAACGAGATGCAGGAAGAGGCCGCCGACTTTCGCGAGGCGGTGAACGTTCTGCCACGCGGTGTGCTGGCGCGCGATTTCCTGAATCGTCCCGAAGTTGGTCACGAGGTCGAAGCTCTCCACCAGCTCCGGCTGGGCGATCGGGAGGCCAAGGTCGATCGGGAGCGCCCCGTCTTTTCCGTTGATGTCGATCGAGGTGTGCTCGATTCCCATCGCGGTGAACAACGCCTTCGCCGGGATCTGCACGCCGAGCACGTCCTTGCGCAGGCTCTGGTTCCCCAGCTCCGCCATCTTCAGCCCCGCGACGACCAGCCGCTCGGAGCGGATGACTTCCTGCAGCATCGCCAGCGCGCCATTCGCCCTGCTGATTCCCATGAAACCCTCAGCGCAGAAGCGCGGAGAGTGACTTGATTCGCTCGGCCACTTTCGTGCCGCGATGCGTCTCCGCGAGCTTGTCGAGGTCCTTCGCCAGGACGGCCGGATCCGCGTTCGGGGCGCCGAGCGCGGCGAGGATCGCGTTCAGCCCCTCTTCTGCTTTCTGCTCCTTTTTCATTTCGTCGTCGGCCTTCCATTTCTTCAAGAGGTCGGCCGGGTCCTGCGTCTTCGGCACGCCCTTGTACGTCTTCCCCATCCGCTCCAGCCGCGCCAGCGCATCCGCAGGATGCCCTCCGTCGCGTTTGGCCTGCGCCTCCGCCATCGCCTTCGCCGACGCCTCCTCGAGCGCTTTCATCACCGCCATTGCTTCGGCGCGCCCATCCGCGCTCACGCTCACCTTCCCCGACGCCGCCTTCGCTTCCGTGTAGGCCTTCCCGAAATCTCCCGCCGCGTACGCCTTCGCGCACGCCGCAAGCCCCTTGTCCTTGATTTCCATCGCGGGCGCGTCGTACGCCGCAACGAGCTTCGCCACGGTGTCCTCAATCGCCTTGGCCGTCTCCGCCTGCCCGTTGAACCCGTGCCACCGCACCACGCCCTCGCGGTCCAGCACCACGGTCATCGGCGTCCCGTAGCTGTTCCCCACCCCGAACATCCTGACGCTCTTCTCGTCCCTGTCCCTCATCACAGCGAACTCGTACTTCTTCTGCTTCAACATCTCCCGGATCTTCCCCTCGTCCGACATGAACGGGTACTTGTCCTTCTCGAACGCCGTCGCGACCGCGACGACCCTCACCCTCGCGTCCCCCTTGTACTTCTCGAGCATCCTCTGGGCGGCGGGGAGCGAGTTGGATCCGCACGCGGGTCAGCCAAGCTGGAACAGGTCGAGGACGACAATCTGCCCTTTGAGATCCGCGGGCATCCACGCTTCGCCCTGAAGCGGATGGGAAATGGCGATCCCGGGAAGCGGCTTCCCGACGAGCGGTCCGTCGTCCGCAAACGCCGGCGCCGCGAAAGAGAACGCGAGGAAAAGGGCGGTCGGTCGGCGCATCCTGCCTCCTTGTCCGGACGGTGAATTTCCCGAGTGTACTTCAGTCGATCGCCTGCTCTACAGGTCCAGACCCTTCTGCCGCCGCTTTTCCGCGCGGTGCCGCTTCGCCTCATGCCGGCGCTCCTTCGATGCTCGCGTCGGCCGCGTCGGACGCCGGACCTTGGGCGCGATGAGCGCAGCGCGGCAGAGTGCCGCCAATCTTTCCAGGCAATCATCGAGATTCTGGGCCTGGCTCCGTCCGGTGTGAGAAGTCAGGAGAACTTCGCCGTCTGCGGTGATCCGCGATGCGAACCGCTCCCGGAAGCGCGCTTCCATGTCCGGCGCAGGAAACGCCATTTCGGCGACGCGGACCCGCAGCTCCGCTTTCGTGTTCAGCTTGTTCACGTTCTGCCCGCCTGGACCGCCGCCGCGGCTGAAGTGAACGCGGAGGGCGGCGGCCGGAATGAGCCAGCGGTCGGTGACGCGGAGATCTTCCAGGCGCGGACCCTCCGTCAGCGGAGATCGATTTCCCCGGCTGCGAGCCGTCCGCGATCGCCGAGGGCTTTGAAATCTTCGAAGAGAAGGCGCACGTCCGGCTTCATCTTGAACTTGCGGTTGCCGAAGCTGAATTCGCGACCCGCGGCGACATCCTCGGGAGAAGCGAGGTAAATCGGGAACTCCACGCCGGAAAACACGAGCACGCCGTCCTTGTCCGAGAGTTTCGCGGTGGCGGGGGCGCTCACATCCTTCGGCGGTTGGACCCGCCAGCGCCCCTCACGCCCCTGCTGCGAATACTTGAGGAGGCGCGTGATCTCCGCCGCGGGCGCGCGCCTGGTTTCCGGAAGCCATGAAAGCACGTTCGTCATTCGCAGCATGTGCGGGCCCGGGTGCCGGTTCTCAAACGGCTTCCCGCCCGGATAGTCCGCGTCGTGGTACGTGATCAGCTCGGCCGCTCCCCCGGCCGCGTCGATCGCTCCCTTCATTGCCGTCGCGTCGGCGTACGGGCAGATCGAATCCCCCTCGGAGTGGAGGATGCGGATACGCAGCCCTGCCAGGTTCGACGCCAGCGGCTGAACGAGCATGCGGACCGCTGGCCCTCCGGCAGACTCGGGCACGATCCCCGCGAAATCGTCCGGAAACGACGCCGCGTAGTACCACGAGTAAAAACCCGCTTGCGACAGGCCCGTCATCACCAGCCGGTCGTCGTCCACCGCGTAATTCAGCCGCAGGTGCGTCAATGCCGACCGCATCACCGCCGCGACCCACTGGTCACGCGTCAGGAACTGCGTGTTCGGGAAGAGCTTCGGGTCATCCCGGTGCTTGACGATCACCGGGCGAAACAGGATCAGCTCCTCGGCGCCTTTCTTGTCCCGCCAGAAAGCGATCGCGTCCTCCGGCGGAATCGCGCCGTGGTCGGGAAGGACGAGCACGGGGAAGCGTTTCTTCCCGTCGTACGCCTTCGGAAGATGGATCGAATACTCCCACTCCACCCTGTCGCTCGTGAACTTCAGTCCATGCTTCGTTCCGGCCTGCCCTTCCGTCAGCGGCTTCATGTTCCGCACGGCAGCCGCGGCCAGCTTTACGTCGTCCTTCACGAGGGCGCACACCTTGCCGAGCGCATCAAGGTCCTTCCTCGCGGGAGCCCTCAGGTAGGCCTCGACCGCCGCCGCGACGTCAGCGGGGACTTTCGGCTCGTCCTCTGCACCGGCAGCGAGCGCCAGGGCCACCGCGAACACCGCCGCCGTTATCTTCTGCATGGTCGCCCCCCATGTGCCGCAGGAATCCGCGCCCGACTGTAGCACCCCTTCTCCGTCCGGACCAAACCGGGCGCTTCCCGGGGTGCATGGCCGGTATTGCGGGGCAGCCCGGGAGGCTCCCTGCGTTCCGCCTCGGCCGCGGGAAACGGCTGAGGCGAAGAGGGAAACGGCAAAGGCAAAAAGGAGAACTCTCAAGCAAACAACAAAAGGCAAAGGACAAGTCAGGCAGCTTGGTCGATGAGGCGGATCGTGAAGCTCTTCGCACGAAGCGCGAACCGAATCGTCGGTTCGCAGATGTCGAATGGCTTGCCGCGCGGCGACTTTCCGTGCATTTAGTTCTCCTCTTTGATTTTGGCGTTTGGCTTTGCGTCTCCTCTTTGATTTTGGCGTTTGGCTTTGCGTTTCGCCGTTTTGACTTTGCCTCTTCGGGTCGCCCTCGGAGGTTATTGCAATACCGGCCATGCACCCCGACCTTGTGTGGCCAGCGGCCTGTGGCGGGTGACGACTGGTCGCTCGAATCGGAGTCATTTGACTTGATCGCTGCTCACAACCTCGCTATCCTTTCCCCTCAAGCACGACCGGGGGGTCGTCATTTCTCGTCTCGGAGGGTCACGATGCGCGTCGTGCCCATCGCCATCGCCCTCTTCATCGCCGCTTCCCTCGCCACCGCCGAACCACCCAAGCCTGCCCAGCCAGAGAAGGGCGGGATCGTGTGGGAAACAAGCTACGACCAGGCGAAGGCGAAAGCAGCCGGGGAAGGAAAACTGCTTTTC
>WSZJ01000058.1 GCA_009773755.1 Planctomycetota bacterium | reverse complement strand
CGCCCGCTCGCCCTCCTAGCAACGGCATGTTTTAATCAGCCCCCAGCTTCGCTGAATGGCCCCGGGGTGTAGCGCAGCCTGGTTAGCGCGCCACGCTTGGGACGTGGAGGTCGGCGGTTCGAATCCGCCCACCCCGACCATTCGCGGATATTGCGGCCCTCGAGGGAAAACGGATGGGACTGACGCAGAAGATCGCGGAGGAAATGAAAGTTGCCATGAAGGCGAAGAACCAGGCGCGGCTCGACGCGCTTCGGCTCGTCAAGGCCGCGCTGATGCACAAGGAGGTGGCGACCGGCGTGCACAAGGAACTGACGGAGGCGGATGAGATCGCGGTCGTGCAGTCCCTGGTCAAGCAGCGAAAGGATTCGATCGAGCAGTACACGAAAGCGGGGCGGCAGGACCTGGCGGACAAGGAAGCGGCGGAGCTGAAAATCGCCGAGGCGTTCCTGCCCGCGGGGCCGTCGGACGCGGAGGTCGGTGCGGCGATAGAGGCGGCGGTGACGGAGACCGCGGCCGCGGGCCCCAAGGACATGGGAAAGGTCATGAAGGCGCTCAAGGACAAGTTCGCGGGGAAGGCGGTCGACGGCGGTGCGCTTTCGGCGAAGGTCAAGGCGAGGCTGGTGGTTCGACACGCTTGATTCCGGGGGTCGCGCCCTGCGGACGCGACCCCCGGAATCAATGCTGACTCACCATGAGGCGGTTAGAATCCCGCGTCCCGGGAAGATCCGCGTGTCGTCCGCCGTTACAGGAGCATCCCAATGAAAGCGATCCTTCGATGAGCAGGGTTACACCCGCCGCCCTATTCGCGTTCGTCCTCTGCGGCGCGGCCGCCGCCGCCGGTCCCGAGTGGATCGAGAACGACTACGACAAGGCCGTCGCAAAAGCCAAAGAAGCCGGCAAGCTCGTTCACGTGCACTGGCGGCGGGACGGATGCCACTGGTGCACGGATCTCGAGGAAAAGACCCTCTCCGCCGATGAGGTCGCGAAATTTCTCGGCGAGACCTGCATCAACGTGCGCATGGACCGCGCGAAATACGGGCAGCTCGCGGAGAAATTCCACGTCGACGCGACGCCCGACACCCAGTTCGTGTCGAGCGACGGTCGCGTCGTAAAGCGGATCATCGGCTTCCTGCCCGCCGAAGACTTCCTCGCCGAGGCAAAGACTGCGCCTGCGGCATGGGCGAAAATCCAGGAACTTGAAGCGGCCATCGTGAAAGACGAAAAAGACGCCGCTTCGCGCCTCGAGCTCGGGCGGTTGCTCGCCGCCACCGGCGACCTCGACTCCGCCGACAGGCACCTGCGGGCCGCGATCGATTCCGACAAGGACAACGCGAAGGGCCTCGCGCTGGACGCCTGGTGGACGATGGCGGAATCACGGATGCGCGAGGCGCGTCCGGATGTCGGCAAGGCGAAGGAAGCGCTGGCAAAGGTGCAGGAGCTTGACCCGAAGAACGAAAAGGGCCGCATGGACAACGCCGCGGTGCAGCTCGCGCGGATCCAGGTCAATTCCGACCCGAAGAACGCGAAGGCCGCTCTCGAGAAAATTGCCGCGGATTACCCCGGCACGGATGGCGCGGCCGAGGCGGCCTTCGTCCTGGCCTCGGACATCCTCATCGACATCGACCGCAATTTCGACGCCGGAGAGGCTATGCTGAAGAAGCTCGCGGCTGACATGCCGGACGACCCGTGGGCAAAACGGGTCCCGGCGGCCCTGGAACAGCTCGCCGAAATCCGCAAGGAATCCACCAAGGACATCAAGAAAGAGGGAGACCCGAAATGAAACGCGTCAGCCTGGCCGCAGCCTTCCTTGCCGCCGCCGCGATCGCGCGCGCCGACGGAGTTGAATGGGAGACGGACTACGCCAAGGGCATCGCGAAAGCGAAGGAGTCCGGAAAGCTGGTGCAGTTGCACTTCACCGCCGACTGGTGAGGGGCCTGCAAAGTCATGGATACGGATACGTATTCCAACGCCGACATCGCAAAGTACCTGAACGAGAATTTCGTCAACATCCGCATCGACACCGACAAGGACCCCGAGACCGCCAAGAAATTCAAGGTCCGCGCAATCCCGGATACGCGCTTTCTCGACTCCACCGAGCGCGAACTGTCCCGACTCATCGGCCACCGGGCGGAATTCTTCGACCAGGCGAAATCGCTGGGAGAAATCGCTTCGGTCGAGAAGTCGCTGAAGACGAACCCGAAGGACATCCCGACGCTGATCGCTGCCTCCATCATCTACGTGAAACTCGGCCGTCTTGACGACGCCGGCGCGCTTCTCGAAAAGGCGGCCGATCTCGACAAGGAAAATGCGACCGGAAAACGAGAGGAGATTTTTTACCGCCTCGGTGTCGTGAACATGAAGGCGGGAAACGACGCGAATGCCGAAGCGGCGTGGGCCGAGGTCGGGAAGATGGACCCTGAGAACAAGAAGGGATTCATCGACGACCTCCAGTTCGACCGGTGCCGCAAGCAGACCGACGAAGAGGATTACCTGGGCGCGGAACGATCGCTGGAAGATTTTCTGAAGCGGTATGTCGACAGCGAGCACGCTCCGGACGCCCGGCACCTGCTCGGGATGGCGCAGTTCTTCAATGAAAAGACGGAGGAGGCGATTTCGACCTGGAAAGACCTGATCCGCGAGAAGCCGGGGACTGAGGCGGCGAAGAAGGCGGAGAAGGGGCTGAAGTTCGCGGAAAAGAAGACGAAGAAGCAGTAAGAGGGCCGCAACTCACGGGGGCCGGCGACAAGCCGGCCCCGTTTTATTTTCAGGGTTTGCGCCGATGCCCTGCCGGGCCGTATTCCTGGACCGCGACGGCGTCCTCTGCGAGGACCGGGCCGACTACGTGAAGTCGTGGGCGGAATGGCGCTGGGTGGCGGGGACGCTCGAGGGAGCGGCGGCTCTGGCGCGGGCCGGGCGGCGGCTGGTGGTGATTACCAATCAGGCGTGCGTCGGCAAGGGGATCGTGCCACGAACGACTCTCGACGAAATCCACGCGCGAATGGAGGCGGATTTCGCGGCCGCCGGAGCTCCCCTTGCCGGGGTTTACGTCTGCCCCCATACCGAGGCCGACGCCTGCGACTGTCGCAAGCCGAAGCCGGGGCTTCTCCTGGCCGCGGCGCGAGACCTGGACCTCGACCTCGCAGCGTCGGCGTTCGTGGGAGACAACCTTCGGGACCGGGAGGCCGCGCTTGCCTCCGGCGTCGGCCGCTTCGTCCTTGTCCTCACGGGCCAGGGGACGCGCTGGGCGGGGGAGGCGCGGGCGCGGGGGCTGGAGGTCCCGGCGGCGCCGGATCTGCGGGCGGCGGCGGAGATGATCCTGAAGCAGTAGCCGATGTTTTTTTTTCGCCTCGCCTCAGCCCCGCCTGCTCCAGCCGTGCGACCACCGCTTCCCTGTTCCCGCGGAAGCGCAGGAAAAGTCCACGAAACGGGTCGAGCGGTGACGGCGATTCGAACGGCGAGAGGTGGACGCCGACGCTGTGCGCATAGAAGCGCCTGTACCTCGTCCAGGGGGATTGTGTGGCGATTCCGCAGAAGCGAACGGCGATGGCGTCGGGGCGGAGCTCGTAGGCGGTCGGCAGGAACCACTTCCCGAGAGAGAGCGGGAGGAGGGCGGCCGCCAGCCAGCCAAGCTGGCCGAAAACGAGGAAGAACAGGGTGACGATTCCGGCGAGGGCGACGACCTTGAAAGCCGCCAGCGGGCCTTCATCGCGGAGCGGCCACGCGGTCCAGGCAAGCGTTGCGGGAGTTGTGAGGTTTTCCGTCATGCCTTCGCGATGACGTCGATCTCGACGGTGGCGTCCTTCGGGAGCCGTGCGGCCTGGATGGTGGCGCGGGCCGGGGGGTCCTTGGGGAAGTAGTCGGCATAGGCCGAGTTCATCGAGGCGAAGTCGTTCATGTCTTTCAGGTACACCGTGGTCTTCGCGACGCGGTCGAGGCCGCTTCCCGCCGCCGCAAGAACGGCCTTGAGGTTTTCGAGGACGCGGCGAGTCTGGACGCCGACGTCGCCGGCGACCATCTGGCCCGTCGCGGGGTCGAGGGGGATCTGGCCGGAGGCGAAGACCCAGCCGTCCATGACCACGGCCTGGGAGTAGGGGCCGATCGCCTGGGGCGCGCCGGGGGTGCTGACGGTCTTGCGGCTCATCGTTTGTTCTCCGCGGCCGCGCGCAGCTTCGCGTCGGCGAGGACGCAGGCGACGCAGGCCTCCACGATCGGCACGGCGCGCGGGACGACGCAGGGGTCGTGCCGCCCTTTGGTCTCGACGACGGCGGGTTTCATGGTCGCCAGGTTTACGGTGTCCTGTTTGCGCGGGAGCGAGCTCGTCGGCTTGAATGCGACGCGCGCGACGAGCGGCATCCCCGTTGAAATGCCTCCGAGAATGCCTCCGGAATTGTTCGTGCGCGTCGTGACGTGCCCCGCGTGGTCGACGTCGAACGCGTCGTTGTGCTCGCTGCCTTTCATGCGCGCCGCGCGGAACCCCGCGCCGAACTCGACTCCGCGCGCCGCGGGGATGGCGAGAAGGGCCCGCGCGAGCTCGGACTCGAGCCCGTCGGCGCCGGGGCCGCCCCAGCCGGCGGGCAGGCCTTCGGCCCTCACCTCGACAACGCCGCCCACCGAGTCGCCTTCCGACCTCGCCCGCGTAATCGCGTGTTCCATGAGCACCGCCGTTGTGGGATCCGCGCAGCGCGTCGCGTGGCCCTCGGCGCCCGCGAGCGCCGCAAACGGAATCTCGTGCGGCACTTCGATCCCCGCGATCTCGACCACGTGCCCCGCGATCTTCACGCCCGCCAGCATCTGCCGCGCAATCGCCCCCGCCGCCACCAGAGGCGCCGTCGTCCGCGCCGAAAACGGCCCGCCCCCCCGATGGTCCCGCGCCGGACCCCACTTCGCCCACGCCGTGAAGTCCGCATGCCCCGGCCGCGGCAGATCCCTCGTCGCGTCGTACGGCCGCGAATCGACGTCCGTGTTCCGGATGAAGATCGCCAGCGGAGCCCCCGTCGCCGCCCCGTGCATCACCCCGGACAGGAACTCCGCCTCGTCCTCTTCCTTCCGCTGCGTCGTCAGCTTCGACTGACCCGGCCGCCGCCGCGCCAGCTCATGACGCATTGCGTCAAGATCGAGTTTGAGACCCGCGGGCACGCCCTCGACCACCGCGCCCACGCCGGTGCCGTGGCTCTCGCCGAAGAGCGTCACGCGAAAAATCGTCCCCAGGGTGCTCAACGTCTTCCCTCCTCAACGAGTCTGCGAAGCGCCGGCTCGTTTCCCTCCCGCAGGTAACCAGCGACTCTGGCCAGGTTGCGCGCCATTGTGGCGACCTCGCGGGAGATGTTGAAGCGGTTCGTGATCAGCATATCGAGGCCCATGGCCGGAGGCTGGGCGGCGACTCTCGTGGCGGAGCGGAACGAACCGGCGGCGAGGAACGCGTGGTCCTTTCGCCGGACGGCGCCGCGCGAGAGCAGGAGGGCAAGAACATACGGAAGGTGGGAGGAGTAGGCGATGGCGCGGTCGTGAAGGCGAGAGTCGACGATGAGAGGGCGCGCGCCGAGGGCGAGGACGAATCGGGACATCGTGGCGTCCTGGCTGGAGATGTCCTCCGCCAGAACCCATTTCGCCCCGGCAAACAGCTCAGGATCCGCGGCCTCGATCCCCGCGCGCTCGGTGCCGCACAAGGGGTGGCCGGGAACGAAGCGCGCGGCGCGGCGATAGGCCTCCTGAATGGCGCGTTTCGTGGAACCGACGTCGGTGATCAGGGCATCGGGGTGTGCCAGGGCCATGACGCGTTGCGCCATGCGGACGATTTCTCGCGCAGGGGCCGCAAGGATCACGATGCCCGCTTCGCGGATCGCCTCCAGCGGGCCCGTTTCGTGGCACGCAAGCCGACTCATGGCGCGCCGGCGAGTGCCGGCGTCGTTGTCGATGCCGATGACGCGCCGCGAAAGCCGCCGCTTCACCAGCGCCATGCCGATCGACCCGCCGATCTGCCCGAGGCCGACGATGGCGACCGTAATCATCCCCATCTCGGCGCGCCAGCGGGCGGCCCATTTCGGCGAAGGACGGTCAACAGGAGGAGTCCGGCGCTTCAAGCGTACGTCATCTTTCCGTCTCCCTATTTGCCGCCGGCTTTGAGCTTCTTGAGCGTCCGCTCCTTGCCCTCGAAGAGCCGGTCCATGAATTCCGCCAGGTCGGGCTGCGCTTTCTCCATCGCCTCCCGGGACCCCTTCAAGGCCTCCTCGTACAACGCCGCGTCCTTCTGATCTTCCGCATAGTCGAGGATCGCGTCCCAGAAGCGGGACCGGGTGCCGTCGTCCGACGGAATCTTGCCGGCCTTTTTCAGGTCGAAGAACTTTTTCCCAAGCGCCACCGCCTGTTCCTTTTCGATGAGCGCGACTTCCAGGTTGGCAATCAGCGGGTCGAGCGCGGCCTGCTTCTCGGGCGTGAGCTTTCCGAGCGCGGTCACTTTCTTCTTCGCTTCGTCGAGCTTCAGCGACCCGAAACTCAGCTGCGCGAGCAGCCAGTCGTAGGCCGCGGCCTTGTCGTAATTCTCCCCCTTGCGTCGTTTGGCCCGCAGCTCGATCCCCTCTTCGATGGTCTGCGTGTATCCCGCGACCGTGAAGGGGCGGTCGTACCCGTGCCTGGCGAGGAGCGTTCCGTCCGCGTCGAGGACGGCGACGAAAGGCCATCCGCCGCCGCCCTTTTCGGTCAGGAGCTCGTCGTAGGGGGCGCCATCGATGTGCGTCGTCACGTGACAGAACAGCACCGCCTTCTTCGCCAGGTCCGCGACCGGCTCGGTGAGGAGGGCGCCGCCCTCCAGCTTGAGGCAGGGGGGTCAGGGGGCGAAAGATCGCGAGAAATACGCGAGGATCGGCTTGTTCGACTTCTTGGATTCCTCGCGCGCTTTGTCGTAATCGGTCATCCACGGCGCCTTCTTGAGGAACTCTGAAGCGAGTTTGGAGTCGCGCCTTGCTTCCAGCGAGTCCTGGGCGCTTGCAATTCCACAGATCGCGAGCGCCGCGGCGAGCGAGAGCGTTTTCATCGGTCCTCCCTATTTGACGTAGGTCATTTCCCCGCCGCCCCACGACCAGTTCTCCTGCGGCACCTCGACGAGGCTGATGATGACATCGCCGGGGCGCACGCCCGCGTCCTTTTCGAGCAGCTCCGCGATTTTGGCGTACAGCGCCCGCTTTACTTCGACCGTGCGCCCCGCGTTCATCGTGATCTGGACCACCACGAAAGCGTCCGATTTCGGCACTCCCATATACGACGGGGGATGCACAAGCCCGTCGGGCCCGTGCTCCGTCACGATCTGGAACTTGCCGTCCGCGGGAGCCTTCGCCGCTTCTACCAGCGCGCGGTGAACCGCGTCGCCGATCGCCGTCACGGCGGCCGGCGGCCGGCCCTCACGCATCGAGATTCTGACGAGTGGCATGACGCCTCCGAAAAAAAAGAGGAGGCCGGCGAACCGGCCTCCTCCGTCGATTCCACGTCGGGTCTTACTCCTTCTTGAGAGCTTTCAGCTTCGCCAGGGTCTCGTCCCGCTCGGCGAAGAACTTCTTGGCCTGCGGCGACTGGCCGAACTTCTCCTTCAGCGGCGCCAGCGCCTCCTCGTACAGCGCCGCGTCCTTGGCTTCTTCCGCGGCTTCCATGATGAAGATCCAGAAGGGCTGCATTTCCTGGTCGCCCGTCGGGATGCGTCCGGCCTTCTTCATCTCAATGAACTTGCGCCCGGATTCCGCCTGGATCTTCTTGATGGCAGGCTTGTCGTCCGGCGTCAGGCCCTTGGTCTTCTTCGAGACCTCGCTGACGGTCTCCTTGACTTCGATCCCGATCAGTTTTCCGTCATAATCGGCTTTCTTTTCCTCGCTCAGGTCCTTCATTTTCTCGACCGCGGCGCGTCCGTCCTTGCTCGAGATGTTCCCCATCCCGAGATCCTTCTCGAAGACTTCCGTCTGCGCCGCCGCATCGCCGCCCTCCGCCTTCTTGCGGAGCTCGCCGAACGCGGTCGCCGTCTCCATCGTCCCCAGGAACGCTTCGGCTGTCCGCGGGCCCTTGTGCTGCGCCGCGACCCTGCCTTCGGCGTCCAGGAACACCAGGAACGGGAACCCGCCGCCGCCCTTTTCGCTCAGCAGGTCGGGATCCTTGTCGCCATCAACGTGCGTCGTGACGTGAAGCATCAGGACCACCTTGTCCGACACATCCTTGAACCCGTCTTCGGAGAGCAGACCGCTCTCCAGGGATTTGCACGGCCCTCAGGGGGAGTACGAGCGGGAGAAGTACGCGAAGATCAGCTTGCCGGACTTCTTCGCCTCCTCCTTCGCCTTCGAGTAGTCCGTCACCCACGGGTACTTCTTGACCCACGCTTCGGCGAACTTGTCGTCGCGCTGTTTCTTGAGCTGCTCCTGCGACGGCGGGCCCGCAAGGGCCGCGGATGCCGCGAGGAACAGCCCGAGGACCGCGACCGGAACGCATTTCAGTGTCACGTTCGTCTCCATCGAATCGGGGACTCTCCGGCTCGGGCGGGGGCGACTCTGCCCCCGGACGGCCCGCGACGGAACTTGCCGGCACCGCCTACTTCGGATCCTTCTCCGTCTTCAGTTTCTTCAGCGTCTTTTCCTTCATGTCGAAAAACGGCTTCGCATTCGGGTTGTCGCTGAACATCGCCTTCAACCCGTTCAGCGCCGCCTCGAAGTTCGCCGCGTCCTTCTGCTTCTCCGCATAATTCAGGATCGTCATGTAGAAGTTCTCGCCGACTTCCTTGTCCGTCGGCACCCGCTTCCCCTTCAGCATGTCGATGAACTTCTTCGCCGTCGCCGCCTGCTGGTCGTCCAGCACCTGCTGCACTTCGGCGTTCGCCAGCGCTCCGTTCAGGCGCGGCTCCTGCTCCGCCGACGGCTTCGGAAGATCCTTCAGCTTCTTCTTCGCTTCCTCCGCCTTGATCCCGCCGGACTCCAGCTTCGAAATCAGCACTTCCAGCGCCGCGGCCTTGTCTCCGCCTTCCGCTTTCTTCACCAGCGCCACGAACGCCGCCGCCTTCTCCAGCGCCGCGGTAAACGTCTCGACCTCGTAAGGACGGTCCATCTTCGAAATCACGTCCCCGGCCGAATCCAGGTAAACCATGTACGGGAACCCGTCCCCGCCTTTCTCCTCGAACAGCTCCTGATACTTGTCTTCGTCGACCCTCGTCGTGATGTGCAGAAAGAGCACGACCTTGGAAGCGAATTCCACGAATTCATCGGAGGAGAGCGCACCGCCCTCCAGGCTGTTGCACGGCCCTCAGGGGGCGTAGGAACGCGTGAAGTACACGAGCATCGGCTTGCCGGACTTCTTCGCCTCCTCGCGCGCCTTGTCGTAGTCGAGCATCCAGTGGCCCTTCTCGATGAAAGGCTCCTTCAGCTTCTTGTCGCGCTTGTCCTCGAACTCGCCTGCGGTGGCGCGGACGCCGAGGAGCGCGACCAGCGCGGCCGCGAGCGGCAGCAGTTTCAGGTTCGTCACAATCCGTCTCCGATGAGGGAGGGAATGCCGGCCGGGCGGGGGCGGCTGGGCCCCCTGGGAGCCCGCTTCGGCGCGTGGCATCCTAAACACGGGAGGTGTATCGGATAATCCTTAAATACTGCGGCCGACGCACCGCGCGATCGCGGAGACCTCCTTCATGAGCGTGTCGAACTGGTCGGGGTGAAGAGACTGCGCGCCGTCGCATTTGGCGACTTCCGGTTTCGGGTGGACTTCGATGATGAGCCCGTCGGCGCCGGCCGCGATCGCCGCCTTGGCGAGCGGGCCGACGAGGTCGCGGTCCCCGGCCGCGTGCGAGGGATCGCAGACGATCGGGAGGTGCGAAAGCTTCTTGACCACGGGGACGCATGAGATGTCGTATGTGTTGCGCGTGTATTTCTCGAACGTGCGGATGCCGCGTTCGCACAGGATCACGTTGTAGTTTCCCTTCGAAAGGATGTACTCCGCGCTGAGCAGCAGCTCCTCGATCGTCGACATCATCCCGCGCTTGAGCAGCACCGGCTTCCCCGCCTTCCCGACTTCCTCCAGCAGGTTGAAGTTCTGCATGTTGCGCGCGCCGATCTGCAGGATGTCGGCGTACTCCATCACAGCCGGGATGTCCTGAACCGAAAGCACTTCCGTCACCACCGCCATGTCGTTCTCGTCCGCCGCTTCCCGCAGGATCTCGAGCCCCGGCTTCCCCAGCCCCTGAAACGCGTAAGGACTCGTCCGCGGCTTGAACGCCCCGCCCCGCAGGATCGTCGCGCCCGCGGCTTTCACGCGCTTCGCCGCTTCCCGCACCTGCGCCCTGTCTTCGACCGCGCACGGTCCGGCCATCACCGTCACCTGCCGTCCGCCGATCCGCCGCCCTCGCACCTCGACGACCGTGTCCTCCTGCTTGAACTCCCGGGACGCCAGCTTGTAGGGCTTGAGAATCGGGATCACCCTCTCGACGCCGGCAAGCCCGTCAAACGCCGCCGGCTCCACCTTCCGGTCGCTTCCGATAATCCCGATCACCGTCCGTTCCTCGCCGCTCGAAATGTGCGGCTTGAAACCGAGCGACTCGATCTGCTGCAGCACCGCGCCCGTCTCGCGGGCGGAAGCGCTGGATTTCATCACGACGATCATGGCGGTATCGCTTTCAGCTTTCGGGGGAGGGCTCATCGGGCACCTGTCTCATTGAAGGGGTTCCGGCGCCGTCCCGCGGCCGAGGCGGCAGGACGCGCGCCGGCCGGAATCGCGGGGGCGGAGCCGGTTGCGTATCGGTTCTCATTGTGGACCATGCGGACGGAAGACGGGAGTACGGAGTCGGGAGCCGGGAGTCGCGGCGGAGAGTTCGAAGCGAGTGAAACCAGAGAAAAAGTCATCGCTTCCCCTCCGCTGCGAGATCCGGTCTCAGGGCTGCGGCTCGGCTGAGGTACTGGTGGCGGATCGCCTGCGGGCTGAGCTCGGTCTCGACGAGAATCATGACGCGGACGATGCGCGGGAGCGCGCCCTGGACGTCGAGCTCGGGCGAGCACATGAGAGGAACGCGGGTCCAGCCGATCTCGCGCGCCGCCGTCGCCGGGAAGGCCGCCGTCAGGTCGGTCGTCGCCGTGAAGAGGATCATGGAGACGCGGTCGGGCTCGATGGCGTTCGCTTCCGCCATTTTCTGCAGGAGCTCGCGCGTCGCGCCGAGGATCGCCTCGCGCGTGTTCGCCTCCACTCCCGTCGCTCCCCTAACGCCGCGAAGCATCGAGCGCCCTCCGCATTCTCCCGAGGAAAATCCCGACGTTCCGTGCCGCGTGCCGCTTTCCCGCCTCGCGAATGATCCGCACCAGCGCGCTTCCCACAATCACGCCGTCGGCGTATCTCCCAACCGCCGCCGCGTGAGCCGTCGTCGCGATTCCGAATCCGACGCAGACCGGGCGCGGCGTCTCGCGCTTCACCCGCTGCACGAACGCCTCCAGCCCCGCTGGCAGATCCCTGCGCGCCCCCGTGACGCCGGCGACTGAGACAAGGTACACGAATCCGCCGCGGCCTTTCACGAGCGTGCGCATCCGCGCCGGCGTCGTGGTGGGCGCAATCATCGGGATCAGGTCGAGGCCGGAAGCGCCGTTGACGTGTCGTCGCGCCGCTTCCGGCGTGAGGTCAGGGATGATGGCTCCTGAGAATCCCGCCGCCGAGGCCCGCCGGAAAAAGGCCGCGGCACCCCGCGCGAGAACGACGTTGGCATACGTCATGACGACTTTGGCCGGCCCGGCAAGATCGCGACTCCACGCGAGCGCCCTGTCCGGCGTCGCGCCCGCGACGAGGGCCTCGTGCGAAGCGTGCTGGATCGCCGGGCCGTCGGCGATCGGATCGCTGAACGGGACGCCGATCTCGACGAGGTCGGAGCCCGCGTCGGCGGCGGCGCGGAGAAGCGAGCGAAACGTCGCGGCGTCGGGAAAGCCTGCGCACAGGTACGGCATGAGCGCGGGACGGTTGGCGCGGCGGAGTTCCGCGAATCGTTCGTCAATGGCGGTCATCGCGCCCCTTCTGCCCTGAGCGAGTCGAAGGGGAATTCATG
Source organism: Planctomycetota bacterium (assembly GCA_009773755.1). Taxonomy (GTDB): domain Bacteria; phylum Planctomycetota; class MHYJ01; order WSZJ01; family WSZJ01; genus WSZJ01. The sequence goes on along the minus strand of WSZJ01000058.1, from coordinate 9,714 downwards.
ACCGTGGCCAGGTCCTTGTCGCCTCTTCCCGAGAGGCAGATGAGCACGATTCCTTTGAGCCGACGTGCATACGCCAGAGCGTGCGACGTCTCGAGCGCCGGGATGATTCCCTCGAGGCGGCAACATTCGCGGAAGGCGTCGAGCGCCTGCGAGTCGGTGACGGCGACATAGGTCGCGCGGCCGGAGTCCTTGAGGAAGGAATGCTCGGGGCCGACTCCGGGGTAGTCGAGGCCGGCGCTGATGGAGTGCGTGCCGGTGACCTGGCCGTTCGCGTCCTGAAGCAGGTACGACCGCGATCCGTGCAGCACGCCCGGACGGCCGGCCGTGAGCGTCGCCGCGTGCGCGCCGCTCCTCACGCCCTTTCCGGCCGCCTCCACGCCGATGAGTTTCACCCGGCTGTCGCCGCGGAACGCGTGGAACATCCCCATCGAATTCGAGCCGCCGCCGACGCACGCAACGACGACGTCCGGCAGCCGTCCCAGTTTTTTTTTCGACTGAGCCCGCGCTTCCCTGCCGATCACGCTCTGGAAATCGCGCACGAGAAGCGGGTACGGATGCGGCCCGACTGTGGAGCCGATGATGTAGTGCGTCGTCGAGACCTTGGTGACCCAGTCGCGGATCGCCTCGTTGGTCGCGTCCTTCAGCGTCTTCGTCCCGCTCTCGACGGGCGCGACCTCTGCGCCGAGCAGCCGCATCCGCTGCACGTTCGGCGCCTGGCGCTTCATGTCCTCGACGCCCATGTAGACGCGGCATTCGAGGCCGAAGAGCGCGCAGACCGTCGCCGTCGCGACGCCGTGCTGGCCCGCGCCGGTCTCGGCGATGATCCGTTTCTTCCCGAGCCGCCGCGCGAGCAGCGCCTGGCCGAGCGCATTGTTGATCTTGTGCGCACCGGTGTGGTTCAGATCCTCGCGTTTCAGGAACACGCGGTCGGCTTTCCACGCGGCGGACAGCCGCTTCGCCTCGTATAGCGGCGTCGGCCGGCCGGAGTAGTCGCGCAGTAGCCCGCGCAGCTCGCGCCCGAACGCCGGGTCGCGGCGCGCGTCGCGGTACGCCGCTTCCAGTTCCTGGAGCGCGGGCATGAGCGTCTCGGGGACGTACTGGCCGCCCCACTCGCCGAAGTATCCGTGACGGTCGGGTTTCACCGGCGGGCCTCCTCGATGAAGCGGCGGACGAGCCTGGCGTCCTTTTTCCCGACGTGCGATTCGACGCCGCTCGCGACGTCGACGGCGAAGGGATGGGCGATGCGGATGGCCTCGCGGACGTTGTCGGGGCGGAGGCCGCCCGCGACGATCACGCGCGCGACCTTCCCGACCTTGCGGGCGATCGTCCAGTCAAAGCTCTTTCCCGAGCCGCCGACCTTCCCGGCTTCGAGCAGGACGAGCGGATCGCCCCAGCGGCGCACGCGCTCGACGACGTTTCCAGCCGAGACGGCGAACATCTTCACGCTCGGAAACGGGATGGCGCGCGCGTCCGCCTTGGACTCGTCGCCGTGGAGCTGCACCCACGTCAGTCCGGCGGCACGCGCGATCATCGCGACGTCGGCCGGCAGGGCGTTGTAGAACACGCCGACCTTGTGCAGGAACGCCGGCAGCTTGCGGGACATCTTGCGCGCAGCATCGACCCCGACCCGCCGCGGCGACTCCGCGAACACGAACCCGACCGCGTCCGCGCCGGCGTCGGCCGCGGCGACGGCGTCGCGAAGGTTGGTGATGCCGCAGATTTTCACGCGGATCATCGAAACCTCGCCGGAGCCCGTACGTGTGGTCGCGCCCTTGCTGCTGTTGAACCAGGAGCTCTTCTGATTTCCTCCTCTCCTCCTGTCGTTTTCCGTGCCGAGGCCCTTTTGCATTTTTTCATGAAGAACGACAAAACGGCGTGGGCACGGAAAACGGCAGGAGGAGAGGAGGACCTCAGGAGAGTCTCCGGTCGAACCACGGCTGTGGGGATGGGAGAAGGAGAGTTCACAGGAGTTTCAGCTCCCGGATGCGCCCTCGCGGATCGGCTTGTTTCACGACTTCCTCGCCGACGAGCAGCGCGCGGGCACCCGCGGTTCTTGCGCGAACCGCGTCTTCGCGGGTCTTCAATCCGCTCTCGGCGACCCTGACGGCAGCGCGCGACATCGGCAGAACGCGCTCCATCATGGTCAGGTCCATCGCCAGCGTCTGGAGATTCCGGTTGTTCACGCCGACGAGCTCGGCGTCCCCGGCGTGCTCCAGTTCCGTTTCGTCGTGCACTTCCACGAGCGCGGCCAGCCCCGCTTCCTTCGCGATCGCCCGGAACTCCGCGGTCCGCTTTCCGAGCGCGGCGACGATCAGCAGCACAGCATCCGCCCCGTGCGCCCGCGCTTCCCAGACCTGGTATTCGTCGACGATGAAGTCCTTCCGCAGCACCGGCAGGACGCACGCCGCGCGCGCGGCGCGCAGGTCGTCGAGCGAACCCTTGAAGAAATCCTGCTCGGTCAGGACCGACAGGCAGTCTGCGCCCGCGGCTTCATAGCTGCGCGCGCGCTCTGCGGAATCCAGGTTCACGGCGATGTCGCCCTTCGACGGCGTTGCCCGCTTGATCTCGGCAATCAGGCCCAGGCCCTTCGCATTCACCAGCGCCCCGCGGAAATCGCGCGCCGGCGGCTGGTCCTTCGCGCGGGACCTGATTTCGCGAAGCGGCACCGCGGCGATTGCTTCCGCGAGCCTTTTCCGGCGCTGCGCCAGGATCTTTTCTAGCATCGCGCGGCCTCCAGGGCCTTCGCCGCACGGCCACTTTTCACGGACTCGCGCGCGGCGTCGACGCCTTCGCAGATCGTGACGTTCCTCGCGACGGCGATCGCGAGCCCGGCATTGAGGATGACGGTGTCGGAGACTGGCCCGTTCTTCCCGGCGAGCACGCCCTGGATCGCCGCGGCATTCGCCGCCGCGTCTCCACCGGCAAGCGCGGCGTTCGGGGACACCGCAAATCCTGCCGAGCGCGGATCGATGACCTCCCGCTTCACCACGCCGCCCTCGACCCTCGCAACGTGGAACGGTCCTTCGAGCGTCGCTTCGTCCGCGCCGCCCGACCCGTGGACGACGAGCGCGCGCTTCACGCCGAGCGCAGCGAAGGCGTTGGCAACGAGGTCGACGAATCTCTCCTCGGGGACGCCGACGAGCTGGAACGGAGGGAGCGCCGGGTTCGCCAGCGGGCCGATGAGGTTGAAGATGGTACGGACGCCGAGCTCCTTGCGGACGGGGGCGGCGTGCTTCATCGCGGGGTGGAAGGCCGGCGCGAACATGAAGCCGAAGTTCTTGTTCCGGATGGCCGCCGCAACTTCCCCGGCCGGTCGCTCGACCGGGACTCCCAGCGCCGCGAGAACGTCCGCGCTGCCGACGCGCCCCGACGCCGACCGGTTGCCGTGCTTGGCGACTGGGACGCCGGCGCCCGCGACCACGAATGCCGCGGCCGTCGAAATGTTCACCATCGCAAGCCCGTCCCCGCCCGTGCCGCACGTGTCGATCGCCGGACAGTCGCCGATCTCGACCCGCACCGCGCTCGCCCGCACCGCTTCCACCGCCCCCGCCAGCTCCTCCCCCGTCTCCCCCTTCGTGCGCAGCCCCATCAGCAGCGCCCCCAGTTGCGCGGGACTTACCTCACCGCGCAGGACGCGCAGAAACACCGCGCGCCCTTCGTCTTTCGAAAGACTTGCGCGTTGAGCGATTTTTTCGAGCGCGTTCTGGAGGGTCATGTGTTCGGGGGCCGTTGTTCGAGGAAGTTTCGCAGCAGGGTCTTGCCTGGCACGGTGAGGATCGATTCCGGGTGGAACTGCACGCCTTCGACGGGGAACGTCTTGTGCCGCAGGCCCATGATTTCCCCCTCGGCCGTGTGCGCGACCACTTTGAGCGTCGGCGGAAGCGTTTCCTCCCGGACGACGAGCGAGTGGTAGCGCGTGGCCGGGAACGGGTTCGGCACCCCTTTGTACAGCCCCTTGTTGTCGTGGTAGACGAGCGACACCTTGCCGTGCATCTGCCGGTCCGCCCGGTTCACGACGCCGCCGAATACCTCGCCGATCACCTGGTGCCCGAGGCAGACCCCGAGCGTCGGGATCTTTCCCGCAAAATGCCCGATGAACTCCTTCGACACGCCCGCCTCCGCCGGCGTCCCCGGCCCCGGGCTGATCACCAGATGCGACGGGCCCATCGACTTCGCCGCTTCAAGCGTGATTTCGTCGTTTCGCTTTACGACGATCTCGGCACCCAGCTCCCCGAAGAACTGCACGAGGTTGAAGGTGAAGCTGTCGTAGTTATCGATCAGTAGAAGCATGGCGAGCCTCGCTTGGTTGGCAGTCGGTAGTGGGTAGTCGGTAGTGGGTAGGGCCCGTTAGAGCTCGGTGGCGGTTTCGACCGCCTTTCGAAGCGCCGCAACTTTGTTCATGCACTCCTGGTACTCACCCGCTGGCGTGCTTCCGAGCGTCACCCCCGCTCCGGCCTGGAGATGCGCGACGCCCTTGTTCACCACGATCGTCCGGATCGCGATGCAAGTGTCCATCTGGCCGTTCGCTCCGAAGTAGCCGACGGCGCCCGCGTACGGGCCGCGACGCGAAGTTTCCAGAGACTCGATGATCTGCATCGAGCGGATCTTGGGCGCCCCCGTCACCGTGCCAGCAGGGAACGCGGCGCGGAACAGGTCGAACTGGTCCTGGTCCTTGCGAAGCGTCCCCCGGACCTCCGAAACGAGGTGCATCACGTGCGAGTAGCGCTCGACCGCAAAGAGGTCCGTCGGTTTCACCGAGCCGTACTCGCAGACGCGGCCGAGGTCGTTGCGCGCGAGGTCCACGAGCATCACGTGCTCGCTCCGCTCCTTCTCGTCCCCCAGCAGCTCCTGCTCGAGCTTCGCATCTTCCGCTTCCGAAGCCCCGCGAGGCCGCGTCCCGGCGATCGGCCGGACGATGGCGGTGCGCCCGTCGAGCTTCACGAGCACCTCGGGGCTCGACCCGACGAGCTGGAAGTCGTCGAAGTCGAAATAAAACATGTAAGGACTGGGATTCTGGATGCGCAGCGCGCGGTAAACCTGGAAAGGCGCCACGTCGATCGCGCCGCTCCACCGCTGCGACAGCACCACCTGGTAGGCGTTCCCCGCGCGGATGTGCTCCTGCGCGGCTTCCACCGACAGCTGGTATTTCTCGCGCGTGGTGTCGCCCTCGAGCGGCTTCAGCGTGATTTCGGATCGGGGAAGCGCCGGCAGCGCGGCGCGCAGCCGCTCCGAAACGGCGTCGAGCCGCTTCTCCCCCGCCGCCCGGTCCTCCGCCAGGGCGACGAGCGTCATGCGGCGCCGGATGTGGTCGAACATCACCAGCGCATCGGCGAGGAGAAAAACGCCGTCGGGGAGGCCCAGCCGGTCAGGCAGCGTGGCGGGGAGTTTTTCGAAGTGTCTGACGAAGTCGTAGCTGAGGTACCCGACAAGCCCGCCGAGAAGCGACGGGGCTCCCGAATCGGCGGGAAGTTCCTGCGCGCGCAGCAGGTCCCGCAGCGCGCCGAGCGGCCCGCCGGCGCCGTACGCAATCGAGCGCTTTGAGCCCGCCCCTTCTACCGTAAGCTCCCTTGCCCCGACGGTGACGCGCGCCGACGTGCCGACGCCGATGAACGAGAAGCGGCCCAGCTTTTCCGCATTCTCGACGGACTCGAGGAGGAAGCGAGCCCCGAAGGCGCGGAGTTTCAGGAACGCGCTGACGGGCGTTTCGAGGTCTGCGGGGATATCGCGTGTAACGACGGTCTTTCGGCTCATGGCGTTCTCCGTGGGCGAAAAAAAAGCCCTGTCCGTGTTCGGGACAGGGCTTGTTGCGGCGCTGGGTTCGTTATCCCGGCAGGCCCGCAGAGGCCTCCGTCCCGTAGGCATACGGGCGCCAGGTGCGGCTCGGGAAGTTGGAAGCGGTGCGGGTCATGGGGGCGCGAAGATAGTGAGAATCGGGTGTGAGTGTCAACAGGAAAGAAGTTGCGAGTTCCGGGTTGCGAGTTGCGAGAGCTATCGGACGGGGATGGCGAGCTGTCGGCGGCAGTTGGGATTCAAGGCCAGGAAATCACCAAAGTGGTTGCCACCTGCCCGCGACGGTTTCAACAACATCGAGCGCGGTCAAGAATTCACAACCTATTGTGTTATAGGATGTTATGTCGCTTGATTCCCATTCCCAACAAGAAATAAACGACGGATGTTTGACTTCCATACATTTATACTTTATAAAGTATAATGACTGAGGGGAAACTGCAAACACTTCCTGACCTTCGGAGAGGACCCATGCTCAAAGCCGTCGCCTGCGCGATCGTCATCACGACCGTCACCATCGTCGCCTATTTCCGCGGATGGCTCCCGGTCCACTCCCGCGGTTCCGCCCCCGCAGAGAAAACTTCCTTCACGCCGCCACGCATCACGGGCAACATCCCGGCCGCCACCGTCGGCGGCTTCCCCGTAGTCACGAATACCCAGTCTGCCGCCGTCAAGCCGGAGGCCAAAGGCGGCCTCGGCCTCTTCCAGCTCGGCGATTACGAGGCCGCCATCCCGGAACTGGTGAAGGACCTCGAGAAGAACAAAGTCTCGTCTTCGCTTCACGCCGCGCTCGCCACTTCATTTGAGAAGACAGGGCGGACGGCGGAAGCGCTCGCCCAGTGGGCGAAGCTCGCGGACGCCTGCCCGAGAGCGCCGGAGCGCGCTTCGGCCCTCGCCCGGGTGTACATGGGGAGCGAAGGCGCCGTCCGGGTGGACGCGGGAATGAAGCTGCTGCGGGACCATCCTGAATCGGCGGAGTCGTCGTCGAGCGTGCTGGCGATCGCGGACGCGGCGGACAAGAACGGCCGGCCGCTGGACGGCTGGGAAGCGTGTTCGCTCGCGGTCAATCTCGGCGTCGGGAATGAGGCGTCGCTGGTGACGCGCTGCGTCAACTACGCGGACCAGCTCGCGTTCAGCGCCAAGGACCTCGCGGAACTGGGGACCGTGTACGTGGTGAAATCGGGCGACCTGGTCGTGACGATCGCGAAGAAGCACAAGGTCGATCAGGGCGTGATCTCGCGCGTGAACAAGATCCAGAACGGGATGATCCGGGCGGGGCAGCGCCTGAAAGTGCTGACGACAAAGGCCTCGATCGAGGTGTCGATCAAGAGGGTCTGGCTGCGGCTCTGGTACAACGGGAAGCTGCTCGCCCGGCAGTACCCGGTCTGCACGGGAAATCTCGAAGAAAGTCCGACGCCGTTCGGCGATTTCTCGGTCTCCACGAAGCTGGTCAATCCCGAGTGGACGCGCGCCGGGCAGCGGGCCGTCCCGGCCGAGGATCCGGAGAACCCGCTCGGAACGCGCTGGATGGGATTCGCGGAGCCAGGCTTCACGAGCTACGGGATTCACGGGACGCGCAAGCCGGAGACGATCGGGAAGCATGAATCGAACGGGTGCGTGCGCATGCGCAACGAGAACGTGGAAGAGCTGTTCGACCTGGCGGGGGCGGGGACCAGAATCTCGATTCACGAGTAGAAAACGGCAACAACGAAACGAAAAACGAAAAAGTAAAAACGAAAAGAAAATGGCCACCTCTCCCCGGGGTGGCCGTTACTTTTTGTTTTTCGTTTTTACTTTTTCGTTTTTCGTTTCGTTGTTGCCCTTTCCCTCCCCAAGAAACTCTTCAATCGCCTCTTTGATAGCGCTCCCCCCTTCCTTCCCGAACCAGGTCTTCCACTGCCTCGCCGCCTGCCCCACGAACATCCCCACTCCTGAAATCGCGCGGCAACCCTTCGCGGCGGCCTCCCGCAGCAGTCGCGTCTCCCTCGGGTTGTAGACGCAGTCATACACCGCGCATCCCGCGGGCAGCCCGGCGGCCGCGAACGGCGTCTCGTCCACGCCCGGCTCCATTCCGACCGAGGTCGTGTTCACCAACACGTCCAGCGCGATCCCCTTTCCCACGGTCCACGGCACCGGCGTTGCGTCGAACTCCCGGGCGAGTTCGCCCGTCTTGACCGCATTGCGCCCGGCAAGGAAGAGGACATTCGGTCCCGCGAGCGCGGCGAGGATCGCCCGGGCCGCGCCGCCCGCGCCGAGCACGACGACGCGAAGCCCTTTCGCCGCCCGCCCCAGCCCGGCCTCGAGCGACTCCAGAAACCCCGCGGCGTCCGTGTTCGTCGCTTCCCACCCCCCGTCACGCCGCGTCAGCGTGTTTGCCGCCCCCGTGCGCCGCGCGGTCGCATCCGCGGCAGCGCCGCGCGCCGCGTCGACCTTGTGCGGGATGGTCACGCTGGCGCCTTCCACCCCGAGCGCCTCGAGCGTCGAGAAGAGCTCCCCATCGCGCGTGAGGGCGGGGACGTAGACCGCGTCGAGGCCGGCCTTCGCGAACGCCGTATTGAAGAGCCAGGGCGATTTCGAGTGGGCCACCGGGTCGCCCGCGACGCAGAATGCCCGCGTGGAAGGGCTGATGCGCTCGAAGCGATAGAGACTTCGCAGTTCGGCCTCTCCCCACTGGCCCGCCGCCGTCGATTCGCCGTCAGCGGGCGCGGCGTAGGTCCAGGGCGCGCCGGAGCGGGCGCCGAGAATGCGCGCCGCGGCGCCGAGCTCGCCCATGGGGACGACGACGGCTCGCGCCCCCAGGTCGCGCTGCAGGTCGATCAAGGCGCGCAGTTCTCCGGCCGAGCGCGGGGTGGCGGCGATCTTCGCGATGTCCGCCTTTTCCGAGAGCATCCGCTGCGCCAGCCCCCGCGCGTCGGCGGGCACTCCTTCGAAATCGTGGTGGGACAGGATCAGCTTCACCCCTCCAGGCCGCGCCGGGCGCCACGCGGCGCGAGCCTCCACATCCACGGCCCACGCGCCGGATGAGGCCGCGCGCTCGACGAGCGCCCGCCGCTCCTCCTCGCTCCCCGCAAACGTTCCGCCTTCCCATGACGCCCGGCACGTCGCGATCGCATCGCATCCGGCCGGGATAACAGGCCAGCTAGAGCCGCGGTCGAGCCGGATTTCGACGAAAGAGCGCCCGGCGATCGCCGCGCCCCCCGACAGCGAGACGCAGATCCGGCTCACGTGCGCGCCTCGTCCTTCATGGGGTCCGCCGGCGACGCCGCGCTCCCGCCGGCCGCTTCCAGCGCCTTGGCCGCCATCCGGTCCTTGTGCCCCTTCCACCAGTGCCACAGCACCGTCAGCGCGACGATCACCACGATTCCGCCGAAGATCCAGCGGTTCGCGTGCTCCACCTTCGAAATCGCTTCCTTGAAATTCTTCGAGAAGCGGAAAGCGATGTAGATCGACGTCGGGCCGCTGATGAGGGTTCCGGCGAGGTCGAGGAGCACGAACCGCAGCGGGTGCATCCTCATCGTGCCCGCGGTGAAGTACACGGGCATGCGGATGCCGGCGAAGAAGCGGGCGAAGAAGACGGTCTTGTTGCCGTGTTTCTCGAAGTAGCTCTCGACCTTGGCGAGGCGCGGCGCCGGGAAGAGCCACTTGCCGAATCGTGTGGTCAGGAGGGAGCGGCCCCATCGGCGGGCGATGAAGAACATGGTGAGGTCGCCGCCGATGATCGCCGCGACGGAGAGGAACATGATGAGCCAGAGGTCGACGTACCCCTCGTAGGCTGCCCAACCGGCGAGGAGAAGCGTGATTTCCTCAGGGATGGGGACGCCGAGGCCGCAGACGAAGAGGACACAGACGATGACCGTGTAGGCCTGCTGCTGGACGTAAGCCTGGAGTGCAAATGTGAGCTGCTCGAACATGGCGGGCCGCGAGTCT
>WSZJ01000057.1 GCA_009773755.1 Planctomycetota bacterium | reverse complement strand
GACGCGGCCATCGCGCGCGGCGACGGAGCGGGGGCGCTGGCGGCGTTTGACCGGGCGGTGGCGGAAGACCCGGCGTTCGGCCGGGCCTGGGCGGGACGCGGGTATGCGAAGGCGCGGACGGGGCGGCTGCCGGCGTCGCTGGAGGATTACGGGGTCGCGATCCAGCTGGAGCCGGCGAACCTGCAGTTCAGGATCCGGCGGCATTCGACTTACGCGGGGCTCGACCTCTGGACGGAGGCGGAAGAGGAAATGAGCGGGCTGCTCAAGGCGCAGCTGGGGAACCCGGATTTCATCGCGCTTCTCGGGATGGATCTGCTTCACCTCGGGCGCGTGGACGAGGGGCTCGAGCTGCAGCGCGCGGCGGCGGCGAAGGGCGGCGCGCGGGTCAATCTCGTGTGGCAGGCGCAGGTGGCGAAGGGCGACTGGGCGGAAGTGGAGCGCGAGATCAAGGGCGTGCTCGGTTCCGGAAGCGTCCAGCTCGGGATTCACCTCCAGATGGTCATCGCGCTTGTCGAGCTGGGCCGCTTCGACGACGCCCGTGTGGCTGTGAAAGCGGCGGAGGCGCGCGCGACGGGGAACATCGAGCCGGCTTTGTCGCGCGCGTACCTGGCGTCGACGCCGGAAGCGGGGGCGGACTTCGACACGGAGGGGGCGCTCCGGGCAATTCACTCGATCGAGGGGCAGCAGCTTGCGCACGTGATCCACGCCGAGGCGCGCGCGCTCTTTCTCGCGGGGCGCGACCGCGAGGCGCTCGACTTCCTCGCGACGCGCGGGCGGCGCACGGCGTTCGAGTCGCTCTTCTGGATGGGCGCCGCGCAGTGGCGGCTGGGGATGCTGGCGGAAGCGCGGGCGACGCTGTCGGACGCGTGGCGGCTGAATCCGTATCTGGAGGCGCATGCGAAGAGGATCGCGGGGCTGGGGCCGTTCGCGGCGGAGATCGCGGCGTCGCTCAAGGCCGAGGCGGGGCCGGAAGTTGATCGCGCGGGGCTGCGCCGCGAGCTCGGCACGCACCTCTTCACGATCGCGGAAATCGAGACGATGGTGCGCCGCTACCAGTTCCGGCGCGCGGCGGACGAGTACGCGCTGCTCCTGCCGACGCTGAAATCGAACGTGCGGCGCGCGGAGGTCGAGGCGCGGCTGCCGGAGGTCCGCGGCATGGCGGGCGCGCTGGAGAGCCTGCTGAAAGCGATCGGCACCGCGAGCTTCGTGCACAAGTTCAAATTTGGTTCGGTCGAGCTCACGATCCAGTCCGCCGACGCCGCGGCCTTCAAGTTCACGATCCCCAAGGGCGAGGGCCGCTTCCCCTGGGCCTATCTCGACGTCGCGCTTTTCTGCGAGCTCGTCCAGCGCGCGGAGCCGGCGACCGAGGGGCTGCTCGGCCTCGGCTGCCTCGCGTGGGACGCGGGGGACCGGCCGCTGGCTGTGAAACTTTTCGAAGAAGCGGTGAAGCGCAAGGCCGGGCTGCGCGGGGGAGTCGACGCCTTCGTGGCACGAAGGCGCGGAGTGCCCGTGCCGGCGGGCGGGTTCGTGCTGTACCGCGGCGCGTACGCGACGACGGAGGAGAAGGCGAATCTCGAGAAGGGACTCGTGCTGTTCGAGGGGAAATGGGTCCCGCGCGAGGACCGGGAGAAGCTGGCGAAGGGGCAGATCCAGATCGCCGGGAAGTGGGTCCCGGGGGACGAGGCGGAGCTGACGCGGCGCGGGTACCGGAAGGTCGACGGCAAGTGGATGAGCCGCGAGGACTACGACGCGATGCGCGGCGAGTGGGTGGGCGCAACGGTCGAGGAGACGGCGCACGCGACGATCAGGACGAACGCCGGCGATGCGTTCGCGAAGGAACTCGGCGCGCTGATCGAAGCCGCGTGGCCCGAGTACCGGAAATTCTACGGCGGCGAAGAGCCGAAATTCGCTCCGGGGAAGAAGATGACTCTCTACGCCTTCAAAGGCTACGAGGACTACCGCAAGTACTGCGTCGAGACGAAGGCCGACGACCACCTCAACGCCGCCGGCTTCGCGCGCAGCGACTCCGACGTCGTCGCAGGCTGGAACAAAACCGGCGACCGCCAGCAGTTCCTGCAGACCATGGTCCACGAGGGCGCCCACCTCTACTACTTCCGCGTCGCCCCCGCCGCGCGCCCCCCGTCCTGGCACGCCGAGGGGATGGCGACCTACTTCGAGGGCTTCAACTGGGACGGCAAGTCGTGGCGCTTCAATTTCCTCAGCGAGTCGCGCATTCCGTTCGTGCGCAACGCGGTCGCCGCTGGAAAGCACATCCCTCTGAAGGACGTCTTCTCCGGCGACGCGCTCGCGCTCATCAACAGCGACCACAACAAGGCGCTGCTTTTCTACGCGGAGTGCTGGTCGCTCAATTTGTTTCTCACCCAAACCGACCGTAAGGAATACCGGGATGGGTATCTCGCGTACCGCAAGGCGGTGCAGGAGGGGAAGGCGGCGACGCTGGGAGAGTTCGTGAAGGACATCGGGAAACTGGAAACGGACTGGAAGCTGTTCGTCGGAGGTCTTTAGGGACGAGCGGCCAACCGGGGCGCAGATCCTCACGACGATCACTTTGACTCGAGCGTTTCCAGTTCCTTCCGGAGCCTGTCCTTGTCGCCAATGAACTGTTTGTCTTCGATCGCGTCCCTCAGGACCTTCTTCGCCTTCTTGATTTCGCCGACGGCTTCGAACAGGCGGGAACGGTACAGCGGGACCATCCGGAGGTCACTGGCAGCGACCTCGTCGAGATGCCCGTGAAGCAGTTTGCATTCGGATAGTTCCAGCTCCGTGACAGGCAATTCCATCGCCTTTCGAATGCTGAGGCGGTAGACGTACGACCCTACGCAATTGAGGCGCATGTTGTTGCAGTCCCAGCCGAAGGCCCTCTTGTAGTCGGCGCAAGACGCCTTGAGAAGTTCGTCGACTCTATGAACCCGTTCCTTTCGCCTGTCGGGATCCTCGTCCCAGAGACGACGCGCGACGTGATAGCCTGCCGAGCCAAGATCCCCCAGCACGAAAGTGCACTTCGGGTGATCTTCGAGGAATTTGTCGCAGGCACGGCGGGCGTCGTCCAGTGACTCGTCTCCGCTGCTGGCCTTCCCGAATTGACCTGCAACGAGGCACTGGAACATGCACTGGAACGAATGAAAGACGGGGTTCCTGGGCTCGACCTCCAGGGCGACCTTGAGATCCTCTGCGATTTTCGGGAGGCAGTCCTCCCAGTACTTGTCCTGCTCCCCACTCTCGCTCTTGACCCAGTATCGGTCGCTGATGGCGCGGTGGTAGCGGAGCCACGCGCGCTTGTACCGGGCGTGCGAGTAGAGAGGATGCCGTTTCAGGCACTCGTCCATCGACGATAGCGCGGTCAGAAGCGCCGTCCCGGTGCCCTTCGTGTCCTGGCTCTCAAATTCCGCGGCGACGCCTCGATAGTAGAGCGCGGCGGGGTCGCTCGGCATGAGACTGAGCGCCATCCCGGCGCATCGATTCAGGTCGTTCGTGAATTCGGGGCTGTTCACGCTCGCCCACGCGACGCACGCGAGCAGCCACATGCGCCCCGGGCGCACGCTCTTCCTGGCGGCATCCTCGAAGTGGTTCGCCGCCTCGATGCGTTTGTTTTCGAGGATCAGTTGAAGCGCCTCTGCGACTGCAGCGACCTCGGGGTCCAGGGCCTTCATGGAGGCGAGGGCCGCGCGGTGGGTGCCGAGGTCGGCCATGTATGAATCCTTGAAGACGTCCTGCAATTCATGGCCGCGGTGGTGATCGCTGAGCAGTAGCGACAGATCTTCGAAGAAGATCTCGGCGAGGCCGCCGCGCGCCGCGGCGTCGCCCGGGTCGATGGCGACCGCGCGAGTGAATGCGGCGCGGGCGGCAACGGGCTCGCCCGCCTCCAGCCGGCATGCACCGGCTGTCGACCAGGGAACGGCCCAGGCCGGGTCTAATTCTGCGGCAGCCTCCGCTTCCTTCGCCGCCAGGATCAGCTCGCGTTGATAGGCCTCGAAGGGCCCGTGGTACCTGAAGTAGTCCAGCCTGGCCTTGGAGGCACGCAACTCGGCACCAGCAAGATACGTCGCGGCCCTGCGCTGCCGGGCTTCGCGCACCGATAACCAGGTGGTCAGCGTCGCTGAGACCACGAGCAGCGTCGCGACGACGGACACCGTGCGCGGGTGGAGCCGCGCGCGGCGCACGAGCAGCCCGAACGCGCCGAGAGGCCGGGCGATGACGGGCTCGCCGCGCGCGAGGCGGTCGAGGTCTTCGGAGAAGAGCGCCGCGCTCTGGTAGCGCCGGCCGGGGTCGCGGTCGGTCGCCTTGCGGATCACGGCGTCGAGATCAGCGGGGACCGACGGCTCGACCTTGCGCGGGGCCGGCGGCGATTCGTACAGCACCTTCGCCACCAACTCCTGCGCGTTGCCCCCCTCGTACGGCGGCCGGCCCGTCGCCAGCTCGTACAGCGTCGCGCCCAGCCCGTAGACGTCCGCGCGCGCGTCTACCTTCGTCACCGAGTGCGTGACCTGCTCGGGCGCCGCGTATTTAAGAGTCCCCAGAATCCCTGCCGGCGTCGTCAGCGACGCTTCCCCCGCGATCTGCGCCAGCCCGAGATCCATCAGCACCGTCCGGCCGTCGTTCGTCACCATGATGTTCCCGGGCTTCACGTCCCGGTGGATCACGCCGCGGTCGTGAAGATGCTGCAGTCCCAGCGCGGCGTCGCGGAAGAGCTCCGCCAGTCGCGTGAAATACGGTTTGCCCCCGGGAGCTTCACCGGCCGGCGGGCGAGGAAGCGGCGCCACTTCCGGAAACGCTTCCGTCGTTTCCTTCTTTCGTCGCTCCGAAGACGAAGTGACCGCGTGATCCAGATCGCCTCCGCGAAGCCCGGCGCGCGCGCCCCCGAGCGACCGCGCGATTTCGCGCAGGTCGCACCCTTCCACGTATTCCATCGCCAGCCAGAACAGCCCTTCGGTCCGGCCGGAAGCAAGGATGCGAACGATGTTCGGGTGGTCGGAGCGCGCCAGCGCCCGGATTTCCCTCGAAAACCGCGCCGCCGCGATCTCGTCCGTCGAAAGCGCCGGCGGAAGCAGCTTCAGCCCCACGAGACGCCCAAGGCTCTTTTGCCGCGCGAGGTATACCGTCCCCATCCCGCCTTCGCCAAGCTTCGCCAGCAAATCGAAGTCGCCGAACTTTCTCGCCGTGGCGGGGGCCTTCTCGGGCTCGGGATCGGGGAGATCGGAGAGGCTCGCTTCGTGAAGCGCCGCCAGCCGCTCGGGCGTGACCTCGACGCCAAGGATGCGTCCCAAAATTCTCCGGTGGTCCTCGAGCAGCTCGGGCGCGGGCGACGTGCTCCCGGTCACATAGTCGAGGTATTCCACTCTTCGATCGACCTGCGAGCGGTTCAGGAAGAGGACGCCTTCTTCCGGTCCGTCGGCGGCACAGACCAGCAGCGGATGCAGGTCGAGGAACGACGCGCCCCGCTTCAGGTAGAGATGCCCCGCCTGCAGCTTCACGCCCGCAGGTTCCCCGCCGCCGCCCGGCGCGGTGGCGCGCAGAGCATCGGTCCCCGTCAGGTCCCACAGGTCCAGCAGTCGACCCGAGGCCGTTTCGCGCACTTCGGCCACGTACACGAGGACTGTCTTTCCGAGCAGCGGAACCTTGTCGAGCAGCTCGACCGCCGCGTCGAGCAGCAGCGGACCCATCCGCGCGTAAAACGCGTCGTCCCGCGCCGCGCCGTGGCCGAACACCTGGTTCCGGTACGAGACCAGCTTGTCGAAGAGGTCGAGAGGGCGGACTTTTTTTGCGTCGTGCGGCGCGGCGCCATGGACCGACTCTTCCATCGCGCGCAGCAACGCCGCCGTCGCCGGCAGGTCCTCCCGCGCCGTGCGCAGCAGCGAAGTGACGCCCGCAATGTCCGGAAACGGGTGCGGGTCGAGCGAAGCGGTCGCGGCCGAAATCTCCCGCAGGAACTCGACCCAGTGCCCGAGTGAAGGAAGGGCAAGGTGGGCGAGGCGCTTGTCGAGCGCCGGCTGATGGCTTCCGGACGCCAGGTACGCCGCCACCTGCGCGCCGGCTGCGAACTTCAGCAGCGCTTCCAGCAGGTAAAACGCGTTGGCATGCCGGTCGCTACCCGCCTTGGCGTTGAAAGCCCGGCGGTAGAGCCGCGCCAGCGGAAGGGGAAGACGGTCGCGGAGATCGGTTCGAAAGGAGTCCATGGGGGCCGGACCGGGGAGTCTACTCCCCTGGTGAGCGCGCACCTCGCTTCTCATTCGCGGGCGAACGCGGGGCGCGTCCAGCAACTCGACAACGACGCACTCCAGAAAGCGTTGAAAGTGGTTCCCTGAAGGCGAAAAGCAACAGTCCTCCGCTGGAACCCCGCCTACGGCGCTCTCCACAAGTGCATGCTTTCAAGTTTCCTGGCGAGAGCGTCCGCGGTCCGGGTGAATTCCACCCTCTCAACCCGCCCCCCGCCTCCGAGCCATTCGGCCGACCAACCCAGGCGACCATCGGCCCTGACGCCAATCGTGTGGCTGACACTGCCGCCGTGTTGCCGCCACCGAAGGAAGTAGCGAGCTGTTCCGTAGTTCACAGTTCCCCCGCAAAGGTTGGGCATGCCGTGCCACATATGGTGATTGCGAAGGAGAGGGATCAGGTCCTCGGCATTCTTCAGGGCCACCTCTTTCCATGCTTGTTCCGGCACGCTGAACGCTTCGAGCTCGCCTCCTGACTTCAAGTCCGGAAGAAAGAGCAGGTCGCGACGGTGAAGTGGATTCTGATACCACCAGTACGCTATCGCGAACGCGATCGACGCGACTGCCACAATTCTTGTGTACGAGCCAGAGCCCGGCTTCACGAGACACTGCCCTCCAAAAGCTCGCGCACCGTGCGGTGTGTCTAGACCGTCGTAGAGCCGAAAGACGCGGCTGGACTCCATCCACTCAATCCAGACGGTCCAGGGGCGCTGGCAGGCGACCTCCTCGAGGTGATCGGCGTAGACCAGGCGAAGAGCAATCAGGTTCCGAGTGGCCAGGTCGACATCCGTGACGGTGGGTTCGGTCTCGCGTTGCTGGTCGCAACCAGCCGTGAGAGCCAAGACAAGTGCACACTCTGCCGCGAACCTGATCATGCCTACATTATCGGCTACTTCTCTTCCAGAATCCCCGCCCCTTTCGCCTCGCAATGCACACGCGTCCCGATCGGCGGAAGCGGCTCGTCGCGCCATTCACGGTAGGGGCCAACGGTGCAGGTATCCTCCTCGACGCTGAGCACGCGGAGCCAGGATCCGTAGCCGGACTCCGGTTGTGCGCGAAGACGCTGGCCGACGAAGACTCCCGATCTTGAGCCCAGGCTGACGCGGACACCTCCCGACGAGGCAGCAACCAGCTCGCCCTCAAGGGGTTCGCGCATGATGCACCTGTCGAATCCCTCCGGGATTGCCGTCCGCCGTTCCAGGACGGGCGTCGGCTCGTCCCGCCGAAGCAAGTACTCCTCTGTCCCGCGGCGCTCGGAATTCTCGGGCACCTCTCCCCAGTTGATGGCGTTGCAGAACTCGAGCACACCGCCGGACAGCCAGTCAGAAGGTCCAAGGAGATACACTCGGCCCCGCCACCACGCGGGCACGCAGTAGCACCTTTCCCCCGTCGGTTTTCCCCACGTTGAAAGCCCTTCGATCTCGACCCGCCCGTCCACGATGCGAGCGATCCCCTTGGCAGATCCGGAGTCCAGGCACGAGAACCAGTAACTCGTGCAATTGCCCTGCGAATCGAGGTCTACGCCGCTTCCGCTGAGGTCGGGTTGCCCGCCGTAGCGACCGGCGACCATCGCGAACGTCAAGGGCGAGCCGTCAGGTGTCCGGGCAGCCGGCACATCCCTGGAGGACGACGACTTGAAGGGCAAGCGGTCCCACTCCTGATCGTGCCCGCCAGACCAGCCTTTGATTTGCGGGTACCCGGCCGGTGGCAGGGCGTCCCGGTGGTAGTTCCTCCGTGTGTAGAAGAGCAGCCCGCCCAGCGCCAGGAGGGGAACGGACCCAGCGATGAGGAAGTGTTTCGATTTCATGTTGTTGCAGGCCGGGGCCCCGAATTCGTCTTTCGAGATGGCCCAGGAGAATTCATACAGCACTCATCTTACGCGAGCGGCGGGAGAGGGAACGCAGCCACAGCATCCCTCGGTCCGGCTGACCTCGGGTCCGTCTACTGCCGACTGTTGATTGAGCCGACGAGAGGCAGGAAGATAGACACGATCAGGACGACGCTGATGGTTACGACACCCACCGGCACCAGCCACATCCAGAGGTGAGCCCCCAGGAAGCGGCCCTTCCGGCGAAGCGTTCGCCAGACAGCGAGATCGACCGCAAGGGCAACGACAGACAGCGTCCAGAGCGGAATGTGGATCGACACGAAAAACCGGTTCAGAACCATCGCGCCTCCGGCGATGCCATGGAGCTCCTCCGCAAGAAAGCCGGTGTCGTCATACACGCCCGCAAGTTCGCCGACGAGCTTGAGGACTAAGCCAAACCCTGCGAAGAGGACAATGTGGGCGACGACGTGGAACAGGCCCGGCGTTTCGTACTCGCTCGCTGGTGCTGCAGCCTGCTCAGGATTGAGGACCTGTTCCACTGCAATGTCCTCGACAGGCGGAGCGCTGAATTGGGGTGCTTCAGCGGCGGAACTCGCGGGTTAGCAACACATGTGGCAGTCTACGCCTTCCCCATCACGAATCATGGCGCAACGTCACGCATCCTTGTTCATCGGGCAGCGCCATCGGAAGTGCGACATGCCTAGAGCTCGAGCTCTTCGACGACTTGCTGTTTCTCTTCTATGCGGAACATCCAGACTCTCCCGCTGAATGCCTGCATCGCCTGGTAAGACCCGTTGAACTCCGGCGTCCGCGACCAGGTTCCGGCCGAAGACGCGGACGTTTTAGCGTCGCTTCCACCAGAACATGGCGACGATCACAAGAACAACGACAAGAACGGAACCCGGGAGGACCAGGACAATGCCGCGACCGCCAAAAAAGCGCGCCAGTCCACTCTCGGAGCCCTCGCATCCTGGCCCGCCCTGCTCGACGTCTTGCGGCCTGTCGACGTCGTACGACCACAGGGTCTTGCCGGTTTTCGCATCGATCTGGACGACGCGGGGGCCTGTCGTGCCTACATAGATGGAGTCGGGCGTTCGGCATGTGCCGTAAGACCCGCCGATGCTCACTTGCCAGATCTCCTTCCCGGTCTCTCGCTCGACCGCGAAAATCTGTCCGGGGGTTGGAACGATGACCATCCCGTCGAAGAGAACCGGTTTCGTGTAGCTGGCGCAGAGTTCCTGGAACTCAACTTTGGACTCCCTCGACCCGTTCGCAAGGTTCCACAGCTCCAGCGACTGGCTGCCATAGTTGTTTCCGCTCGACCGGCCGGTGACCAGGAAGAGCGAATCCCCGTCAAGCGCGGGAATGAGCCTTTTCTTGCCGGTTTCGACCCGCCAGAGCTCCTTTCGATTCGGGATGTCCAGGGCCAGAACACTCCCCTCGCAGCCCGCAACCGCAATCCCCGCATCATTGCAGTCCGCCTGGGGCTCGGCGTACTCAGCGGTGGAGAACGGACATGAGAACTGTTCCGCCCCCGTGAGAGGGTCGAGCACGACCAGTTTGCTGTCGGAGTCCTTGGAGACCAGGAGGTCCTTCCCATGGACAAGGAGCAAGTCGGCGTCCTTCTTCACCCAGAGTTTTCTCCCGGTGGCGCGGTCGAAAGCATTGATCTCGCTCGTCTCACAGGTCACCGGGAAAATCACGACATCCTCGACGAGACGCGCCTCTTCCCAGGTATATCCTTCAGCGGGCGTTTCCCAGATCGAAACGCCCGTGCGGCAATTGATCGCACAGGCGCGGGAATCCTTGCAGCCTCCGGCCCAGATGAACGCGACATCCCCGGCCACCGTCGGCGTTGTCCGGACGCTTCTGCAGCCGCAGGACCAGACCCAGACGTCCCGCTTTGTGGCACGGTCGATGGCGTAAAGTTTTGAACCCGTGAATTGCGAGAACAGCACGAGGTCGCCGTACAACGCGGGGGTGGAGTACTGCCGGGGCATCACCGACGTCGCGAATGCGCTGCAGGCCGCGAAGCCCAACGCTGCGAAAAGGAGGAGCTTGGTGGCGTGGGAGTGCTTCACAACTCGTCATCCTAGGCTCGCGCAACGGTTCGAAACAAGCGCGCCGTCGCAACGGGCAGCCCGATCCGTTCAAATCCGTTCCCCGCAATGGCTGCAGTGCTTCTGGGCCATGAAGTTTCTCCTGGTGACGAGCTGGGAGGCGCCGCAGTTGTCACAGCCGAAGGCAACGCGCAGGACGATGTTCCTGAGGAGCAGAACCACGAACATGATCCCGAAACTCCAAAAGGCATACTGTGGACGATCGAAGAGCAGAGACGGGACCACGGTCGCTGCGACAAGGGGAAGAACGAACAGCGGTATCCGCGCGATCCAGTTGAAGCTTCCGGTAATGGTGTCGAGATCGTCGCCGCAGAAACGGCAATACTTCCCATAATCCACGATTTCGAACCGGCGACACTTGGGGCAGCGCAGTGTATGCACGTAGAACAGGAACGCGAGCACCCCGAGTGCGCCAACGACGAATACGCCGATATCAGCAGGATTCATTTGCTTGAACACTTGGCCCCCGGATGACCCTGATTCGCCCGTGTACCTGGCGGCTGAAGTGGGTGGATCACGGCTGGAAATCCCCTGACACGTCCGACGGCCTCTGGTAACGAACCTACCCGTGTTTCTTGAGCGCTTCCTTTGCCGCCCACCACCACGCTCGAGTGCCCGAATCCTGCCACAACGCCGGTAGCTGAACCAACGCCAAACTGGGGTGCGCCCGGCGGCGCCACTTCGAATTCTCGGGTCCCGTCCGGACTCTGTGAGAATCGGTGCCGGTCTGTCGCAGGGCAATGCTGGGTTGCCCCCTAAATTCATCGCTTCCGATACTCGATGACCTGACCTGCCACTCCGATGAGGAGTAGTTCACTCTCGGGATTCTGCGGGTCAGGCACCCCGGCGAGTGCCTCCACACGGTGGGCAAAGACTTCGTCGTGAAGTACCTGCCCGCTCTCGTCAAAAATGTAGAGGTAGCCTGACCCGTAGGCATAGGAACGCTGGTTGGCAGCAGCAAACCACGAGCTTCCTCCCAGCTTGACCGGCTGAACCCAGACCGTGTACCCGTCCCCGTCCGGGAGCCGGATGCTCGAGAGAGGTTGCCCCTGGTCGTCGCATAGCTCGACGGACGCATCGGATTCGCGGACCAGAAATGCGCCGCCACCATCCCTTGGCCATGTCAGGGGTGATCGAAACAGCGTGTTGAATTCAAACTGCCGGAGCTGGTCACCGTTCAAATCGCGAATGACGACATTGCCAACGTTGATGTGAACAATTTCACACTTGCCGTCGCCGTCCAAATCAACGACTTCAACGCCGAAAACATTGCCGGCATCCCGCTTCCATATGACTGAGCCCCCACGGTCGAGCGCGAAGAGCCCTCCGCCCCCGTTCGTTCCGACAAGGAACTCCTGCATGCCGTCTCCATCCAGATCTCCGGCGGCCATTCGCGTGGGGCTTACAGTTCTCTCGTTCTTCGGGAACTCCCACAGAAGGTGCCCCTGTGCAGAAAGGAGTTTCGCCTTCGATCCACAATCTCCTTCCAGAAATTCGAATTGACCGTCCCGATCGATGTCCACAGGGATCGTCGTCGACATCCAGATGTCGCTGAAAAACACAGACTGCTCGAGCACATAGTCCGTTGCGACGAATGCGGCGCCCCTGGAACATCCAATGGCGAGCATGCGTTTTCCACGAAGGGTCACAACCTGAATCGAATTCACTCTTCCCAAGTGCGAGCTGAAGACCACGCGACGATCGAGCTCTGGCACAGTCGCGCGAACCCGGGGCTCTTCGTCGGGTGGTACGAAGCAACCTGACAGAAATGCCGCGAGCACCATTGCTGTCCACTTCAGCCTCATGATCTGTCCTCCAGTCCTGCGTTGGCCCCGGCGACCGCCCGCCGCAACCGTCTACATCTCCTTCACGAACTCGATCCACCCCTTCTCCAACCCGGTCATGTCCGGGAAGTACTTCGACAGCGGGTCCGTCTTCCCGGCCTCGACTCCCTTGCGGTACTCCGTGTAGGCCTGGCGCCAGGCCGCGTTTGTGGTTTTCGACAGGAAGTAATTCAGGGACCAGCATTCGGCGTAGTACAGAAGGGCCGTCTCGTGGTCCTTGTTGATGAGCGTCAGGGCGTCGCTCTCGAGTACCGTGGCGAGCGGCAGGTGCGTGCCCTTCTTCATGGCGTCGCGCACGAAGGGGAGGCGGATGTCGCTGACGAAGTTGTACGTGAACGCTTTGCCGGTCCAGCGGAAGCCCTCGAAGTAGGTCGCCATTCCCTCGGCGAGCCAGCTTGGCGCGCGGGAGCCGGGGCAGACCTGGTAGTAGTACAGGTGAGCCGCCTCGTGGGCCATGGTCTGCAGGAGTGTCTTCGTGCTGCCCACCTTGTTCCAGCCGACGACGGTGGTCGAGTTCGAGCGGGCGAAGCCGGCGGCGTTGAGGCAGTCCTGCGCGTTGTTGTCGACGCAGTACTTGCGGTAGTCCTCGTAGGAACGGTAGGCGTAGAGGGTCATCTTCTCGGACTTTGGAAGCGACGGCTCGCGCCCCCCGTAGAACTCCCTGAGCGCGGCGTAGTCGACTTCGATGAGGGCGGCGAGGTCCTTCGCGAAGGACTCGCCGACGTTCGTCTTGATGACGTAGTGCGCCGTCTGCTCCGTCCAGGCGTTGGACCAGTCGCTGCACAACGCATCGATTTCCTCGCGGCTCAGCCACTTTCCGTCGCGCTTCCGGAATCCGCGCGCCTGAAGCTCGGCCTCCTGCGCCGGGACCCATTTTCCGCCGGCTAGTACGAGTCCCTTCGAACGGTTGTCGCGCTCCTGCGCCGTGATCCAGCGCCCCTCGTAAAGGACGAGATTCTTCTCGATGTTCTTTTTGTCTTCGGGCGTGACGTAGTTTCCGCGGAAGAGGACATAGCCGCCCTTGGGCTCCATGATGCCTCGGCGCCGGGCGATGCCGGCGTTCAGGGATTTCCTCAGGGCAGGCTGCTTCTTGAGCGCTTCCTCGAGAATCGGGATGCCCACCGCGGGAAGTCCGGAATCCAGGGCGAGGCAGCCGAGCCCGAAGCGTTCTTCCGAAGTAACCGGAGCTGCGAGCGCGAGCCTGCAGAACGCCTCGGCGCCGAGGCAGGCCCACGGGAATTTTCCGGAGCCGCCCGCCGCCGTGAATTCGAATTCGGCCGTGCCGGCGGCGACGAGCTCCAGGTCGGAATTCCCGGCGGCCGTGGCGAATTTCTGCGTCTTCGCGTTGACCGCATCGATGAGCCGCTTAAGCGCCGCCGCCATCGCCTTCACTTCGAACGCCCTCGACTCGATCTCCGCCTTGCGGGCGGTGAACGCCGTGCGGTCGAGTTCCCGGCCGTAGGCGTCCGCCGCTTCCTTGAAGCGATACTGGCGGACCAGGTTCTCGATCTCGCCGGCCCGCATGTTCCAGGTTGCGACCTCGAGAGTCCGGGCGCCAGACTCGCCGGCGGGACCCCTGCCTTGCCGGGCGTCGACCGACGTCGCAAAGTCCTTTAACCCCTCGACACGGTCGGCGTGATTCAGGAAGTAGGGGTTCAGCCGCCGGGCGTCGGAAAGCGTCGCCCGTGCTTCGGCGAACATGCCGAGCTTCCACTGCGCAGCCCCCATCCAGAAAAGGACCTCGAACGAATTGCGCGGCCCCTTCGATTCCAGCAGGTCGAGGCACTCGCCCGGGCTTCCGAGGAGGAAATACGCGCGGGCCATCGACGTGGTCGTGATCGTCTGCGTCGAGTCCGTCGCCAGGAGCCTGATATCCGCGAGCGCTTGTCCGCGGTTGAAGTGTTTTCCGGCGTCCGGCGTCGATTCGAGGTACACACGGCCGATCATCCAGGGAGCGCCGTTCGAGACTCGCCCCGCGGCGCTGACGGCGGCGGCCGCGTCGTCGTAACGCTTCAGCTCGACGAGCGCGATAACCCGGAATAGATACGAACCGAAAAGCTTCAGCCCCGGGATTGCGATGGTCGCCGCGTTGTCTTTCTCGGCTGCGGCCCAGTCGCCCTTCAGGCGCTGAATGATGTCGTAATTCACTTTCAGCTGGTTCTTGCCGCACATCTGGAACGCGCGATCCGTCTCGGCCAGCCCCGCGTCCACGTCTCCTGCCATCGCAATCGCCCGCGCGTGGAGCCCCAGCGCTTCGCCGTCGTTCGGCCACTTTTTCATCGCTTCGCCCATGAGCTCCAGCGCTTCCTGCGGTCTGTCACCGTCGAGGAACGTCTTGGCCTTCTGGAAGCGCCATTCGGGGTTCTCCGGATCCAGCTTGATTGCCAGCGCCAGGTCGTGAATCGCTTCCGCGTCATAACACAGGTATCTCCAGCACTGTCCGCGACGGCCCCATCCCTTGCCGAGCCCGTTGTCCGCGGAGAGGGCGCGATTGAACGCCTCGATCGCCCCCGCATAGTCGTTCGACGCGAACCGCCTCTCGCCTTCCTGGAAAGCGCCCTCGCCGGCGCTTTCGGCGCGAGCCGGAAGAGTTGCCAGCGAAATCAGAAGGACGGACGCCAGTGTGATCCGGGCACGCATCGGACTTCTCCCTGTGACCAGTTGGGTGTCGTCGGTCGCCTCCGAAGTCGCGCGACAAACTTCAGCATAACCGGTTCTCTCGCACCCACGAGTCGCGGCTTTGAACCGGGAAGGCCGGATCATGGCGCTGGGGCACCTGCGGGTCGGGAACTCGAGGCGTCGGGTCGGGGGGCTTCGCGCGGACAATGAACGGGTGGCAGATCAGTTCAAATCCGCTCTCCGCAATGGCTGCAGTGTTTCTGGGCCATCAAGTTCTTCCTCGTCACGAGCTGGGAGGCGCCGCAGTTCTCACAGCCGAAGGCAACGCGCAGGACGATGTTCCTGAGGAGCAGAACCATGAACATGATCCCGAAACTCCAAAAGGCGTACTGTGGACGATCGAAGAGCAAGCCCAGGGTCATGGTCGCTGCGGCAAGGGGGAGAACGAACAGCGATAACGGCGCGATCCACTTGAAGCTCCCGGTAATGGTGTCGAGATCGTCGCCGCAGAAACGGCAGTACCTCCCATGATCCACGATTTCGAACCGGCGACACTTGGGGCAGCACAGGGTATGCACGTAGACCAGAAACGAGAGCACCCCGAGGGCGCCGACGACGAATACGCCGATGTCCAAATGCTCCATGTGCTTGAACACGTGGCTCCCAGTATGAAAGTGGAGGGACTCTATTTTCCCTCACGCTTCACAACCCGCAGGACCGCTGCGCCTTCTTGCGACAACACCATGATCTTCTTGCGGTCCGGAGCCACAGTGACCCGACCGTACTCTGGTAGCGGCCAGGTGCGGGCGATGCGCATCGTCGGGACATGGACGAGCACGAGCTCGCGCTCCTTCTCCCCTTTCTCCCGAACTCCAACCAGGCTCACGGCGTCGAGAAAGCCCGCGACCTGGTAGCCGGCCTTTCGCTGCTCCGGTTCTTTGAGCTTCGCGCGGTCGAAGACGAACAGATCTTCCCCGTGGCTCCAGAACAGCTTCGTCCCGTCCGGGGTCCAGCAGGGAGCGCCGCCGCCGCGTTCAAGTCCATCTGCGCGGTAGATGATCGTTCCGTCGCGGCGGACAATGGTGAACGCGCCAATGTGGCCGTGGAAGTCCAGGACGCCAGAGATGGCGATGTACTCGGAATCGCCCGACCACGCAGCGCTCGCCCAACTGCAGCCGACATTTCCCTTCACTTCGGGAGCAGGCTTGTCTGTGAAGGAGTGGAAGCGCTTGTCGGCGGGAACCATGTATCCCTCGGTCCATGCCAGGGTGCCGTCGGGCGAGGCAAAGGCAACCTCGCGGCGAGGGCCACCGCGCCCCTCGCTCGGGGTCCCGGAGCGCTTCCCCGTCTTGGCGTCCCACGTCACGAGATCGAATTTCTCGGTGGAAATGAACTCGCTCCCGGTGCGGCCCGGCTGGGGCCCGAAGAGTCCCTTCACGTCGACGGAAGTCCCGTCCTCGATGTTCACGAAGGCGGTCCAATGGTTGCCACCGAGGCTGGCCGCGACGAGGGAGCTGTCGGGCGAGAAGACGGCGCGCTCAGGACACTGCGTGTGGCCGGGAAACTCGAGCGGGTCCTGCGCGCCATCCGACCAGATGGCGAGGCGCCCGGACTCATTCCCCGCGGCGAGGCGTTTCCCGTCGGGGCTCCAGGCAAGGCCGCGGCAGTGAGAACCACCCATGGGAAGCGACTGCAACTCCTTGCCCTCGGGATCGAGAATGCGGAGAGCGTTTTTCATGCCGGCCACTGCAAATCTTTTCCCATCCGGCGCCACCGCTATCTCCCAGCAGTACGGACGGCAATCTTCCTTGTGCTCGCCCCAACGGATGATTCCTTCCCGATTGACTACGACCACCTGCCCGTCGGAAAGCCAGCCGAGACTCATGATGCTTCCCTCGTACTCGGCGTTCCCAAGCGGGTTTTCGGCATCGCGCTCACCGGTGACGAGATCGAAAACAGCGACATGGTTCGCAAGCTCGATGGCGAGCTTCGCACCATCGGGAGAGAACGCAATCGAGTCCATGAACATCTCATCCGCCTTGATCACGCGCTCGACCTCGAGCGTCTCCGCGTTCACCACGTTGATCCCGCCGGTTTTCCAGACAACGCGCTTGCCGCCGGGAGCGACATGAACACCCGTGTGCCCGCCGCCCTTGAACGACTTGATCGCCGTGCCCTTCTCGAGGTCCCAGCAGACGACGTTCTCGCCGGAAATCCAGAGGCGGTTCGGGTCGCCGGCGAACGCGAGCCCCGGAACGAAGCCTTCCTCGGTTTTGAACTTCGCCAGTTGCTTGCCGGTCACCGCGTCCCAGATCCGAATGTCACCCCAACCGCCGCATGAGACGAGCTTCTTGCCGTCCGGAGTCCAGGCAAGCCCGGTGATGCTCGCGTGGCCGACGTTTATGGTCCTGATCGCCTCGAAGTCCGTCGTCGCGATGCTCCCCGCGGCAATTCCGTCCAGCGCCCTACCGATACGTGCCTTTACCTCCGGTTCCGCTTTCTTCTCTCGCTCCCGGAGACGAGCCTCGGCCGAAGGACCCACCTCGATCAGCTTCGCCTCCGCAGCGTCACGCGTCGCGGGGTCGTCGCCGCCGAGTTGAGTAATGAGGGCATCAACAGCGGCGTCGTCGGCACCCGAAGACAAACTGGCGGTCAGGAACAGCGTGGCGAACATGAGGTATCTCATGTTCTGAGTTTACCGATCCACTCCGACTCTTCGAGTTGGCTTTCGCTTCCCCTCCCGCGCCGACAGCGCCGATTTTTCCAGCGGACGAAATGATAGTCTTCAGCGAAATCTTGCCTAAGGAGTCCTACGGTGCGTGTGTTCGCCGCTCTGCTTCCCGTCGCCTCGGCCGCCCGCGCTGGAGAAGCCCCGAAAGAGCCCGCCAAGGGTGACACCGCGGAGGCTCTCTTCAAGAAAGTGGAGGAGAAATACGCCGGCCCAAGAACGCTTCAAGCTCACGCTGGCCGGGAAGGAACGAAACGCCTCGCTCCGTCATCCTAAACGAACAGGCTGCTCACCGATTCGCTCTTGTGAATCCGATGGATCGCCTCCGCCAGCAGCGGAGCGACGCTGAGCTGTCTGAGCCAGGGCCGCTCTTTCCCGGTGATCGGGATGGAGTCGGTCACTACCAATTCCTCGCAGCCGCTCTTCTCAATTTTCTCGAGCGCCTTGCCGCAGAGAACGGCGTGGGTGGCGGTCATCCGCACGCTTCTTCCCCCGCGCTCCCTTGCAACCCTCGCCGCTTCGGCAATCGACGTCCCCGTCGAAATCATGTCGTCGACGACGACGACATCCATGCCCTCGACGCTTCCGATGACTTCCGCGACCTCGGTCTCGCTCGGCCCCGTCCGCCGCTTGTCGATGATCGCCAGGGCCGCGCCGCCGAGCCGCTTCGCGTATGCCCTCGCCATTTTCGCGCCGCCGACGTCGCAGCAGAGGACGCAGAGCTTGCCGAGATCTTTCTTTTTCAGGTAGTCGATGATGACGGGCGAGCTGTAGAGGTGGTCCACGGGGATGTCGAAGAACCCCTGGATCTGCGCGGCGTGGAGGTCCATGGTGAGGACGCGGTCGGCGCCGGCGCGCGTGATGAGGTTGGCGACGAGCTTGGCGCTGATCGGGACGCGGCCTTCGGCTTTGCGGTCCTGGCGGGCGTAGCCGAAGTACGGGATGACCGCGGTGATGCGCATCGCGGACGCGCGGCGGAGCGCGTCGATCATGATCAGCAGCTCCATCAAGTTCTCGTTCACCGGCGGGCACGTGGACTGCACGATGAAGACGTCCGAGCCGCGCACGTCGTCCTGGATCTTCACGTCGATCTCGCCGTCGGGGAAGCGGCTCAGGTCGACGTTGGAGAGGTCGAGGTTGAGCGCCTTCGACACGCTTTTGGCGAGCATGGGGTTCGAAGTGCCTGCGAAGATCTGGAATTCCTTCTTACGCACGCGGGCTCCGTTTCTTGGAGACGGGGGCGATGAGTGTGTTGCGGGCGGGTGGTCGGGTCAACGGTTTGTCAGGATTGGAGGAGGGCGGGCGGGCGGGCTTGCCCTTCGACTCGGGCCCTTCGGGCCCTCGCTCAGGTCGCTTCGCGCGGGCGAGCGGGCGAGCCGGAACTCCGACCCAGGTTTCGCCTTCGGCCATGGTTTTCTTCGTCACGACGGCGCCCGCGCCGGTTTTCGAGCCTTTCTTCATGGTGGAAGGGGCGACGAGGACGGTGTGGGAGCCGGTGGAAGCGCCGTCTTCGATGACGGTGGGGTGCTTGTTCACGCCGTCGTAGTTGGCGGTGATGGTGCCGGCGCCGATGTTGACGCGGGCGCCGATGGTGGCGTCTCCGAGGTAGGAAAGGTGTTTCGCCTTGGAGTGCGAGCCGAGTCTCGACTTTTTCATCTCGACGAAGTTGCCGACTTCGGCGTGGTCGTCGAGGACGGCGCCGGCGCGGAGCTGGCAGAAGGGGCCTACTTCGCAGTGGGAGCCGATCTTCACGCCGCTGCGGATGACGGTGAAGGGCTCGATGACGGTGTCGGCGCCGATCTCGACGCCGCACTCGATGAAGGTGAGGTCGGGGGCGACGATGGTGACGCCGGCGTCCATGTGGTGGCGGAGGATGCGGTCGCGCATTCTCGAGGTCGCCAGCGCGAGGTCGCGGCGCGAGTTGACGCCGAGGACTTCGGCGGGGTCTTCCGCGACGCAGGCGCCGATGCGCCCCTTTTTCATCAGGATCGGCAGCACGTCCGTCAGGTAGTACTCGCCCTGGGAGTTGGCCGGCTTCAATTGACGCACCGCGTCAAAAACCGCCGGCGCCTCGAACGCGTATCCGCCGCTGTTGATCTCGCGGATCTCGCGCTCCTCTTCCGTCGCGTCCCGATGCTCGACGATCCGGGTGACGTCGCCCTTCGAGCTGCGAATGATCCGCCCGTAGCCGGAAGCGTCTTCGACCTCGCACGTCAGTACCGTCGCCAGGCGCCCTTCCGCCGCGCGCGTGAGCGCCACCAGCGTCTCGGGCCGCACGAGCGGCGCGTCGCCGCAAAGGACGAAGAGCCGGCCGGTGAATCCCTTGAGTGCGCCTTCGGCCTGCGCCAGCGCGTGCCCGGTGCCACGGCGCTCCTTCTGCTCGATCCAGGTCACCTTCTCGTCCTTGAACTCCGCTTTCACCTCGTCGGCCCCATGGCCCACAACGACGACCAGCGGGTCGGGGTTGAGCGTGCGCACCGCTTCCAGAACGTGCGCCAGGAGTGATTTCCCGCAGACCTCGTGCAATACCTTCGCCCGGTCGGATTTCATCCGGACGCCCTGGCCGGCGGCGAGAATGACGGCGGCGGTTTTCATCGGCGGACACGATAAACCGGGTGGGAGGCGGAACGAAATGAAAGCGCGGGGCGGGCCAATTCGTGATGGGGGGAAAACGGTGTTGGTTCCTGATCGACACGGAGGTCACGGAGACCACAGAGGTCACAGAGGAACGACAAAGATCTTTTTTTCTCAGTGACCTCTGTGGTCTCCGTGACCTCCGTGTAACAGGAATGACCTTACCGCTCGTTCCACTCTCCCGCCGGCTCCCGTCCCCCGCCGCGACAGGCGACTTCCCGCTCACAAACACCCTCGCCTCCTCAGAACCCGACTTCCACGCTCATCGTTGCATTCAGCCCGGGTTCGTTCACTCCGCTCCCGTGATACCTATGGTCCTTGTCGAACAGGTTTTCCACCGAAAGCGTCGCCTTGATCCGCTTCGTGAACTCGTACCCGCCACGGATATTCACCGTCGTCCACCCGGGCGTGCCGCCCTTCGGAATCCGCACGTCGGTCTTGTCGTCCGCACTCAGCCGGTGCTGCGCCCTCGCGCTCTCGAGGTACGCCTCGATGAACCACTTGTCCTCCTGGTAGCGCACTCCGTAGGTCGCCATCGCCGGCGGCATGCGGCGGATCACCTCGTCGCGGTCGCGGTCGCGGCCGACGATGTAGGTGAAGACGACGAACGGCCGGATGTGCTTGTAAACCTCGACTTCGAGGTCGAGCTCGAAACCGTAGATCGAAGCGTGGCGGCTGTTGTCGCGGGCCTTGAAGGGCTTTCCCGAGGGAGAAATCGCCGACCCGCCGAAGGTCGTGTTCTGCCGCGTGATCAGGTCGTCGATGTGCGACTTGAACGCGAAGAGCGAGCCCTTCCACTTTTTGTTGCCGCCCTTGAGCCCCGCTTCGATCTGGATCATGGACTCGGGCTTGACGTCGGGGTTGGGGACGTCGAACGACGAGCCGCCTTCCTGGAACGCGCTGAAGTCGTCGATGTTGGGGGCGCGGAAGCCGCGGCTGATGCCGGCGACGCCCCAGAGATTGAGATCGGGAATGGGAATGCGGACGTTTCCGTGCAGGTCCCAGGAAAGGTCGGTGAAGGTCCTCGTGAGGTCCGCGAGGTCGACGCCGTCGCCGGGGACGGGGTCGAGCTCGTCCATCTCGACGCGGATGTGGGAGAAGCGGACACCGCCGACGAACGACAGCCAGTCGCACGGCTTGAGCTCGTCCTGGAGGTAGACGGCCATGGTGCGGTAGGTCGAGTCGTCGGCGAAGGAGCCGCGCTGCGGGGCCTTTGTCTCGGCGCCGGTGAGCTGGTCGGTGGACTCGGTGTCCGAGTTGACCCAGTCGTGATAGATCTCGAAGCCGCCGGTGAGCGTGTTGTACGGAATGATCTTGCTCGACACCATCGCGCTCAGCCCGGCCGAGAGAACCGAGTCCTCGTCGCGCTGCAGGACCGTCGAGCCGGTGCGGCGGATATTGCGCAGCTCGCTCTGGTGGTCGGCGCTCAACGTCACGTCGACCGTGCTGATCGCTTCCCCCAGGTCCCGCGCTTCCAGCTTCCCGTAGTACAGCTCGTGCCGCTGCCACTTGCGGTGGAACTCCTCGAACGCGGTGGTGCCGGTGTTGCGGTAACCGATGAAGAGCTGGTCCGAGCGCGGGACGTTGTCCTGCCACACCGAGATCGCGGCGCCGCGGATCGTCCAGTGGTCGTTGATGTGGAAGTCGAGGTGAATGTCGCCGTCGAATTCGTCGTGCCCCGTGAACGGCTGCCTCCCGGTGTGGTCGCCGCCGTCGAGGTCCTGGCTCCACTTGGCCGAGCCGCCGATCAGCCAGCCGACCGGCCCGAGATTGCCCTCCGCGCCTTCGCCCGGACATGCGCATCCCATGACTTGCCGAACTCCTCGCGGTGCCGCGTCCACAGCGAAATCGTCCCGCCAAGCGCGTCGCTTCCGTAGAGCACCGACCCCGGCCCGCGCACGACCTCGATGCGGTCGATGATGAACGGGTCGACGGTGGAGAGGTACTGGTTGGGGCCGAAGCGGAAAATCGAGTTGTTGATGCGGATGCCGTCGACCATCAGCAGAACCTGCTGGCCGATGAGCCCGCGGACCGACGGCGAGCCGCCGCCGTATTCGGTCGACTGGACCATGATGCCGGGCTGGCGCTTGAGCGCCGCGGGGACTGAGCGCGGGTTGTCGCGCCACAGGTCCTCGGGCTCGATGAGATTGGTCGCGCGCGGGACTTCGGCGTCGGGGCGCTCGAGCCGCGTCGCCGAAATGATCAGGCCCTTCTTCTCCGCGGCATCCGGCTCCAGCACGCTTCCGTCCTCGGGCTTCTTTTCCTCGGGCTTCTTCTCCGGCTCCTGCGCGCACAGGCGGCAGGCAAGCACGAACGACAGCGCGAACGCGAAACGCATTGGCAGTTTCCCCCTGGACCGAGAAGTCGGACGCCTGTTGCAACGGCCATGCCGTAGCCGAGGCATCCTTACCGCGCTCATGCCTCTTCCGCAATCTGGCGAACTCTTGGCCGGGCCCGCGCAAGAAACGAGCAGCCCGGGATACACTCATGAGCCATGAAACCCGCCCACGGACCCGCAGATCCCGGTTCAAAGAAACCGGCTTCGCTTCCGCCGAAGGAGCAGCAGTTCGGCGCGGTCGCCGTCCGGATGGGATTCATCACGAAGGAGCGCCTGAACGAAGCGCTCGCCATCCAGCAGAATCTGCAGGCGGGCGGGACGCTTGCGGTGAGGCTGGGCGAATTGCTGGTCGTACGAGGGTGGATCTCCCCCGCCCAGGCCGCCGTCGTCCGGAAAGTCCAGTCGTCCGCCGAGGACGTCCTGGAAATTCCCGGCTACCGCCTCCACGAGGAAATCGGACGCGGACAGTCCGGCCGCGTCCTGCGCGCCGTGCAGGTCTCGATGGACCGCGTCGTCGCCCTCAAGATCCTCCATCCGCGGCTCGCCGAGAACGCGGACATCGTGTCGAAGTTCGTGCGTGAAGCCCGCGTCGTCGCGCGACTTTCACATCCGAATGTCGTGCAGGGGATCGACGTGGGATGCGCGGGAAGCGTGAATTACTTCGTCATGGAATTCGTCGAGGGGCCGACGCTTCGCGGGCTCCTTCAGCCCGGCCGCGCCCTCGACGAACGCTATTCGCTCGGAATCGCGATCCAGATCGCGAAGGCTCTTCAGCACGCGCACGAAAACGGCCTCGTCCACCGCGACGTGAAGCCCGGCAACATCCTGATCGCGCGCGACGGCACGGCGAAGCTCGCCGACCTCGGGCTCGCGGTGACGGACGGGAGCGACGTCAACGGCAGGCTCTTCGGCACGCCGGCCTACATGTCCCCCGAGCAGGTGCGCGGCTCGGCGGACATCGACATCCGGAGCGACGTCTATTCCCTCGGCGCGACGCTCTTTCACCTCCTCACCGGCGGGCCGCCGTTCACGGGCGACACGGTCGCGGATGTTCTCAAGAAGCACCTTCACGAAGCGCCGGCGCTGGTCAACCGGATGAATCCCGCCGTGTCATTTGCCACGACACAAGCCGTCGCCTGCGCTCTTCAGAAGGACCGTGCGCATCGCTTCGCCACCCCCGCCGACTTCGCGATGGTGCTGGAGCGCTGCGTCTGGGAGCTCTGGCATCCGCAGCCGGCTGCGGCGCCAATTCAGCCGATGCCGGCGCCGGATGCACGGCCGAGATTTGCACAGCGGCGGCCCCGCCGAACTTAGGGCGCGGGCGGGCGGACGGGCCCTTCGACTCGCTTCGCTCGCTCAGGATGGACAGGCGGGCAGGCGAAAGAACAAACGACCTCATGATTCGGGAGGTCGTCTTTTTTCGCCCGCCTGCGCGCCCGCTCACTTGTCCTGCACAAACCCGTATCCAAATCTCCCCTTGATACACAGATGGCCGTTCGTGATCTCAATGTCCATCGGCGAGGTCACCTTCACGATCCTGTTGTCCTGCGCATGAAGCGTCAGCGTGCAGCCGACGCCGCAGTAGGGGCAGATCGTGTCTGTCTTCGTCTGCTTCTTCTCGTCCCACGTCTTCGCGGCACGCATGTCGTGCTCGCTCTTGAACATCAGCGCGCCGGTCGGACAGACTCCGATGCAGTTGCCGCAGTAGACGCAGGCGGAGTCGGGAAGCGGCGCGTTGTGCTCCGTGGAGATGCGGGCGTCGAAACCGCGGCCGGCGACGGCGATGGCGAACGTGTTCTGCGCGTCGGTGCCGCACGCCTCGACGCACTTGTAGCAGAGAATGCACTTTCCGTAGTCGCGCACGTAGAGTTCGTTGTCGACCTTGACGGGCTGCGCGACGGTCTCGGCGCGGCCGTCGCTCGCGTGGTGATGACCCGCTTCACGCGCGTCGCGCTCGTTCGCCCTGGCCGCCGCGATCGCGGGGCCGTAGCGCCCCGGCTTCGCGCCGTACTTCCTCATCCACTCGCCGACGCCCGGAGCCGTGGACAGGTCGACCGAGGACCCGAGGAACTCGAGCACCATCTTGCGCGAGAGTCGCACGCGCGGGCTGTCCGTCCGGATGTCCATCCCCTTCTCAACCTTCCGCGAACACGCCGGCGCGAGCACGCGCGCCCCCGCAATCTCGACCACGCAGATCCGGCAGACGTTCACGGGCGTCAGGTTTTCAAGGTAGCACAAGGTCGGAGTCTCAATCCCGAGCCCGCGGCATGCCTCGAGAATCGTCTGCCCCTGCGGCACCGACACCGCCTTCCCGTCGATCGTGCATTCCACGACTGAGGGCGGGGCGGCAGGCGGGCGGGCCGGCGGGCGGCTCGGCGGCGGCGGAGGCTGGAACCAGATCGGGGCTTCGCTCACGGCTTCCCTCCCAGCACCGCGGGTCCCAGGGCCGACACGGCGGATTCGATCGCGGAAGCGGCCGTCTGGCCGAGGCCGCAGATCGAAGCGTCCCTCATGGCCTGCGCGATCTCAGCGAAGAGGGCGAGCTCTTCCTCGCGCGACCCGAGCGGCTTTCCGCTGCGCAGCCGCGCCAGAAGCTCTTCCTGCCGCGCCGTGCCTACTCGGCAGGGCACGCACTGGCCGCAGGACTCGTCGCGGAAGAAGCGCGCCACGCGGCCGAGGATGTCGCCCATGCTGACGGAGTCGTCGAAGACGAGGATGACGCCGGAGCCGAGCGACGCGTTGATCGCGCGCGTCCCCTCGAACGTGAGCGGCACGTCGAGCTTGTCGGGCCCCACGAACGTCCCGGCCGCGCCGCCGAGGAGGATCGCCTGGACTTTTCCTGAAGCGCCGCCCGCGAGCGTGAGGACTTCGCGCAGCGTCTTCCCGAAGGGAACCTCGTAAAGGCCCGGCTTCCTGACATGCCCGCAGACGCAGAAGAGCTTCGGACCGGCGGAGCCCGCGGTGCCGATCCCCGCCCACGCCGCGCCGCCGCCCGCGAGGATCGGCGGGACGTTCGCGAGAGTCTCGACGTTGTTCACAAGGGTAGGCTTGTTGAAGAGGCCGACCTGCACCGGAAAAGGCGGCTTGTTGCGCGGCTCGCCGCGTTTTCCTTCGATCGAATTGATCAGCGCCGTTTCTTCGCCGCAGATGTACGCGCCCGCGCCGCGGCGGATCTCGATGTCGAACGCGAAGCCGGCGCCCGCCACGTTTTTCCCGAGCAGCCCCGCCGCGCGCGCCGCGTCGATTGCCGCCTGCATCCGCTTCAGTGCCAGCGGATATTCGCCGCGGATGTAAATGAACCCGCGCTCGCACCCCGTCGCGAAGCCGCCGATCGTCATCCCTTCGACGACGCCGAACGGGTCGCCCTCCATGAGCAGCCGGTCCTTGAACGTCCCCGGCTCGGATTCGTCCGCGTTGCAGATCAGGAAGTGCGGCCGCGCCGCTTCCTTCGCGACCGCGTCCCACTTGCGCCCCGTCGGGAACGCCGCGCCGCCGCGGCCGACGAGCTTCGAAGCCGTGACCTCGGCGATCGTCGCCGCGGGCCCGAGCGCGACCGCCTTGTTCAGCCCCGCGTACCCGCCGCTCGCCTTGTACGCGTCCAGGCTCGCGGGATCCTCGCGCCCGATCCGCTGGATCAGCCGCAGCCCCGCTTCACCCGACTGCGGCACGCTCCGCCGCATCGACTCCAGGTCTTCCGCCGGAGCGACTCTCGGGATCGCCGCGAGAATCGCTTCCTCCGTCCCCGCCACGTTGAAGCACTGCGGCTTCTCGCCCGCCTTCACGATCATCGCCGCCGGGCCGCGCTCGCACTGCCCGAGGCAGGGGCTTCGCTGCCACGTCGCCGGCGTCCCTGCGTGACTCTGACCCTCCGGCCCGAGCTTCTGTTCGAGCGCCGCGCAGACCGCTTCGCTCCCCTTGATCCGGCACGCGATGTCGTCGCACACGTGCGCCACCGCCGCGGGCCGCGGCGTCGTCGAGAACAAGTGGTAGAAGGTAGCCACGCCGTACGCCTCGGCGGGCGGCACCGTGAGCCTCTCGCAGACGTATCGGAGCGCGCCGGGCGGGATCCAGCCGAAGCGGTCCTGGATGGCGTGCAGCGCCGGAAGCAGCAGGTCGCGCTGCGAGCGGGCTTCGTGCCCCGCCGCGTGCGCGATGCGTCCCTCGCCCGCGAGGTCGCGCGCGCCGCCCTTCCACGCCGACACCGGCGGGCCGAGCGCGGCGTCGACGGCGGCGCGCTCGGAAGCGGTGGGTTCGGGGCCGGTGATGCGGAGGTCCAAGTCGTTGTTCTCCTGGCCGTATCTGCTTTGAGAAAAGAACTACGGACGCCGATCAGGGCGTGATCACGCTGAAAGGGCCGCTGATACGGCGGTCTCCAGGTTCAATGCAATCCTCGTCCCGCAGCCTCCGTCTCGGGCCGATGCGCGCCGTTCGCCCTGGCGACCGCCAGCGACTCGCCGCTTCCGATCCGCACGACCTTCACCGCGCAAGCCTTGAACTCCGCCGTCCCCGACTTCGGGTCGACCGCGTCGATCGTGAGGAGGTTCGTGGCAACGTCGTCGGGGAAGTGCAGCGTCATGAACACCAGCCCCGGCCGAAGGCCGTTGTCGATGTGCGCGGGCACGTCGACCGTCCCGCGCCTCGACGTGACGCGCACCGCGTCGCCCTCCTTTACGCCCAGTTTTTCCGCGTCCTCCGGCGACAGGTCCAGGTTCTCTCCGCGCCGAAGCGACGAGTGGTAGCCCGCGGTCTGCACGCCCGTGTTGTATTCCTCCAGCCGTCTCCCGGTCGTGAGCCGGAACGGGAACTCCGGCGAGAGTTTTTCCACCGGCGGATCGTGCTCCACGGGGAAGAACGACACCCTCGGTCCCTTCACGGGCCGCTCCCACAGCCGGCTGTGCAGGAACATCTCCCCCGGGTGGGCCTCGTCGTAGCACGGCCACTGAATCCCGTGCATCTTCTCCAGCCGCTCGTAGCTCATCCCCGCGTGCACCGGCGACAGCGAGCGCAGTTCGTTCCAGACCGTCTCCGCGTCCGGCGCGCCCCAGTCATGCCCGAGCTTCTTCGCGAGCGCGTAGAGGATCGCCAGGTCATCCTTCGCCCCCGCGGGCGGCTCGATGGCTTTGCGCACGCGCTGCACCCGCCGCTCGCTGTTCGTCACCGTGCCTTCGGACTCGCACCACCCCGCGGCCGCCGGGAACACGACGTCCGCGAGCTCGGCGGTCTTCGTCAGGAAAATGTCCTGCGCGATCATGAAGTCCAGCCCTTCGAGCAGGTGCCGCGCGTGGTTCTGGTCGGCTTCGCTCTGAAGCGGATTCTCGCCGATCACGTACAGCGCCCGCAGCTCGCCGCGCCCCATCGCCGCGAACATGTCCGACAGGTGCCAGCCCTTCTTCGGCGGCACCTTGACGCCCCACTTCGCGTCGAATTTCGCGCGGAATGCGTCGTTCTCCAGGTGCTGGAAGCCGGGGAGCCTGTCGGGAAGCGCCCCCATGTCCCCGCCGCCCTGCACGTTGTTCTGGCCGCGCAGAGGGTTGATCCCGGTCGCGTAGCGGCCGACTTTGCCGGTGAGCAACGCGAGGTCGATCAGCGAGAGCACGTTGTCCACCGCGTTGTGGTGCTCCGTGATCCCGAGCGTCCAGCAGATCGTCCCGGTTTTCGCCTTCCCCCACGCGTGCGCGATCTCGCGGATCACCGTCGCCGGCACGCCGGTTTCCTTTTCGGCGTACGCCAGCGTGTACTTCTCCACGCCCTTGCGATACTCCTCGACGCCGTTGGTGGCGTTCGCGATGAATTCCTTGTGCTCCAGTCCCGCCGCGAGAATCTCGCGCCCGATCGCGTTGGCGAGCGCGATGTCGGAGCCGACGTCGAGCCCGGCCCAGATGTCGGCCCACTTCACCGAGCTCGTCCGTCGCGGGTCGACGGCCACGAGCCGCGCACCGTTCCGGAGGCCCTTGAGGAGATGGTGAAAGAAGATCGGGTGCGTCTCGCGCGCGTTCGAGCCCCAGAGAAGGATGATCTCCGTCTTCTCGATCTCCTCGTACGAGTTCGTCCCCCCGCCCGCCCCGAAAACCGCCGCGAGACCCGCGACGCTGGGCGCATGTCAGGTCCGGTTGCAGCTGTCGATGTTGTTCGAGCCGAAAATGACGCGGGAGAATTTCTGGGCCACGAAATTCATCTCGTTCGTCGACTTCGAGCAGCTGAACATCCCCAGCGCCTTCGCGCCGTGCGCTTCCGTCACCGCCCGCAGGCCCTTCGCGGCTCGATCAAGCGCCTCGTCCCACGTCGCGGGGCGAAGCTTGCCGTGCCGGCCGCCGTCGCGGACGAGGGGGGTGGTCAGGCGGGGGTAGGATTTGGGGCGCATCCTGCCCCATTATAGAGACGTCCTGCGTGGCCGCGGGGCTGGGGCGTGAAAACAGTCGCGACGGAAGGCCGCCGGGGGGACGCCCGATTCTTATTAATAGATAGGCCTGTTTCTATTAATAAGATATCCTCTGTTCAAGAACTCTTAATAAGCGACTTCTCCATGATCCGCGGCAGAACGGGCCGGCCCTCCGTCTCCGGCAGCGGCGACGAGCCCGTGCGCGCCTTCATCCCGTTTCCGCTCCCCCCAGAGCCGGCGATCAACCTCTCCGGACCCCGGCAGCTCCTTCTCGAACAGGCGCTTCTCTCGCTGGGCCGCCTCGACAGCATTTCCTCCCTGCTGCCCGACACGGAGCTCTTCCTCTACGCCTACGTCCGAAAGGAAGCCGTCCTCTCCTCCCAGATCGAGGGAACCCAGTCGTCCCTCTCTGACCTGCTTCTCTTCGAGCTGAAGGAAGCCCCGGGGGTTCCCGTCGTCGACGCGGTCGAAGTCTCGAACTACGTGGCGGCACTGTCGCACGGGCTGAAGCGGCTGCGCGGCGGCTTTCCACT
Source organism: Planctomycetota bacterium (assembly GCA_009773755.1). Classification (GTDB taxonomy): domain Bacteria; phylum Planctomycetota; class MHYJ01; order WSZJ01; family WSZJ01; genus WSZJ01. Next base: position 12,315 of record WSZJ01000057.1, on the reverse strand, counting down.
CTCAACCCGGCTCCTGCGCGAAATTCACGGCGTCCTTCTGCGGCACGGCCGCGGGGGCGACAAGGCTCCCGGCGATTTCCGCAGATCCCAGAACTGGATCGGCGGGACTCGTCCCGGCAATGCCCACTTCGTCCCACCCCCTCCCGACGAGGTCGCCGAATGCATGTCCCGCCTCGAGCACTTTCTCCACGAAGCCAGCACTCCCCTTCCCATCCTCGTCCGCGCCGCCCTGGCCCACGTCCAGTTCGAGACCATACACCCCTTCCTCGACGGCAACGGCCGCGTCGGCCGCCTCCTCATCACCTTCCTCCTCTGCCACGCGGGCATTCTTCGGGAGCCACTTCTCTACCTCAGCCTCTACTTCAAGCAGCGCCGCAAGGAGTACTACCGCCTGCTGGACGTCGTCCGCGAGAAGGGCGACTGGGAAGAATGGCTCGACTTCTTCCTCGAGGGCGTTCGAGTGACCGCTGACGGGGCCGTGACCGCCGCGAAGCGACTTGTCGAAATGTTCCAGGCCGACCAGGCGCGCATCCAGGCCAGGGGACGCGCGGCGGGATCCGCGCTGCGCGTTCATGCGGAGCTTCAGGCCAGCCCGATCACAACGCAGGCCCAGCTCGCCAGAAAGACGGGACTGTCTTTTCCGGCGGCCGGCGCGGGCCTGAAGATCCTTGTCGGCCTCAAGATCGCACGGGAAATCACCGGGCAAAAGCGCAACCGGGTCTTCGCCTACGACCGGTACCTGTCGGTGCTGAGCGAGGGGACGGAGCCGCTCCGGACATGAGCGGATTTCCACCCTCGGAAACGCGCCAAGGGCAGGTTCACGAGACCTCAACACGCGCGATCGGAGAGCGCTTCCAGCTTCGCGAGCAGATCCGGCCGGTGGAACAACTCGATTCCCGAAATGCGGGCAAAGTTGTCGGTGTCGAGGTTGCAGGAGTCGAGCACGACGGTCTCTCCGTGGCGTATTCCGATCACGTTCTGCTCCACGACATTCAGCGGACGACCCTCGGTCGTCACGTAGATGCCCTGGCACGCCGGGTCGTGAGTCCAGCGGGCAATCTGGAAGTCTCTGATCTGGTCGGCAAGCTCGGCGCGCCCCTCCGCGCGAAGTTCGCGCTCGATCTGCGAGCTCAGCTCGGGAAGGACTTCGTTCAATGGGAAAAGTCGGTTCATGGCACCAGCGGAACCGCCCCTCCATTGGGCATCCGCCAGACCTTCCGGAACTCCGAGTCGTAGGTCCAGACCCGGGAGCCCTTTATGGAAGCGCACGCCACGATGATCGATGCATCGGCCCAGTCGGGGCCGTGCTCGAGGTAGCGCTCCAGCCAGGCGAAGACTTCGGTCCTGTGACCTCCGGGATCCTTCGGAGCCCATGGGAACAGCGGAATTTCCTCCGTCAATTCCTGCAGGCGCTGCCGGAGGGATGCGGAGTTGAGGAAGAACCAGCTCTCCGAAATGACCGCTTCCAGGAGCAACAACGGCTTCCCTGCGATCTGCACGGAATCGCCCATGGCACGTTGATGGAGCGCATCACGGTGGTCGCAGAGGGCCACCAATGCGGAAGTATCGACGATTATCACCGGGACTTCCGGAGCTTCTTCTGAATCCGGGCCCGGATGAACCGCTGAACCGCGTGCCGATCGGTGAGATCAACCCGGGGGCGGCGTCCGGTGACGGGATGCCGGGCGTGGATCTCTGCGACGAGGTCGGCCATGCTGCGTTCCTTCCTCGACGCCGGGACGCGCCGCTCATACTCCGCGCGAATGGCGCGTCTCACGATTTCCGAGACCGTCACGCCGCTCTTCTGAAGCGCTTCGGCCCTGCGTTTGTCGTCGGGGTCGAGCCTTACGTTGATCATCTTCATGTCCCCAGTGTATAGACAGGCTGTCTTTACAACAAATGGGAAATGTTCCGGCGCGAGCGGTCCGTCATTATTTCGGCAGGCTCCGGGGCGGCCCTTCGAGGTAGCTCCCCGGCTCGTCGAGCACCGTCCGGATCTTCACGACCTGGCGGTCGATGATTTCCGACGCGTGGTCGAGAAGCCAGGTCGCCACCGGGATCGCGCTCCGGTCGCCGAACCAGCCGAGCGCCTCGACCGAACGCTCCATGACCCACCAGTGGCCTTTCTCCGCACAGAGATCTCGGTTCCGCACGAATGCGTCGGGAAAGTGCGTGCGCCGGAGATCGTCGGCCTCGACCGGCTTCCAGTCGAGCGGATCGAGGATCGCCCGGGCCCGGCCCACGACCGCCTTCGGGGCGGCGTAAACCGCGGCGCCGCCGTTTCCCGGGTAACCCGCGAACTCCCACGTCCTGTCCGCCGCGGGGTCCTTGCCGACCACCCGGACGAGGGTGAAGAAGTCGGCTGAGGAGTGCCAGTAGCGACGCGTCGGAAGCGCCGTCACGGTCGCCGTCGACAACGCGCGAATGGAGTCGAGAAGCGTCGCGAAGGTCGCCGTGGGTACCTCCGCCCAGACCGCTTCGCCGGGACTGACCGCCGGGTCCTTGAGGTAGGCCCGCCAGGTCACACGTTCACACTTCGTCGTGGTCGCCCCGACCGTCAGGCGCACCCAGGAGACGGTTCCGCCGTGGCCCGAGCCATACTCGATATCGACGACACACGGCGGCGCCAGCGCCACGGCCGGCCTGTCGAAGGCGATTTCGAGCTCACCGGAAGCGACTTCGCCCGCGAGCCAGCGCTGCGCCTCCGTAAGAGCCGCCGCTTCGTCGCGGGACGAGGGCGCCGTGTCCGCCACCGAAGGTCCCGCGGGGGCCGCTTCCTTCGACGAAGATCCGCAGCCGGGCGCGACGGCGGCCAGGAGGCAGGCGAGGACGGAAGCGCGGATGAGGGCGATCTCCACAGGTTACAAAAACGGCGCGGCAGGGTTCGCCCCCGCCGCGCCGCGATTCTTCGCTTCTTACTGCTTCGATCCGCAGTCCGACGACCCGCCGCAGCAGCCGCCCTCGGACTTCGCCTTCATCTGCGCCGAGAATTCCCGCTGCGCTTCCTTGATCTGCTTCGCCGTCAGGTCCTTCTTGTGCGTCGCGAACGTCCACGTGTTCCCGAACGGGTCCGTCACCGCCCCGACCCGGTCGCCCCAGAACATGTCGCTCACGGGCCACTTCGATGTCGCGCCCGCCTTCACCGCGCGGTCGAACGCCGCGTCGGCGTCTTTCACATAAAGGAAGAGCGAGCTCTGCGACGCCGGGCAGCCCATCTGCGGCGCTTCGTCCCCGAGGAAGAAAATCGAGCTCCCGACCTTCAGCTCGGCATGCATGATCTTGCCCGTGTCCTCGCAGGCGCACACGTCGCCGACCTGCGCGGCGCCCAGCGCCTTCTTGAAGAACTCGATCGCGCCCGCAGCGTTGCGCACGGTGAGCGACGGCGTGATCGTGTGGAAGCCCTCGGGGATCGGGTTCACCGGCTTCGCCTTGGCGGCGCGGGAAGCGGTCTTCGGGGCACGGCGGGTTGCGAGCTTGGGCATGGCGTTCTCCTGGGTAAGAGTTTTAGGGGGATCCGAGACTACCACTGGATTCGCAGGGTGCAAGGAGCGAGTGCTTGCTCTCGCGCCATGAGTCACGACGCCATCCTCGCGCTATCATCTCGACGTGCTGGACGGCCTCTACGACCTTCTGCTCACCGCCCGTCTTCAGACTGCGCTGGCTGCGGCAGCTCGTCATCCCGAACTCTCCCCGCTTGACAAGCCAGATGCGCCATCCCGGTTGGCGCACTTCCTCGCAGATGAAATCGAACGCGTCCTGAGAGATCTCCCGGGCGACGTCACGGCTCAAGCCCAGTTCGCCAATTCACTCCTCACCTTTCTACGTGCTCAGGGGAGTTCTGAAGAGCTTGCCATTCCACCTCAACTGCTCACCTCGCTCGGCGCGTCTCATCCCCGACCTGAAACTCCGCTGTCGATCTCCACTCTTCTCGCAGGCCGACACAACTTGAACTTGGGCCGCGAACTCAATCTCGAGTTGGAGAGTGCGGACAGGGTCGACGCTCTCGTGAGCTTCGTCACCTGGAGCGGCTATCGTCGAATCGAGACAGCGCTCAAGAAACTTGCTGACAGCAAGATCCCCATTCGCCTCATCACCACGACGTACACAGGCGCCACCGATGCGCGTGCCGTTCGTGAAATCGCGTCCCTTCCCAACGCGACTGTTCGCGTCGCCTACAACGGCGAAAGATCCCGCCTCCACGCCAAGGCCTGGCTCTTTCACCGCCAGTCGGGTTTCTCGACTGCCTACATCGGCTCGGCCAACCTCTCCGGAGCAGCCTTGAATAGCGGGGTCGAATGGGTATTTGAGGCAACGCAGGCCGACCTCCGCCACGTCATTGACCTCTTCCGCGGAGCGTTTGATTCACTCTGGGCAGGTGATCTCTTCGAACCGTTCACTCCCGGGATCGACGACGACAGGCTCACTCAGGCCCTCGACGACGCCCGTGGTTCGCGGCCGAATCGGGTCACCGCCGACACACCGCTTTTCTTCAACCTGAAGCCGTGGCCTTGGCAACGTCAGATCCTCGATGACCTTCACGAACAACGCGAGGCCCTTGGCCGCAATCGCAATCTGATCGTCGCAGCGACGGGCACCGGCAAGACGATGGTCGCGGCCTTCGACTACGAGCGTCTGCCCGGGCGTCCCAAGCTTCTGTGGCTTGCCCATCGTGAGGAGTTGCTCGTACAGGCTCTTCACACATTCCGACACGTCCTCCGTGATGGGTCCTTTGGTGAACTCCTCACCGGAACGAAGAAGCCGTCCAATGCCGATCACCTGTTTGCAACCATACAGAGCTTCCTCAACAGCGATCTCCTAGCAGTTCCCGATCGCTGGCACTACGCCGTCATCGATGAGTGCCACCACGTCGCCGCGGCGAGCTACCAGCAGATCATGGGAGTTCTGAGGCCTTCGATCCTGGTCGGCCTCACGGCAACGCCCGAGCGCTTGGACGGGAAGGACATCCGCCCGGATTTCGACGAACGAATCGCTGCCGAGATCCGGCTGTGGCACGCAATTGAGAAGCATCTGATCGTCCCCTTTGAGTACTACGGCCTTTCGGACAACACCAACCTCTCCGGCTTTGAGCTGAAAGCCGGCAACTACACCATCGTCGATCTTGAGTCCGTCTACCTCCGCGACCATGCGCGCGCCGACCTGATCGCCGAGAAGTGGCGCCATTACCGCGGCGGCAAGACGCTGGGCTTCTGCGTGAGTGTCAAGCACGCGGAGTACATGGCTGAGCAGTTCACAAAAATAGGTATTCCCGCCATGGCCGTAACTGGAGACTCTCCCGAGCGTGACGCCGCGCCCGTGAAGCTCCAAAGTGGCCAGGTGCAGGTTCTCTTCACCTGTGACCTCTATAACGAGGGTATCGACCTTCCCTTCGTCGACACGCTTCTCTTTCTTCGACCAACATCGAGCGCGACGGTCTTCCTTCAGCAGCTCGGCCGCGGCCTGCGCGAATACGACAAGAAGGAATCGTGCTTGGTACTCGATTTTGTCGGCCAGCATCGCAAAGAGTTCAGGATGGACTCCATCTTGACCGCCATGACGGGAGTGCCTCGCGGCAAGCTGACCAAAGCGGTCGAGCACGGATTCGCAACGCTCCCGCCGGGCTGCCATCTCGAACTCGACAAGGTCGCCGCACACATCATCGTCGAAAACTTAAAGCACACTATCGGCGGAGGTCGGCTGAAGCTGTCACGAGAGCTGAAGTCGGTCGGAGACGTCGATCTACGGACATTCCTTGCAGCGACCGGCCGGCCGGCCTCCGACGTCTACGATGCCGGCGGATGGACGTCGCTCCGACACGAGGCGGGATACCTGAAGGCGACGCCCGAGGAATTTCGCGTCAGTGAACGATTTGGCAGACTGCTACACATTGACGACATCGACCGGCTGAAGTCGATGCGCTCTCATTCCGGGCTAGTACTTGGTTACCAACTCTGGCACGAGCACGACGATCTCTTCGGCGAATGGGCTACTCGCCTGACTCCGAATCTTAGGCGTGAGCTCCTAGAGCTCGCCGATCAGCTCCAGGAACACGTGCATCCGACTTCGACGTCCAGGGTAATCGGCGATCTCCGTCTTCATCGAAGCTATGCAAGGCGTGAAGTCCTGGCTGGTGCCGGATTTTGGACCTCTACGAGAAAACCCTCAAGCCGAGAGGGTGTCTTGCGCATAGAAGACGCGGAGCTCCTTTTCGTCACGCTCGACAAGTCAGGGAAGAGCTTCTCTCCGACGACGCGCTACGAGGACTACGCTATTTCGGCATCGCGGTTTCACTGGCAGTCCCAGAGCACGACCGGTGAAGACACCCCTACGGGCAGGAAGTACCAGAATCGCGACTCTAGGTTCTTGCTCTTCGTTCGCCCGACGCCAAACGATCCATATGTGGCACTCGGCCGCTGCATTTATGAATCGCACACGGGCTCACGTCCCATGAGCATTACCTGGCGACTCGAGAACGAGATCCCGCCTGGGCTGCTCGAGGTCTACGCAACACTCGCCGCCTAGATCTCCGGCCAAGCCTTTCGCAGCTCGTCTTCGCTCCGGTACCCGGTGTCGACAATCTCGGCTGTGCCATCACTCTTGGTGACAACCACGCAGAATAGGTAGTCCTGTGTTTCATCGTCGTCACCGCAACGGAGGTGCGTATCTTTGCCCTCGTAGCTCTCGAGTTTCACGACGAAATGTGTGCGCTTCATGCTTCGTCATCCTTCCACATCCACCACGTCGCGTGCCCATACATCTCCATCAGTTTCTTCTCGCTCACGGTTTCCCAGACGTCGCAGATGTTCATGAAGTGATCGAACCACCGACGTTTCTTGACCGGCGTTTCATCGTAGAAGCAGAAATAGTGTGTCGAGCGGGCACAGCCGCCGAGCAGAAGGAAAGCCTCTACGCTGTGGTACTCGTTGCCTCGCTGCGGTGTTGCCGCAAGATCGAGGACTTCTTTCAAGGTCTTGCTCTCGGCCTTCATCCCCTCTTCCTCCTGAATTCGACGTCGGTTTGGCCATTCGAAATTGGTACGTCCACTTCCCGAGAATCCTGGAGGGATTTCCTAAAACTTCGCCGCACGCGCCGCGGTACGCTCCCCGCATGACCACTTTCCCCCAACCCGACCACGGCGACTTTTTCGTGAAGACCACGCTGAACGACGACCTCAAAGCGATCCGGCAGGCGACGGAGATGGCGAAGAAGAACATTTCGAAGCCGGGGCATTACTGGCTGAGGGCGGTGGTGAAGGGCGACGGGCCGGAGGGGAAGTTCGAGGCGGTAAAGATGTATCACGTAGACCTGAACGCAGGGATCGTGGAGATCACGGAGACGATGAAGGGCGAGGAGCGGGCGCGGCGAACACGGAACCTGGACGATCTCGGGTAGCTCCGGTGAGCTCCAGGCAAGAGCCCTGTTCATGCGAGGGAACCGGCGACGGGCGAAGATCGGCAAAAAGATCGGCATTCGAAGCGCGTCATTGAATTGCAATTCATATGACGACAGAGAGTTACGGGCGAAGTCATATCGGCATTTTGTGCAGCAGGCGAAGCGGCAACTGCCCGGCGGGATGATTCATGGACAGGACCGGTCGGGACATCCTGCTGAAGCGGCTCGGAGACGCGATGAGCGCGATTTCCGAGGACTGTTACTGCGCGGGATGGCTGCAGGGCACGGAGTACATGGTTCCGGAGCTCTGTCGCAGGGCGCTGAGCGCGGATTGTTCCATGTTCTGGGGACACGGGAAGATCACCGTGGAGCAGGCAAAGGAGTTGACCATGCTGGCCGAGCAGCTCCGCTCGTGGGCGGACACTGACGAGGAGAGTATTGGCTACAACCCGTTTCAGCCCTTTCCGATCCCGCCGGAGTTCCTCGCGGCCATCGATCGTGAACAGACGATCGGTCAAGGCGGAGGATGATCCTCTCCGGAGACTCAGAAGTGACCTGCACGAATTTGAACACCCGTTCAAATTCTCCTTGAACCCTCCGCGCGAATCGCGGATCGTGTCCGCATGAAGAACGGCGAGCAGCGCATCGAGTTCACGCTGAACGGGGACAAGACCTCCGTCACCTTCCCCACCTTCAAGACGCTTCTCGAGGTCCTCCGCGAAGAGCTGAACCTCACCGGCACCAAGCACGGCTGCGAGCTGGGCGAGTGCGGGGCGTGCGCGGTGCTGGTGGACGGCAAGCCGGTCCTCTCCTGCCTCATGCTCGCCGTCGAAGCGGACGGGACGAAGGTCACGACCGTGGAAGGCCTCGCGGACGACGCCCGCCTTCACCCCCTCCAGGAGGCCTTCGCAGACTGCGGGGCGGCGCAGTGCGGGTACTGCACTCCGGGGTTCCTCTGTACTGCCAAAGCCCTCCTCGACAAGAAGCCGGACGCCAACCGCCGCGAGATTTCGGAGGCTTTGGCGGGGAACATCTGCCGGTGCACGGGGTACATCCAGATCTTTGAGGCGGTGGAGCAGGCGGCCGCGAAGATGGCGGTGAAGAAATGAAGACACCGCTGAAAGTGATCGGGCAACCGCGGCGCCGGGTGGACGGCCGCGCGAAGGTGCTGGGGCAGACGAAGTTCGCGGACGACGTGGTGTTCACGCGGATGCTGCACTGCCGGCTGGTGCGGTCGACGGTGCCGCATGCCTTCATCAAAGGCATTGACGCGACGAAGGCGCGGGCGATGAAGGGCGTAAAGCTGGTTCTCACCGGGGAGGACTTCCCGATCCCGTACGGCATCCTCCCCGTGTCGCAGGACGAGTATCCGCTGTGCCGAGGCAAGGTCCGCATGGTCGGCGATCCGGTCGCGGCGGTGATCGCCACTTCCGAAGACCTGGCGATCGAGGCGGCGCTCGCCGTGAAAGTGGACTACGAGCCGCTGAAGACGATCTCGGACCCGCTCGAAGCGCTGAAAACCCCGGAGCCGCGGATCCACGACTACGGCGACCACGGGAATGTGCACAAGGCGGTGGCGCTCGAGTTCGGCCAGGTCGACGAGGCCATCAACGGCGCGGACCGCGTGTTCGAGGACCACTTTTTCTACGAGGGCAACACGCACCTCCCTCTCGAGCAGCACGCGGCGATCGGGACGGTGGACACCGAGGGAAAGCTCTGCGTGTGGTCGTCGACGCAGACGCCGCACTACGTGCACCGGGCGCTGGCGAAGGCGCTCGACATCGCGCCGCATCTCATCCGCGTGATCGCGACGCCGCAGGGCGGCGGGTTCGGCGGGAAGACGGACCCGTTCAGCCACGAAATCGTCGTCGGCAAGGCGGCGCTTCTCCTCGGCCGGCCGGTGAAGATCTGCCTGACGCGCGAGGAAGTCTTCTACTGCCACCGCGGACGCCATCCGGTGCTCATGAAAATGCGCACGGGCGTGAAGAAGGACGGGACGATCACCGGCATGGACCTGCAGACGCTTCTCGACGGCGGCGCGTACGGGTCGTACGGCGTGGCCTCCACCTTCTATACGGGCGCGCTTCAGTGCGTGACCTACGCGATGCCGACATACCGCTTCCGCGGCTGCCGCACCTTCACGAACAAGCCGCCATGCGGGCCGAAGCGCGGGCACGGGACGCCGCAGCCGCGCTTCGGGCAGGAAGTGCAGATGGACAAGATTGCGGTGGCGCTCTCGATGAACCCGGCGGATCTGCGGCTGAAGCAGCTGACGCCGGCGAACACGATCACGGCGAACTGGATGCGGGTGGGGACGAGCGGGCTGCGGGAGTGCATTGAGCAGGTGGTGAAGCGGTCGGGGTATCGGGAGAAGTGGGGGAAGCTGCCGCCGGGGCGGGGCGTGGGGCTGGCGTGCTCGACGTATCTGACGGGGGCCGGGCTTCCGATCTACTGGAACGACCTGCCGCACACGGGAGTGCAGCTTCAGTTCGACCGCTCGGGCGCCGTCGTCGCGTTCTGCGGCGCGGCGGAGTGCGGGCAGGGGTCCGACGACGTGCTGGCGGCGACGATCGCGGAAGTGCTCGGACTGACGACGCGCGACGTGCGGCTCGTGACGGGCGACACCGGCATCACGCCGGTCGACCTCGGGTCGTACTCGTCGCGCGTGACGCTGATGATGGGGAATGCGGCGATCCAGGCAGCGGAGCGCGCGAAGGCGCTGATCGCGGCGGCCGTGTCGAAAAAACTCGAGATCGCGCCGGACCGGATCGTCTTCGCCGGGTCGCGCGTGTTCGACGCTTCGGATCCGGCCAGGGGCGTCTCATTCCAGGACGCGATCATCCTCGCCGAGGCGATGCACGGGACGCTCGGCACGACGGGCTCGTACAAGCCGCCCCCATCGTTGGCGAAGTTCAAGGGCGGCGGCGTCGGCCCGAGCCCGGCCTACTCGTTCACGGCGGCGGTCGTCGAGGTCGAAGTCGACCGCGACACCTGCTTCCTCGACGTGAAAAAAGTCTGGATCGCGCACGACATCGGCCAGGTCATGAATCCCGTGCTCGCGCGCGGCCAGGTCGAAGGCTCGGTGTACATGGGGCTCTCCGAAGCGATGATGGAGGAATCGACGTTCCGCCGCCTCCCCGCCAGCCTCTCGGGTGCGCTCGTGCACAAGTACCCGTCGATGCTCGAGTACAAGAGCTTCACGACGCTCGAGATGCCCGAGGTCGACACCGTCTTCATCGAAGAGCCGGATCCGAACGGCCCCTTCGGCGCGAAGGAAGTCGGCCAGGGGCCGCTTCTCCCGATGCCCCCCTGCGTCGCGAACGCCGTCTATGACGCTATCGGCGCGCGCGTCGACGAGTCGCCGGTCACGCCCGAGAAAATCGCGAAGGCGCTCTGGGAGAAGGATCACGGTCGCGAAGCGCGCTTCGGGCCGAAATCGTTCCCCGTCATCGAGTGGCCCGAGGCGTCGAAAGTCAAGACGCCGTTCGAAGGCGGCGACGGCACGGCGTCGAACGAGAAGCCGCGCAAGTCGAAGCTGCTCGCTTCGGGCATCCGTCTCGCGCCCGACTCGCCCGGCGCGAAGGTGGAGGGCGTGAAGTCATGATGCGCTGCCCGCCCTTCAAGTACGTCGCGCCGAAGTCGATCGCGGAAGCGGCGTCGGCGCTCGCGGATCACGGGCCGAAGGCGATGGTGCTCGCGGGAGGGACGGACATCGTCCCGAACCTGAAGCGCCGGCAGTTCGCGCCGGAGGCGCTGATTTCGCTTCGCAACGTTCGCGAACTCCGCGGCGTAACGCTCGGCAGCGACGGCGCGGCGGCGATCGGGCCGTGCTCGACGCTCGCGGACCTCGCGCTCGACGCCTCGATCGCGAAAAGCTGGCCCGGCCTCTCGCGCGCGGTCGGCAGCGTCGCTTCCCCGCTCATCCGCGCCACCGCAACGCTCGGCGGCAACCTCTGCGTCGACACGCGCTGCAACTACTACAACCAGAACTTCGAATGGCGCCAGTCGATCAGTTTCTGCATGAAGGCGCCGTCGGGGACGGCGATCACGGAGCCCGGCCACGCGACCTGCTGGGTGGCGCCGTCGTCTTCCCGCTGCTGGGCCGTGTCGTCGACCGACTCCGGCCCGATGCTCATGGCGCTCGGCGCGACGGTGACGCTCGAGTCGAAGGCGCGGGGGAAGCGCGAAATTCCGATGACGGCGCTCTACCGCGACGACGGGATGGACTACATCAAGCGCGCCCCGGACGAGATCGTGACGGCGGTGCGCGTGCCGGCGCCGAAAGGCGCGAAGTCGACGTACTGGAAGCTGCGGCGGCGCGGGTCGTTCGACTTCCCGGTGCTCTCGGTCGCGGCGTCGGTGCGCTTCGCGAAGTCCGGCGAGGTCGAGGACGCGCACGTGGTCCTCGGCGCGGTGACCTCCTGCCCGCTCGAAGTGCAGGAGACGGCATTGCTCCTCGGGAAAAAACTCACCGATGATGCCATCGCGGAGTTCGCGGAAAAAGCCTCCGCCCACGCCCGCCCCCGGCGCCCTCAAGGAAATCCGCGGCGACGACAAGGCGTCGCTCGGCGTTCTCGCCCAGCGCGTCATGCAAGGGGCGAGCTGCCTTGGCTAAGAAAGCCCTCCCGCCAGACCGCGAGCCCGTCACGGCCCGCGCGGTCCGGCGCGTCCGGGTCGGCCGCGCCGCGCCGAAGCCCGAGCTCGACGCGATTGCCGTGGAAGAGCCGCTGGAGATCCGCGTCGGCGGCCGCCCACTCGCCGTCACGATGCGTACGCCGGGACTCGAGCGCGAGATGGTGCTGGGGTTCCTGTTCGCGGAAGGGCTGATCGGCTCCGCGAACGACGCCGCCGTCGTGATCGAGCCGCGCGCCAACGTCGCCCGCGTCCGCCTCCGCGCCGGTCACGCCCACCTCACTGCCACCCGCC
>WSZJ01000056.1 GCA_009773755.1 Planctomycetota bacterium | reverse complement strand
CCCGAAGCCGCCTCCCGCAGCGGGCGCCGCCGCAGCCCCGAAGCCCGCCGCACCCGCCGCGCCAAAACCCGCCGCGCCCGTCGCGATGGTCTCCGTCGGCGACCCCTTCATCAAGGTCTCCACGCCGGAAAAACTCCCCGATGTCATGGCGTTCCTGCGCGACGATCCGCGAACGAACTTTGACCTGCTCCACGATCTCTCCGGACTCGACCAGAAGGACTGCATCGAGGTTGTCTACCACCTGAACTCGCTTCCGAAGAAGCACTGGATCGTCATCAAGGTCTCCGTGCCGCGCGCGAACGGCGTGGTGCCGACGGTCGCGCACCTTTGGAAGACCGCGATCTGGCACGAGCGCGAGGCTTTTGACCTCTTCGGGATGAGATTCTCGGGGAACCCCGACCTGCGACGGATCCTGCTGCCGGACGACTGGGAGGGGCATCCGCTGCTGAAGGATTACAAGGTGCAGGAGTTCTACCGTGGAATGCCGGTGCCGTACCACGGCGAGCACTGGGTCGGCGAGGGGACGCTGGTCACGAAGAAGGAGGACGTGTCGGCGGAGTCGCTGGAGCAGTGGTACCAGATGGGATTGAAACCTGCGGTGAAGGCTCCGGAGCCGGTGGCGGTCGCCGCGGCAGCGCCGCCAAAACCTGCGCCGCCTCTGAAAATCGGGGAAGTGGCGGCCACGCCCCCGATCCCTGCCATGCCGCCGACGCCGAAGACCGAAAACAAAACAACGGGCGACGCCCCCAAGGCCGACCCCGGCGCGGAAAAGAAGGAATAGGAGCAGGTCATGGGCCTCGGAACCTACGTCACGGATCTCGTCGAGGGATTCTCCAGCGTCTGGGACGCCATGGTCGTCGGCCTCCAGGGATACACCGACAAGCCCGTCACCGAGCTCTACCCCGACACGAAAATGCGCCTCCCCGAACGGACGCGCATGCAGCTCTTCAACCGCTTCGAGGACTGCATCGGCTGCAACATGTGCGCGATGGCCTGCCCCGTCGACTGCATCTACATCGATTTCGTGAAGGCCCCGAAGGCCGAGGGAATGCCGGAGCAGTACCTCGGCAAGACGCGCGACGGGAAAGAGAAGAAGCTGTACGTGACGAAGTTCGACATCGACATGGCGAAGTGCTGTTACTGCAACCTCTGCACGTTTCCCTGCCCGACCGAATGCCTGACGATGTCGCCGCGGTTTGAGGCGTCGGTAACGAACCGGCAGGACCTGATCTACCGCTTCTCGCCGATGACGAAGGATGAAATCGAGCGCGTGACGAAGGCGGCGGAAGTGGAGCGGATTGCGACGGAAGCGGCAAAGGCCGCGGCGGCGGCGGCGAAGGCGGCGGCAGCGGCGGCGGCGCCGAAACCGGAGACTCCTCCAGCGCCGGCCGCTCCAGCGCCTGGTCCCGAACCCACGAAGCCGTGAGCGAGCGAAGCGAGTCGAACCGCTGAAACCTGAGCGAGCGAAGCCGTTCGACTCGCTTTGCTCGCTCACCGTGACCGAGTCGAAGGTCGAAAAGGAAACACTTCCATGTACGTCGAATCCCGGCGGATGACCGACGAAGGCGAGGAGATGGTCCTGAACATGGGACCACAGCATCCCTCCACGCACGGCGTGCTGCGCCTCGAGCTCGTGACGGACGGGGAGCTGGTGACGAAGGTGACGCCGCATATCGGGTACCTGCACCGCTGCTTCGAAAAGCACGCGGAGAACATGAAGTACCAGCAGGTGATCCCGTACGTCGACCGGATGGATTACCTGGCGGCAATGAACAACGAGCTGGGATTCGCCCTGGCGGCCGAAAAACTCCTGCCCGAGGTCAGGATCTCGCCGAAACTCGACCACATACGCGTCCTCATCGCCGAGCTGAACCGGATCGCTTCGCACCTCGTCGCCGTCGGCACCTACGGCCTCGACGTCGGCACGTTCACCCCGTTCCTGTACTGCTTCCGCGACCGCGAGCGCATCCTGGACCTGTTCGAGTGGTGCAGCGGCGCGCGCCTCCTCTACAACTACCTCTGGATCGGCGGCGTGGCGTTCGACCTGCCGGACGGATTCATCGAGAAGACCGAGGAGTTCTGCGACTCGTTCGGCAAGACCGTCGACGACGTCGACCGGATGATGTCGTACAACCGGATCTTCATCAGACGCACGAATGAGATCGGCGTGATTTCCCCGGAGACCGCGGTGCAGTACGGGCTCGGCGGGCCGAATCTGCGAGGAAGCGGCGTGAAGTGGGATCTGCGCCGGGACGAGCCGTACTCGATCTACCCGCAGCTCGAATTCAATGTGATCGTCGGGTCGGGGGAAAAGGGCCCGATCGGGAGCTGCTGGGACCGCTACATGGTGCGCGTTCGCGAGATGCGCGAGAGCGTGAAGATCATCCGGCAGGTTTGCGAGCGCTGGAAGAAGAGCGACTGGAGGACGACCGACCCGAACCTGAATCTCCCGCGCCGCATCAAGCCGGTCGCGGGCGCGGAGGCGTACGGACGCAGCGAGACGCCGCGAGGCGAACTCGCGTACTACATCGTGAGCGACGGACAGGAGAAGCCGTACCGCGTGAAGGCGCGCAGCCCTGCGTTCACGGCGATTTCGTGCGTCGAGGAGTGCGGGCCGGGAGTGTTGATCGCGGACGCGGTGGCGTTTGTCGGGTCGCTGGATATCGTGCTGGGAGAGATTGACAGGTAAGGAAGCGGGCGGAGGCCCTTCGACTCGCTTCGCTCGCTCAGGACAGGCTGGCGGAGGCTGAGGCTTCGGGGAGGTAGCTATGTTCTGCCAGTTCTGCGGTACACCGATCGCTGCAGGCGGCTCCGCCTGTCCCAAATGCGGGGCGCCCGCGACGGGGCCGGCCGCGGGATCCGCTGGGCCGGCGAACGTCTTCGCACAGGCGCCAGGCGGGCCATTCGTGCCTTCTCCGGTCCCTCCGCCACCGCGCAGCGGTTTCCCGATGGTGATCATCGCCGTTGTCGGGTGCTTCGGGGTCATTTTCGTCGGCGGGATCCTCGCCGCGCTGATCCTCCCGGCCCTGGCCGGCGCGCGAAAAGCCGCCCGCTCCGTCGACTGCCGCAATCACCTGAAGCAGATTTACGTCTACGTCGACTTGTACGAGGGCCGGTTTCAGCGCTACCCGGACGCGCTCCGCGACATCTGGCGGCCCGACATGGCCACCGATCCGAATCTGTTCGTCTGTGCCGCCCAGGGAACGCCACTGAATCCGCCTGCGGGGAAAACGTGGACCTGGGAGCACTTCGCCGGGCTCGTCACGGTCGACTACCAGAAGCCCGCGTTTTCTCCCGCTCCGGGGACGCTGCGCGACAGCGACGCCGTCCTCCTGGCCTGGGAAAGGTCGCCGCATGCCGACGGCAGGCGCAGTGTCGTTTACCTCAGTGGCCGCACCGCCACCCTCGACGAAGTAACATTCCAGGCGGCCCTGAAGGCGCAACGCTGAGTGGAGACGAAGGACGGCGACAAGTGCGGGTCGTGCGGCGCCTCCGTCGGGCCGAACACGAGCCTCTGCCCGAATTGCTTCGCGCAGCGCATAAAGCCGACCGTCAGGAGGAAGATCGGCGGGTGCCTGCTCGCCATCACGCTCCTCATCCCCGCGGTCGCGTGGCTCGCGGCGGCGATTTCCGCTTCCTGGCGCTCGGAGCGGGAGGCGACCTGCAAGACACGCGTGCAGCAGATCGGTGTTTTCCGTGAGATGTACAAGAAGAAGTTTGGTGGCGAGCCCGCCGAATTGCGAAACCTTTATGAACACGGCTTCGCGGTCGACCCAAACGTCTTCGTTTGCCCCGTGACCGACAATCGTCTTACGGATCACACTCCAAGTCTCTCGGGGCACTGGAGTGAATTTTCACAATTCATCGGCTACGAATACCGCAACGCCGCAGCCGCCCCCGCCGCGCAGCCCTTCTGGCTCGTCGCCTGGGACAAAGTCGCCCACCCCGACGGCCGCCGCTGCGTCCTCTACCTCGACGGCACGATCGGCATGGTCGACGAGCGTACCTTTGTGAAGTTGCGCGACGCGAAATGAGGGCGCGGGCCGCAGGCAGCGCGTAAAATCCTCCCGTGACTTCGCCGCGCTCCCTCCTCATCCGCACCGCCGGCACCAACTGCGAGGCCGAGCTGGAGTACGCGTGGAACCGCGCGGGCGCTTCCACGGAAATCCTGCACGTGAAGCGGCTGATCGAGAAGCCGGAGACGCTCCGCGAATTCCAGCTGCTCTCGTTGCCTGGCGGGTTCAGCTACGGAGACGACCTCGGCGCGGGGCGGATCCACGCGATCGAGATTCGAGAGCGCCTGCTCGGACCGCTTCGGGAATTCGTCGGCGGCGGGAAGCTGATCTACGGCGTGTGCAACGGGTTCCAGGTGCTGGTGAAGGCGGGGCTGCTGCCGGGCTTTGAATTCCTGGAATCGAAGGAAGCGCCGCCCCTGGACGCGACGCTGACGGACAACGAGAACGGGAAATTCCAGGACCGGTGGATCACGCTGAAGGTGGTGTCGTCGCTGACGCCGTTCCTGAAGGAAGGCGCGGTTTTCCGCGTGCCCATCGCCCACGGGGAGGGGAAGTTCCTGCCGAAGGACGACGCGACGCTGGCGAAGCTGAGAGCGAGCCGGCAGGTGGTGCTGAAATACGTCGCGCCGGACGGCTCAGCGGCGAAGGGCTGGCCGGACAATCCGAACGGTTCGGTCGACGACATCGCGGGCATCTGCGACCCGACGGGCCGGGTTTTCGGTCTCATGCCGCACCCCGAGCGCCACGCCGACAAGGTGCAGGGGCCGACGTGGACGCGCGAGGGCGGCGGGGAAGGCGATGGGGAGGGGCTTGCTGTTTTCCGGAATGCCGTGGAGTACGCAAAAGGCCTATAGAGATCCCTGCGCCCAGTGATCTGATAGAATAAGAGAGATGCGCGAGAGCAAATCCAGCCGGGGGCGGGTTGCGAATCGCGGGCGCGTGCGACGCCTCGTGGGAGCCTCGTTGATGGCGGCGATCGCCGTCACGCTGTGCGCTCTCTCGGCGATCCACAGCGACCAGATCGACCTCTGGATGCGCAACGCGCCGCCGCTTTCATCGCGCTCCCATTCCGCATCCATGGCGACGGTGCAGGACGTTTCCGTAGCGCTGAAGTGTTACGAAACCGATTTTGGCCGCTATCCGGAGTCCGGGAATTCCAATCTCGTCAAGGCAATGGCCGGTCTCGGAAAGAACGGGTTCTATGGATTCACCCCGGACCGGCTCAACGCCCGCGGCGAGTGGCTGGATCCATGGAACCGGCCGTACGTCTATGAGAGGCTCGAGTCCGGGGGATTCCGGCTCTACTCGATCGGCCCGAATGGCATCGACGAGGGCGGCAAAGGCGACGACTTGGGCAACGGGAATTAGAGGGATCGCCCGCCCTACTTCGTGCCAAGCCGGCTCTGCAGCTCCTCGATCAGCGCTTCATCTTCCTTGAAGACGCGCGTGTACGGCGACCAGTCGCCGCTGTTCGTCGAGAATTCCGCTTCGATCTTGAGCTTGTACAGAAGCGGCTCTTTCTGAGCGACGCTTCCGGTGAACCGCGTGCGCACGCTGAACTGGCCCTTGGGGCTCCGGAATTTCCGCACCGTCGCGACGCTGCGGATGTAGCCCGACGAGCTGTCCATCTGCTCGAGGCTGGAGTAGGCGCCCGTAACGGCGTCGATCAGCTTCTGCCACATCCCCTCGGCCGAGAGCTTGGGGTCGATCTGGATGCGAAGCCAGGCATTGGTCGCTTCAGACGTCGTCGTCGCCTTCCAGGCCTCGTCTTCCTGGAGCACGATGCGCAGGCTTCCCGAGCGAAGGGAGGGGTGCCTGTTCGAGAGGACGATCTCTTCGGTGAAATAACCGCTCATGGACCCGGCGATGATAAACGTGTATTTGGATCTGAAATCGAAGGTCTGGGTGATGGGGGCGTTTCCGGCGTTCTGGCCGTCGATCTGGACGAAGGCGCCGGCGGGCTCGGAGGTAATGGTGATCTGGCGGGTCGCGTCGCAACCGACGGCGAGCGGCGCAATAACGACCGCTACCGTCCGGATCATGGCACGGATCATGGTGAACTCCCCCTCAAGTGCGCATCGCGCGCGGTTGCGGAAGGCTCCCAGGGACAGACCCGGAGGAGCCACGCGCCGGAAAGATACACCACCACCTGATCTTCGGCGAAGGGAATTGGCGCCCGGCGCACTTCAGTTGCCCCCCTAACCTGCCGATAACTTTTTCGCCTCCGACGCGCAGCGCCCCGGGCGGCGCCGGCAAGAGACGGGACTCGCCTGACCGAACGCGCGCGCCGGTAGTCCCCGGGACGGCGTCCTCCGGGCCCGCATCGTGGTGGGAGTTCGCGCCGTCTCGGGTATTTGATACGGACCGAATGCCCCCAGACCTCATCATCAACGTCGACGGCGGTTCGCGCGGCAACCCAGGCCCCGCGGCGACAGGCATCATCATCGCCACGCCGGACGGCATCGAAATCCTGACGCGCGGGGAATTCATCGGTGAAGCGACGAACAACGTCGCGGAGTACCGGGCGCTCATCGACGCCTTGAATCGCGCCCCGGACTACCTGCGCAAGGTCGCGGCGCCGGAGCTCGAGGTCCGCAGCGACAGCGAGCTCCTCGTGAAACAGATGAAGGGGGAGTACCGCATCAAGAACGCGGGGCTCAAGCCGCTGGCGATCGAGGCGCAGCGCCTGATGAAGGCTTTCCGGAAAGTGACCTTCGTGCACATCTACCGCGAGGCGAACGAGCGCGCGGACAAGCTCTGCAACAGGGCGATGAACACACGGGGCGTGGTCGAAGAGCTGGATTGAAGCCTCAACGGGAAGAATACAGGGCATGCGCCCGTATTCGTCGCCACACAACGGAGAAAACCATGAAACGCGCTATCCTCCTCCTCTCTGTGCTCGTTGCCGTTCCGCTTGCCGCCCGCTTCGCCCTCGGTGAAGACCCTCCCGCGAAGCCGAAAGCAAGGTTTGCAATTCTCTACACACCCGGCGAAAAGTGGGTCAAGGGCAAATCCATTTACGAGCAGCCGGTCATGGAGCACGGCAAGTACATGGGAAAACTTCTGGAGGATGGCAAGCTGATCTTCGGCGGCCCCTTCAAGGACAGCTCCGGTGGCGAAGCGATCGTTGAAGTGACGGACGCGAAGGAGGCGCAGGCGATCGTCGACGCGGACCCTGCGGTGAAAGACAAGGTCATGAATGCGACGGTGCACGAGTGGCACGTCGTGTTCGACCGATACGCGAAATAAGGAGCGTTCGGCAGCGCGAATCTGCAAGAACTTCGAACGCGGATGCCGTATCGGACGTTATCCTTCTGTTATCAGCCTTTCGCAGGTCCGCGAGAGGGGCGAGATTGGGGAGTGAAGGGTGGGCGGCGGCGGCCTCCGGTCGACTGGAATCGCCGCTCGGCAAGGCGGCCGCCGCCATCCACCCTTCACTCCCCGATCTCGCCCCTCTCGCGGACGGGCGGACGGCCGCTTCTTGAGGTGACTCCCTCTGCCTCCGCAGAGGACCGGCACTTCGGGGGGAGGAAAGTCCGAGCTCCACAGGGCAGGGTGGTCGCTAACGGCGACCGGGGTGTTCCCGCGAGGGACTCTTCAGGGAAAGTGCCACAGAGAACAAACCGCCCAAGTCTTCTCAGCTCCCGGCTTACGCCGTGAGCGAGCGAAGTGCCGCGTAAGCGACACGTCGCGAGTCGAACGGCAAGGGTGAAAAGGTGGGGTAAGAGCCCACCGCCGTCCTGGAGACAGGGCGGGCATGGCAAACCCCACCCGGAGAAAGGCCAAATAGGGCGGCGTTCGAGATTGGCCCGGTCGATGCCGCCGGGTAGGTCGTTGGAGGCGGCGGGCAACCGTCGTCCCAGATTAATGGCCGTCGCCGTCGCTCCGTGAGGGGCGGCGGAACAGAACTCGGCTTACAGCCCGTCCCAACCGGGGCCCCGGTTCGAAAGAGCCGGGGCCCCTTCTCTGTATGCGGCATCCACCAAAACAAAGAGGCCGCGCTTGTCGCGCGGCCCCTGTCGAAAGAACGCTGCGTCTACTTTTTCGGCTCGAGCTTGATCTCGATGTCGAGTTCCACTTCCCCCCGCTTGATGACGACGGGAATGGTTTTCCACGTGGGGAATTTCGAAATCGCCAGCTGGAGACTTTCTGCATCCTGAACGGCCTGGCCGTTGAATTTCAGGATCACGTCCCCGGATTTCAGGCCCTTGAGCGCCGCGTCCGTCTTCGCCCGGACCTTTGTCACCTTGATGCCGCTTCCGTCCTCGGCGTTCTCAAAGGTTGCGCCGAGGTCGGGCTTGGTCTTGGCCATGGCGTGTTTCGGCATCTTGTCGAGCGTCACCTTGATGTCGACCGTCTCGGCGCCGCGTTTCACCTTGACCTCGATTTCGGAACCGCCGGGATAGGCGCCGAGGGCGCCGAGGAAGCGCCAGTAGTTGTGAACGGTATGGCCTTCGACTTCGACGATCAGGTCGTCCTTCTTGAAGCCGGCCTTTTCGGCGTTGGAGCCGGCGGTGATGGACTTGACGACGGCGCCTTCTGCCTCGGCATGGAGGTCGGCCCAGTTCTGGGCGCCCTGAAGGCCGTTGAGGAGCGCGTGCCGGACGTAGCCGCCCTTCTTCAGGTCGCGCATGAAGTTCTTAATCTGGTTGACCGGGATGGCGTAGCCGATGCCGGAATTGACGCGGTTGCCGAAGCGGGTATTGATGCGTCCGTTGATGCCGAGGAGTTTGCCGTCGACGGAGAAGAGCGGGCCGCCGGAGTTGCCGGGGTTGACGGCGGCGTCGGTCTGGATGACGTCGGTGTAGCCGGCGTTGGCATTGACGTGGTTGGCGGAGACGGTGCCGAAGGTGACGGTGGGGTGGTAGTCCATGGAGCCGAGCATGAAGGGATTGCCGACGGCGATGCAGGCTTCGCCGGATTTCACGACGTCGGAGTCGCCGAGCTCGACGTAGGGGAGGTCATGGGCGTCCTTGATTTTCCCGAGGCAGATGTCGCCGACGGGGTCGTATCCGACGAACTCGCAGCGGTAAAAGTGGCCGCCCGCAAGGTTGCAGGTCTGGTCCAGCCTGTCGAGGACCATCGCTCCGTTCATCTTGGGCGTGGCAGCGACGTGGAAGTTCGTGAGGAACCAGCCGTCGCTCGAGATCACGACGCCGGAGCCGCCGCCGATGAAAACGAACGCGGGGACGACTTTGTCGCAGGTTTCGCGGATCTGCTTCTCGATGCGGGCCGCCGCGACGGAATTTTCGTCGGCGACCGCACGGGCGGCGAGGACGGCGGCGAAAAGCGCGGCGAAAATGAAACGGTTGAGTTTCATGGCGGGTTCCTATTGGTTGTTCGGGCGTTCGCCGAGGGTGGCTTCAACGTCCAGCTCTTCCTCGCCGCGCGTGATCTTGATGATGACTTTTTCCCCGACCTTTTTCTTCTTGATGTAGTTCGTGAAGTCGCCCCATTCGCCGATTTTGACTTCGTCGATCTGCCGGACGACGTCACCGGGCTTGAGGCCCGCTTTCTCGGCCGCGGAATCGGGGGAAATGGTCCCGATGACGACCAGCGTGGAACTCTCCTTGGGGCCGACGCCGAGGAAGGGGAGCTTCGGTTTCTTCAGGCGCTCGCCCGCCTTGAGCTTGTCGAGGACTTCCTTGATCTTCCACGTCGGCGTCGCGAACGAGATCCCTGAATTCTGCCCCCAGGGCGAATGCAGGCGCACGTGCGCGACAACCCCGACCAGGCGCCCGTTCAGGTCGATGACCGGCCCGCCGCTGTTGCCGTAGTTCGTCTTCGCATCGAACTGGATCGACTGCTCCCAGATCGCGTTGAACGTCTGGTCGATGCGGTCCACCGCGCTCACGATGCCGCGCGTCGCCGTCCCGCTCGCCGGCTCCGGCGAACGGCCGAGCGCCATCACGAAGGCGCCGACCTCCGGCTGCTTCTCCACCCACTCGATCGGCTTCAGCTCCAGTCCCTCGGGCTCAACCTTGATCAACGCAATGTCCTTGGACTCGTCCACGCCCAGCAGAGTCCCGGCCGCGGACTTGCCGTCGGGAAAGAGCACCTTGATGCTCTCCACCTTGCCGTCCACGTTGAAAAATGACGTCATGACGTGCCCGTCCTTGTCGATCACGAATCCCGTGGTCGGCGTCTTCGGCCGCTTCGTGTACGCAGGATTCCGGCCCGTGTTCGGCATCTCGCCCGGAAGCGGCTTCGGATCCGGCGGGACGTTGAACTTCGCCTTCACCTCAAGCGCCACCGTCGATTTGTGCCCCTTCTCGATGGCGGCCGCAAAGGTCTCCTGCACTTTCTGCCACTCCGTTTCGGGTGTGTCTTCGGCCCGCGCGGTCCCCGAAAGGACCACGGCGCAGGCGGCAAGGAAGGCGTTGAATCGGTTCATGGCGTCACCTTACATGGGCTGGTAGCCGAGTTTTACCTTGATCGTGAGTTTTTCCGCACCGCGCTGGACGACGACCGTGATTGTCTCGCCCGGCTGTTTTGCCTTCAGCGCTTTCGCGACGGAAGCGGGCGATTTCATTTCCTTGCCTTCGACCGACAGGATCTTGTCGCCCACCTGCAGCTTTGCCTTCGCGGCGGGGGAGTTCTTCACGATGGAGGCGATGACCGGCTCGTCCGCCTCGAACGTGGCGCCGAGGTACGGCGCGTCCGGATCGTCTTCGACGGGCTTCTCAGGGTCCGGCTTCTTCGGCTCGACCTTGGGCACATCCTTCACGAGCTCGCCCTTCTGCCACTTTCCGACGCGGTCGTTGAGCACGTGCATCGGGATCGCGGCGCCGAGCCAGCGGGTCTCGTTGTAGGACAGGGTCATGATCCCGACCAGGCGGCCCTTCACGTCGACGAGCGGCCCGCCGTCTACTCCGGGGTTCAGCGGAGCCGTCGTTTCGATGACCGCGCCCTTGTAGGTCGCCCCTTCGTACCAACCCTTCCCCTCGAACAGCTCCGAGATCCTGTAGAAGCCCGATACTTCGCCCTGCGCGAATGCGACCTGGTCGTCGTTCTCCATGACGCCGCCGTTCTGCCCTCCGCTCTGGCAGTTGCCGAACGTGTAGACGACGTGTCCGAGCTTGAGCGCTTTCGAGTCCCCCAGCGGCACGTACGGATATTTCCCCTTCGGCAGCCGGACAAGGGAGACTTCCAGTTCGGCGCTTCCGCAGACGAACTCCGCCTTCATCTGCTTGCCGCCTGCGAAGCTGACCAGGATCGAGTCGGTGATGGCGTCCGGCGGAACGACGGTGGCGGAGGTCAGGATCGCGCCGTCCTCGCTGATGACCGTGCCGGTGCCGAACCAGCTCATCTCGCGTCCGCCGCCCATGCCGGCGCGGGGCGGGGACTTGCACTGAAGCGCGACGATCGCCGGCGAGACTCTTTCGACCACGGGTTCGTGCGTCGCGACGCCGGGGTCGGCGGCAGCCGGCAGGCCGGCGACCAGGACGCCCAGCAGGGCGGATTTCAGAAGATTCATGGGGGCCTCGAAGGGTGTTGCGGACCTGAGATCTTACGGATCGGAGGGCATCTTCGTTAGCAATCTAGAACGTCGCCAGGGCGCCGGGCGTTCAATTTAGAAGCGCGCCTGCATCGATTCTGGTAAAAACAAATATGTCCATGCCCGCTCCCGATGAAAAAGTCGAAGTTCGCTGCCCGAAGTGCGACCACCGCCTTCGATTCGCGACGAAGTTCCTGGGGAGAAATGGCCTCTGTCCGCTGTGTGGCGCGAGCTTCAAGATAGCGCCCCCGGAGCAGGCGTCGCAGGACCCGGCGCCGCGGGACGACAAGTCGGAAGCGTGGAAGATCTCGACGTACTTCAGGAACCCGCCGCCGAAGAAATAGAGATTCGGACACGGTCGCACTTCAATGGCTGTGCGTCGCTTCCTCATGCACATGCGGCTCAGCGGCGGCGACCACCGGCGGCGGCGTCACGTGCTGATCCGGCATCTTGTCGAGGACCACCTCGTTCTGCTCCAGCAGCGACCCGCCGCGCCCTCCCAGCACGCTCCTGACCTTGGCCCTGAAGTACCCGAATACGAACTTCATCGCGCGGAAGAAATGGCCCGGATGGCGCAGCGTGAGCATCGTGTAGTGGTTCATGACCCGCGGCTGCAGGTAGAACGACTTCAGGATCTCCTGGAATTCGCGGTCGAGCTGTTCGAACGTCAGCCCCGGCGCGGCCCAGACGAAATTCATCCCGTTCATTTTCTGCCAGTGGTCGTCGCGGATGTTCGTCCCGTAAATTTCGCGATACACCGGCGATCCCGGGTAAGGCGTGAACTTCGACAGGTTCATCATCGTCATCGGGATCCGCTTCACGAACGCCTTCGTCAGCTTGATCGTCTCTTCGTTTTCGCCCGGGTAGCCGAGCATGAACAGCCCTTTCGACCGGATCCCGGCCTTGTGCGTCCAGTTGAGCGCCTGCTCCGATTTCGCGACGCTCGCGACCTTGTCCATCGCCTTCAGCAGCTCGTCCGATCCGGTTTCGAGCCCGAAGCTGATCTCCCAGCATCCGGCTTTCTTCATGAGTTCCAGCAGGTCCGGCTTCACCGTGTCCACGCGCGCCGCGCACGTCCACGTCATGTTCAGCCCGTCCGCGACCAGCAGATTACAGAGCGCCGTGACACGCTCGCGGCTCGCGAGGAACAGGTCGTCCACGAACATCACGTGCCGCACCCCGTAGGTCTTGCGCAGGTGCTTCATCATTTCGAACACCTTCGCGGGCGAGTACGCGCGCACCGAAGCGCCGAACGTCGAAGTGTCGCAGAACTTGCAATGGAAGGGGCAGCCGCGCGAGGCCGCGATGGACGCGACAGGGCCGCGCGGGAAGTCGTAGATCGCGGGCTTGTAGCGCCGCGGGAAGTCCGGCAGCAGGTCCCACGCGGGCATCGGCAGATCGTCCAGCGATTTGTTGATTGCGTTCGGAAGAGTCTTGAGCACCTGGTCGCCGTCGCGGTAGATGATCCCGCGCACACCCGACTCCTGCGCGCCGCTTTCCCACGTCTTCAGAAGTTCAGTGAGCACGCGCTCGCCTTCGCCGACGATGGCCAGGTCGAATTCAGGGAAGCGCTGGATCGTCTCGACACCCATCGAAGAAATGTGCGGCCCGCCGACGATGATTTTCGTATCCGGCAGAGCCGCCTTGATCCGGCGGGCAATCCCCGCGGCGCCCCAGACGCCGACGGTGAACAACGTGATCCCGACGAAGGCCGGCGCTTCCTTGATGACCTGGTTCGCGACGGCCTCTTCCGTGAGCCCGAAGATGTCGCTCTCGATGATCGACGGCTCGTAGCCATTGAGCCGGACTTCCGCCGCCAGGTGAAGGAGCCCGAGCGCCGGGACGCCGTTCGTCACGTGCTTGACGAACTCGTAGCCCTTGGCGATGCGCTCGTAGGGCGGGTCGATGAAGATGAATTTCCGGTTCTTCATGGGCGGCTCCATGGCGTTCCCGGCGGCACGGCGCGTGGCGGTACTTTACACAGAAACCGCTTTAGCAATGAAACTGATTTAGTGACACGCGGCCTTCTTGTCGGTCCCGCAGCCGGACGACTTTGCGCATCCCGAGCAGCCCTTTCCGGAACCGCCTTCGATCTTCCACGCCGGGACTTTGTCGCCGGAGAGTTCACGGCCATCGAGGAAGGGAGAGGCGCCACACGAGCGCCCGGCTGCCGAAGTCCCTCAGCCGCCGCCGCCCGAAGAGCAGCCGCCGCCGCTGGTCCCGCAACCGCCGCTGGAACACCCGCCCTGGTCGACCTCTTCTTCGAACACCACGTCGATGCGCCGGAGAAGAACGTCGAGCACGCGGTTCAATTGCCGCAGCGATTTCTTGTCGGCTTCCTCGAGCAGGGCCGCGGCCGCGTGGAAGGGTACCCAGCGGGCGTCGTCGAGGCCGGACCAGTCGAGCCGCGCTTCCGGCGCTTCCATCCGGATCCCCAGCGCGTGTTCCCAGATGCCGCGCCGCAGGTCCATGACCCGCTCGATTCCTTCGAGTCCGGCCGCGCACGCCAACCGGGCTGCGGCCCTCACGGCGGACTCATTCGGATCGGCCTCGCCCCGAAGCGGCTCCCATCGTTCCGCCCACGACGCGCGAGGGCGAACGAGGAGGAACCAGGGTTCGTCGTCGACGAGGGCGAAGGGGAACAGAGAAATCGTGGTCGGCAGGGAAATCATCGCGAGGGGATTGTACTTGAGATCGGCAAGTTGCGGGTTGCGAGTTGCGGGTTGCGAGGAACGGCCCCGATCCAGCAGGACTCCGCACGACGGTATGGGGAGCCCTGCCGTTCCTCGCAACTCGCAACCCGCAACTCGCAACTCCTCCGGCAAAGAACAGGCGCCGCGGGTTGCCCGCGGCGCCTTGACTTTCCGCTACAGACACTTTCACTTCACTCGAAGGACGTCTTTCTCGTTCGAGCTCACGATCTCCAGCTCCTTCGCCGGCACATTTCCGCCCGATCCCGCCTCGCGATACCTCACTCTCTCGCTGAACGCCCGTTCCAGCAGCTCATTGTGGCGCTGCGAAAAGTCCTCCGCTTCCTCCCCGCTGAACTCCCCGATCATCCGCTTCGAGCGCTTCAACCCGTCCACGATCCATTTCCGGCGCGTATCCGCCAGCATGAAGCTCTTTCCCTCATAGCTGGTCAGCAGGTCGATCGAGTCATGGATCTCCTTCAGCAGCTTCTCGATGTCCGCTGCCATGGTCCCGGAAGAAGGTTGCGGGTTGTCCGGGGGCGGCGTCGTCTCGGCCGCTTTCTTCGTGCCCTGGAACTCCAGCGTCAGCGACGCCTTCTCCCCATTCGGGAACGTCACCGTCACGTCCACAGGGTTCTTCGCCTCGGACAGCCATTTCGCGTAGAACACCCCGTCCAGCTTCACGACCTCGAGCGCACTCTTGTTGCTCGTCGTGAAATTCTTCCGTGCGTCCAGTTGCGACAGGGTGGCGGCGTCGAACGTCTTCCAGTTCGCACCGTCCCACGAATAGAACATGTTCAGCGGAACGAGAGGGAGGCCGGTTTCCATGCGGAAGCGGCTCTTGGAGCGGATCTTGCCGGAGCCTTCTCCCTTGATCGCCGCGCGGATCGTGTATTCGGCTTCGTCGAACACACCGCCTCCCGAGATTTTCCGGACCGTGATCACGCCCACCGCCGGGTCGTCGCTGGGCATGATCGAAGCCCAGCCCTCAGGCTGCTGCGAGAACTCGAGCTGGTCGATCGCCATCTTGCTCGTCTTGCCGCCGCCGAGATCGGCGATTACTTCAAAGCGGATGTCCTTGCCGACGCTGAGGGGCTTGACGTCGTCGAGAAACCTGACTTCGAGGCGTGTCTGGGCTGAAGCGGTGGCGGAGAGGACGAGCGCGAGCAGAAGGGCAACGACGGGTTTCATGAAGAGCTCCTTGCTTTGAAAGGGAGACGGCCTGGAGAGGAAGGCGATTGTAGGGGCGGTGGGGAGGAAGTCAAAGCACGACGCGGCGCAGACGAGTCGCGAATGGGGGGATATGATCGCCGCATGACGCGACTCTTGTTCATCGTTGGTGCGCTTGCGGCCCTGGCAGTGCCGGGCATCCCGCTGATCGCGGTCTACATCGACAAGAAGATGTCGAAAGACGTGTACCTCCTTTCAAACGCCGCGGACGAGGGGATGGTGGAGCTGAACCGTTCGTTCTGGGAGCCGGGGCAGCCGGTGGCCGCGATTTACGGCCAGCCCACGGACAAGCGAATCCGCGTCGTGCGCCCGGATCCGGCGCGCACCATCGTGCCGAGGGAGGATCCGTCGCTGACGCTCCTGCGCGTGGATTCCACATACCACCCGCTTCAGCTCCAGACCGTCGCGTATTTCGCGAAGTGGTGCACGGTCGCGAACGCGGCCGTCGCCCTCGTCTGTTTCCTGGCCGCGATGGTGCGGACGCGCGTGCGGCCCGTGGCGCCGCCGGGCGCCTGAGGGGCGGACCATGCCTCCCTCCGCTCCCCTCGGAAATGTCACCCTGGTCTTCACGGATCTGGAGGGCTCGACCGAGCTCTGGGAAAAGCTCGGAGCGGGTTTCCAGCCGGTCCTCGCGCGCCATCACGCGATCCTGCGGGAGCGGCTTGCGGCTCGCGACGGCTTCGAAGTCAAGACGGAGGGCGACGCCTTCATGGTCGCGTTCGCCCGCGCTTCCGATGCCGTCCGATTTGCGCTCGAGGCGCAGGAGGCCCTGTCAGGCCACGCGTGGCCGGCCGAAACGGGGGAGCTGCGCGTCCGGATCGGAGTGCACTCGGGCGAGCCGCTGTGCATCACGGACTCCGCGACACAAAGGCCCGACTACTACGGTCCCGCGGTAAATCGCGCCGCGCGAATCGCGGCGGCGGCGCACGGCGGGCAGATCCTGGTTTCAGCCGTGACCTGGGAACTTGCCGCTGAAGCGCGAGACGCTGCGGCGGCGACGGACCTGGGCGAGCACCGGCTCAAGGGGATCGAGCGGCCCGAGCGAATCTGGCAGGTGCTTCCGCGGTCGCTCGCCGCGAGGGCGTTTCCCCCGCTCAAGACCGTCTCCGCACGGCCGACGAACCTTCCCTTGCCCACCACCAGTTTCATCGGCCGCGAACGCGAGTTGCGCGACCTGTCCGCACTCCTCGACAACCCCGCGACGCGTCTCGTCACCCTCACCGGTCCGGGCGGAACCGGAAAAACGCGCCTTGCCCTTCGTCTCGGCACCGAGTTCCTCGACCGCTTTGAGGGAGGCGTCTGGTTTGCGGATCTCTCCGAAGAGCGCGACGGGCCGGGAGTGGCGCTGTCGGCTGCGCGAGCACTGGGAGTGCCTCTCGCGGAGCAGGAGGATCCCGCGGAACGCGTCGCATCCGCCCTTGGGTTCCGCAAACCCCTGCTTCTCGTGCTCGACAATTTCGAACAGGTCGTCGAAGCGGCCGCCGCGACCGTCGGGCGGTGGCTCCGGGCGGCGCCGAAAGCGCGGTTCCTCGTAACGAGCAGGGCGCTGCTTGGGATTGCGGGCGAGCGCGAGTTCGAGGTCCCGCCCCTGGGCCTTCCATCCCCGGCGCACGACGGCGAAATGACGGCGCGAATCGAAGCTTACGACGGCGTGCGCCTGTTTCTCGAGCGGGCGCGCGAGGCCGACGCGCGTTTCCGTGTTGAATCGTCCACGCTGCCCGCCGTCGCGGAACTGTGCGCGCGGCTCGACGGGATTCCGCTCGCCATCGAGCTCGCCGCCGCGCGCATGAAAGTCCTCAAACCCGCGGAAATGCTCGCCCGACTCGATCAGCGTTTCCAGGTCCTTCGCTCCACCCGTCGCGATCTCCCGCCTCGCCAGCAGACCCTTCTCGCCGCCATCGACTGGAGCTACGAAATCCTCGCGCCCTGGGAGAGGGTGGCTTTTCAGCAGCTCTGCGCGTTCCATGGGGGGTTTTTCCTGGAAGACGCGGAATCCGTGCTTCGCCTTCCTGCGGAAGCGCCGGACGCGATCACGGCCGTACAGACGCTTCGCGAGAAGAGCCTTCTTCGCGCGTGGACAACGCCTTTCGGCACGCGCTTCGGCCTCTATCTGTCGCTCCAGGACTACGGCCGGCAGAAATGGCGCGAGTCGTCCACGGCGGAAGAACGCGATTCGCTGAGCCGGCGACACGCGGCACAGTGCGTGGCGCTTCAGGAATCCGCCTTGCGGGAAAAGCGGGAATTCACGGCGGGAGAAGCCGAACGGATCGAGTTCGACCGCGAGAACATCCGCGCCGTGCACCAGTGGGCCATGGAGAATCGGGAGGCCACGTGGGCCTGCCGGGCGGCGGTCGCCCTCGCGCCGCTTCTGCATACCCGCGGAGCGCACGGAGAGATCGTCCGCATGATGGAAGCGGCGCTTTCGCTCGGTGGCCGGGCGGAGGTGGTCGGCGTTGAGGCCGCCATGTTCCTTGCCCAGGAATACTCGTGGATGGGGGACTCGAAGCGGGGGCTCGCGGCGATCGAGCCGGCGCGGCGTTGGGCAGCGGAAATCGGAGATCCCGTGCAGGAGGCGCGTCTTCTGCTGAATCGGCACTCGCTCGGAGGCGGTCCGTCCGAGGAAGGCGCCGCTCTCGCGGAACTCCGGGAAGCCGGGCGCGTCCTGGAATCAGCGGGCAGCATCGGGGACGCCGTGCGCGTCGAAGTCGCGATTTCCCGGCTCGTCCGGCGCCGCGACGCTCGCGAGGCGCTCGCAGTTCTCAACCACGCCGAGGCCCTGGCCTCGCGCAGCACGGACCGCTTCGCAATCCTCCCTCTCATCAATGAGCGTGTCGTGGTCCTCGACCTTCTCGGAGACGTCCGCGGCGGTCTGGCCGACCTGGACAGGATCGAGCCGCTCATTCGCGAACGGAGGGACCTGCCCGGCCTGGCGACATGGCTGCGGGCACGCGGAAGACTGCTGGGATTTGAAGGACGGCATGAAGAAGCGATGGCGATGCTGACGGAGGCAGAAAAGATCCTGAGGGAAACCGGCTCGCGGCCGTCTCTCGCGATGTGCCTCGGGGCGCAAGCGGGTACGTTGCTGCGAAGCAGCGCTTCGTACGACGCCGCGGAGTCGAAGATCGCGGAGGCCGAAAAGCTGACGCGCGAGATCCGGGCGGAGGCGTACCTCTCGACGATTTTGAATCTGAAGGCGTTGCGACTGATTCGGATCGGGCAGCACGAGGAAGCGGAACGCGTGCTGATTGAAGCGATCGGCTGCGCCACTCGTTCCGAAGGTCCGGCGGGCGTGGGGGCTGCGCAGGCCAACAGTTATCTTGCCGACATGCGGATCGCGCAGGCACGGTGGCCCGAGGCGCTCGGTCCCATCAACGAAGCCGTCGCGCGGCATGAAAGCGCCGGCCTGCGGAGGCTTCTCGCGCCCGCGCTGATCGCCCAGGGGCTGGTGCTACTGGAATTGGGGCGCGCAGCGGAAGCCGTGAAGGCGGAAGAGAGAGCGCTTTCAGCTCTTCGCGAAATGGGGTCCGAGCAATCGGAAATCGGAATTCGCGCGCGGATTTATCTCGGGCGCGCACGCGCAGCGATCGGGGAAGTGGCGGCGGCGCGGGAGCTCTTCACGCGCGCCCGGAAGGAAGTTGAAGTGGTCGCGGAGCAGATGCCGGAGTGGGGCGAGGCGCTGCGCCCTCTGCTGAAGAAGCTGAAAGAGGCGCTGGTGGTTCGACCCGCTTGATTTCGTGAGTTGCGCCCTTCGGACGCAACCCACGGGATCATGGCTGACTCACCAAAGGAGGTTCTGCTTGACGGGGCGGAAGGCACGGCTGAAAATGAGCCGTTCACGCTGTAACGCCTTGACCCCCTTAAACTTGCGAAGGATGCCAGGTGCCTGACGGCCTCTTCATCGTCCTCGACGGCCCCGATGGCTGCGGCAAATCCACTCAGGCCTTGCGGCTCGTGAAGCGACTCGGGGAGGCAGGGCGCAGCGTGCAGCACCTCCGCGAACCCGGCGGAACCCCCGCCGGCGAATTGATCCGCAAGATCCTCCTGGACCCTGAAGTGACCCTCACCACCAACACCGAGACATTCCTCTTCATGGCCGCCCGCGCCCAACTGGTCCAAGAGACGATCCTCCCCTCTTTGAGTCGAGGGGAAACCGTCGTCTGCGAGCGCTGGATCTCGAGCACGGTCGCTTACCAGGGCGTCGCCGGTGGGTTCGGCAAGGCCAATGTCGTGGATCTCGGGCAGCACGCCATCGGCACCCTCGTCCCGGACCTGCTCGTGATCCTCGACGTTCCCCCGGAGGTGGGGCTCTCCCGCGTGAAGCGGGGGTTCGACCGGATGGAGATGAAGGGACTGGAGTACCATCGCAAGGTGCGCGAGGGATATCTGGCGAGCCGTACGCTCTTCCCGAAGGTCGACGTCATTGACGCAACGCGTCAAGAAGACGATGTCGCTTCCGACATCTGGGCCCGCGTGGAGATCCTGCGGTGACCTTCCGCGAAATTCTCGGGCAGGACACTTCCACCGCCTTCTTCCGCCACGCGCGGAAGTCGGGGCGGCTCGCGCACGCGTACCTGTTCACGGGGCCCGAGGGCGTGGGCAAAGGGACCTTTGCGCGGGCGCTGGCGAAGTGGATTCTCTGCCGGAAGCCGGCGGACGACGCGTGCGGCGCGTGCGACTCGTGCCGGCAGATCGAGAGCGGCAACAGCCTGAGCTTCGTGCACCTCACGCCGCCGACCGACAGGAAGGGCGTGCAGAAAACCGTCATCGACGTCGAGAGCGTGCGGGATCTGAACGCCCGGCTCGCTTCGAAAATCGCCGCCGGCGACTCGCGCGTCGTGCTCTTCGACGACCCGATCGGCGACGACGCGGCCAACGCGCTCCTCAAGCTGCTCGAAGAGCCGCCGGCAGGAAACCTCTTCCTCATCGTCACCCAGTCGCCCGCTTCGCTTCCGGCGACCATCCATTCTCGATGCCACAGGGTGCGCTTCCGCCCGATCGCAGACGCGCTGATTTCGAAGCGCCTCGAGGAGCGGAGCGGGATCGCGGCCGCGGACGCGCGCTTCCTTGCACGTCTTGCGCAGGGGAGCATGGGAAAGGCCGTGGCCTACGCGGAGGACGGATGGAAGGAAACGCGGGACAAGCTGCGCGAGATCGCGGCGGGACGGGCGCGCGACCCCGAGAACTACGACATGGGCGAAGCGCTCGACGCGCTGATCAAGGAAGGCGCGGAGGCCGAGGATTCCGGGGAAAAAGACGGCGAACCGGATACGGCCATCGCCGATTACAGGAAGTCGTTGCGGAAGACGCGGGAGAGGGCGAGGACGTGTCTTGCGATTCTCGCGTTGTTTTACCGCGATCTGGTGATGTCGAGGGAGAATGGGGCGGAAGCGGCGGATCCGGAAACGCTGGCGGAGCTGGGGAAGGTGCTGGAGAAGGTGACCACGGATCGGTTGATCGAGCGGCTTGAGACGTTGCTGCAGGCGGATGCTTACCTGAGGCGGAATGCGAATGTCCGACTCACGATAGAGTGGGCGCTGGTGGCTTGAAGTTGCGAGTTGCGGGTTGCGGGTTGCGAGGAAGGGCAAGGGCAAGGGCAAGGGCAAGGGCGAAAGGAGCCTCATCGTGCTGGTGACTGCCCGGTATGGGGAAATGCGGTACGTCGCCGATTTCATCTGCGACGTGCCTGAAGTCAAGCGCGGGACTCGCTGCGTTCTGGCCACGGATCGCGGGACGGAACTCGGCGAAATCCTGGTCATCAACAAGGAAAAACCCGCCCAGCACCGGCACAGGGCCGAGGGCGAACGGCGCAGCGAGTACGACAAGCCCGGTATCAGCGGCACTGTCCTCCGCAAGGCCACGTCCGAGGACGTCTCCACCGCGCAGCAACTGCACCTCAACGAAGAAGTCCAGGAGTATGACTTCTGCGCTTCCAAGATCGCCGATCTCAAGCTCGACATGCAGCTCGTCTGCTCCGAGCACCTCCTCGGCGGCGAAAAAGTCATCTTCTACTTCCTGTCCGAAAACCGCGTCGACTTCCGCGACCTCGTCAAGGACCTGACCGGGCAATTCAAGGCGCGCATAGAGCTTCGACAGATCGGCGCGCGCGACTCGGCGCGCCTTGTCGGCGATTACAACTCCTGCGGACGCCAGCTCTGCTGCCAGACCTTCATCAAGGACTTCGAGCCGATCACGATGAAGATGGCGAAGAACCAGCGCACGACGCTGGACCCGGAGAAGATTTCCGGGCGGTGCGGAAAACTGAAGTGCTGCCTGAAGTACGAGAACGACGTGTACCTCGAATTGCGGAAGCTGCTGCCGAACATCGGCGCGAAGGTGAAGACGAAGAAAGGCGACGGCGAGGTTGCGGACCAGAACGTGATCGCGCAGGAATTTCAGCTTCAGCTCGAGACTGGGGAGTGGATCAAATGCTGGGGCTCGGACGTGATCGAGATCCTGACGCCCGGGAACGCCGACGCCCCGCCGAAGCGGCGGCCGCGGCTGCCGCTTCCGGGCGCGGAGGACACGAAAGGGAAGCCGGGATTCCGTCCGCGTCCGGTTGCGGCGCCTGGGGCTGCGGTTCCGCCGGCCCCGGTCTTGCCGCCGGGCGCCGTTCCCGCGGCGGGAGCGCCGGCAGCTCCCCGTGCGGATCGTTGGCCGCGGAAGGACA
>WSZJ01000299.1 GCA_009773755.1 Planctomycetota bacterium | reverse complement strand
CGGCTGGACTTTCTGGCGGCCGCGAGAGCGGGGAGCAGAAGGGCGGCCAGGATGCCGATGATCGCGATAACGACGAGCAGTTCGATGAGCGTGAAGCCCCTTTTACGCATGGGTTGTTTTCCTTGGGTGAATTTGGATGTGATGAGATCGGTAGTCGGCCTCTGCGTCGTAGAGTTCGTTCGCTCGTTCAGGTCGTTTTCCCGCGTTGCCTCACCCCTCCTCTCTGAAAGTGACTGATTCGAGATGCTATTTTCCCCGCGGGGAAAATCAAGGTGAATTCTCGCCAAAAGTGCCCGGCGCGGCGGCCAGGCTTCTCTTCAGCAATCCTGCCGCACATCAGCCTCTGTCGAACATTTCTGTAATGACCGAAACTTCTGACAAATCACGACTTACCGCTCCCCTCCGCCTCTCGCCCGCCCTTTGCACTCTCTCCCTCCGCCTTCAACCCCTTTTCGGAGGG
Organism: Planctomycetota bacterium; assembly: GCA_009773755.1. GTDB lineage: Bacteria > Planctomycetota > MHYJ01 > WSZJ01 > WSZJ01 > WSZJ01. Next base: position 5,170 of record WSZJ01000299.1, on the reverse strand, counting down.
CCTGCCATGAACCCCACCACCTGGACGTACGTCGCCTACCTCTTCGCCAGTATCGCCACCACCGTCTGGGTCGCACGGACCCTGCACAAGAACGGCCGCATCTTCCTGGTCGACACGTTCCTCGGGAACGAGGCCCTCGCCGATTCCGTGAATCACCTCCTCGTCGTCGGCTTCTACCTCATCAACGTCGGCTACGTCTGCCTCGCCCTCAAGTACGGCGACAAGCCCGGCGACGCCGTCGGCGCCATCGAGTCCTTCAGCACCCGCATCGGCCTCGTCCTACTCGTTCTCGGCGCCATGCACTTCTTCAATATCTACGTCTTCAGCCGCATGCGCCGCAGAGCGATGCTCAAGCACCAGCCGCCGCCCGTCTCCCCTGACGGCGTGAGAATCTCCAGGACGCCGGGCGTTGCGTAGAAGTCCCGAACCAGGTCCCCCGGCCCGCGCGGCCGGGGGACCGCGGAAGCCCTCATTCGGGGAAAATCCCATGAACCGCATCACCATCCTCTACGACGCCACCTGCGGATTCTGCGTGACCTGCCGCAACTGGCTCTCGCTTCAGCCGAAATTCGTCGAAATGGACTTCGTTCCCGCCAGGTCGGCCGAATCGGCGAAGCGCTTCCCGGGCCTCGAACTGCCGGATCAGCCCGAAGAACTCACGGCGGTCGCGGACACGGGCGAAGTCTGGAAGGGGACGAAGGCGTGGCTGATGTCGCTCTGGGCGCTCGTCGAGTACCGCGAGTGGGCGGAGCGGCTCTCGTCGCCCGCGCTCATGCCGCTCGCGCGCGGTCTGTTCGCGATCGTCGGCAGCCAGCGGCGGCGGCTGTCCGGGCTGCTGGGGCTTCGCGCGGAAGAGGACGTGATCGCGGAGCTGCACACGTTCGTCGTGCCCCGGTGCGCGGCCGAGGACGGGATCCCGCTGGCGCAAATGGCCGAGGCGTCGCCGCAGGTCGGTGTGAATCAACAGGCGGTCATTCAGCCTCCGTCAGTCCACCCTGAGCGAGCGAAGCGAGTCGAAGGGTCCACCCCTGGGCGCGAAGCCGTTCGACTCGCTTCGCCCGCTCACGGTGGACGCGTCGAAACGCCCCCAGGGGTCCGGCCGGCCCCGCGACCCTGGCCGATTCGTTCGCGCCCCTGGGATCTCTAAGCGAACACCGGATAGTTCTTTCGGACCGGTTATCGCCCCGAACACCGGAACCCTCCGGCTCGCCCCGCTTCAATTCCGATGAATCCTCCATCGGAACAGAGCGAGGGCCATGGACGAACGCGATCTGATCGGGCGGTGCGTCGCCAAGGCTCCCGCGGCCTGGGAGGAATTCCTGCGCGAATTCGACGATTTCGCGGCCCTCCGGGCGTTCGAAGGACGGTCGACGCTCGGGGCGTACCTGCGGGCGATCGCGACGAAGGTCGCGCTCAATCACCTGCGTACGGAAAAACGCAAAGGCTGGCTGCGCTTCCGCCCCCTCGAGGACGCGCCGGAGCTGATCGCGCCGGGAGTTCCCGACGAGGAAGCGCCGCGGAGCGAGGCCGTGCGCGCGGCGCTCTCGCGGCTGCCGGCGCGGGACCGGCTGATCCTGAAGCTCTTTCACTTTGATGGCGCGAGCTACAAGGACATCGCGCGGCTGATGGCGATTCCGATGAACGCCGTGTCGCCGACGCTGATCCGGGCGCGGAAAAAATTGCGCGTACTATTTCCGGGCGGGCGGTGACGGACAGGTATGAGGTGCCCCGGACTCGAAACGCTCGCGCGGTTGTCGGAGGGGAGGCTCCCGGCGCCGGAGCGGGAGCGGCTGCTCGAGCACCTGGCGGACTGCGACGAGTGCCGGCAGATTGCGGTCGGGATGGGAAGCGGCGAAAAGGCTACGACGCGCCGTATCTCCAAGCCTGCCAACAGGTTGCCTTGGGGTGTCGCTGCTGCGATCGCGGCTGCCGCCCTCATCGGATTCGCCTTCTGGCGGACGCACCACGGCGCCGCGCCGGACGCCCGCGCCGGGCGAAGGCAGGAGAGCGCTTCCAGCAGCGACCCGGTCAAGACGGTCGAGCCCGCAACCCCGGCCCAACCGAAGCCGGCGCCTCCGAAACCGGAGCCCGTGAAACCAGAGCCGCCGAAACCGGAACCGCCGAAGCCGGAGCCCGTCAAGCCCGAGCCGCCCCAGCCTGAGCCGCCGAATCCGGAACCGCCGAAGCCGCCGCCGGATCGCACCGAGCCGCCGAAGCCCGATCCCGTCAAGCCGCCGCCAAAGGTCCGCGACGCCAGCGTCCTCGCATCCGTCCGCCTCCTCGACGTCACCGGCGAAATCGCCGCTTCGAAAAAACGCGTCGCCAACGCTGCCATCCTCCACGACACGCTCACCGCTTCCACCAACGCCGCCTTCCGCGTCGACGGCGACACCGTCTTCCTGAAAAGGGGGACCGTCGCTTCTCTCGGCCGCGATGCGGACACGATGTGCCTGTTCGTGCATGTGGGCGAAGCGCTGGTCGAGAGTTCCGGCGCACGCTGGCAATTCGCCGACGACGCGACGACCCTGACCGGCGAGGCGTTCGTGACGCCCGCGGGCGTCGTCCTGGCTTCCGAGCTGGAATCGAAGGAATCGGCGAAGCGTCTCGGGCCGTTCGCGGCGTTCCGGCCGCGGCACAAGACATGGTTGTTCGAGGACTTCGCGGACAAGCCCGTGGGGTTCGAGGCCGGGGTCGCGCAGGGCGGCGTCGTCGCGGCATGGGTGCCGCTTCCCAGACCCGCACCCTGGAGTCGCCGGCTGTCCGTCCGCCTCCGCGTCCGCACGAACGCCCCCAGCGTGCAGGTTGGAATGCGTTTCCAGACGCGCGACGTATCGCTCCCCTGGGCGGCGATCGTGCCGGTGAAGAAGGGGGACTGGCAGGAGCTCGTGGTGAACGGGAAGCAGTTCGGCGGAGGGCCGACGGGGGCGAAGGAGCCGGCGGCCGGGGAATCGCTTGTGGAACTCGGGTTTTCGATCGACCCGTTGCTGGTGGGGGGAAAGGCAGGGCCGACGCTCGAGATCGACGACGTCGTGCTCACGGATCCGGAAACCGAAGGAGAGAGAAAATGACGGCGACCCAGAATGTAAATGTGCCGTTTTCGCCGGACGTGCTGGTGATCCCGGCGAAGGAATCGCGGGGAGCCATCGGGGTGCTGGCGTCGGCGATGGGGTGGGTGATCGGGTTCTTCAAGGCGGTGGGGTTGAGGTTGGCGGAGAGGGCGAAGAGCGGGTGGAGGGGGATGGCGGAGGCGGTGGTCGACATCAGAGCGACGGTCAAGAAGATGAAGAGCCGGCCGGCGCGCGCGAAGAAGCCTGCGGCGGCGGGGTTTTGTGTGACGCCGGGGGCGCTGAAGATTCCGGGGGCCTGGAAGAGGGCGGGGTAAGGGAGCATTTCCTTTCCCTTTCCCGTTCCCTTTCCCGTTCCCGCAAGGCTATCGATTCACCGTTGGCAATCACGTGAAGCCAGTGAATGACGATGGGAGATGGCATGACATTCGAGGGCGGGGGAAAGGGAAAGGGAAAGGCCACGACTAGAGCCTCACCACCCCCGCCAGCCTCAACCCCACCGTGAAATTCACGTACTCCCTCGTCCCCGCCGTCCGGTAGCTCGCCCTCGCCTGCGCGTGCGACTGCGGCCACGAAATGCCGCGGATCATCTGCCACCGCCGCCCCGTCTTCACGTTCTCGTTCAGCGCCCACTGCTGGATGTTCCCGCCCATTCCGCGCACGCCGTAAGGGGACTCGTCCAGCGGGAACTCCGTCACTCGCGCCGGCCGCATCGACTCCGGCTGCGACACGTGCGTGTTCGAAAACGCCGGGTCCGCGACGTTCCCCCACGGGAAAGCACGCCGGTCGGGACCGCGCGCCGCCTTTTCCCACCACACTTCATGCGGCAGGCAGACGAGCCGGCCCTCGCGCTCCGCCCGCCACCGCGCGAACGCCGCCGCGTCCGTCCAGTCCACACCGAAGACCGGCCACTCCTCCAGCCAGTCCAGCCCCGCGTACGCAAGCGGCTTCGCCCGCGCCGCCAGCTCCGCCGGCGCTGCTTTCCGCCACTCCGCCGTCGGGACGGGAAAGTCATTCCCGGATTGCGCCCAAGACGCCGCCGCGCCCGGAGACTCCCGCGGCGCCCGCCGCGCCGCTTCCGCCGGGTCCCGCTTTGCCAGGTCCCCGAGGAACTCCGAATAATCGCGGCAGGTCACGGGAAATCGCGAAATAAAAACATCGTCCAGGAAGCGGACGTCGCCCGGCTCCGTGTAGGCATTCCCGGGGTCCCCCTGGAACAGAAACTTCCCCGCGCGCACCGGCACCGTTCCCGCGGGGACTTCGCCGGGGCGGAAAAGCGTTACCTCCGCTTCCACGCTCTCCTGACGCTGAACGAGCACCGGCGCCCGCGCCGGGTCGTAGCCGTCCTGGGCGATCACGAGGAGCCACGACCCCATCGGCCACGCCCTCGGGGCGACCGGCGTGTTTCCGAGGTGGAGGCCGGGGCCTGCGGGACGGTACGGCGAGCCGGGAAAGAGCGCGTCGAGTGCCGCAGCGGGGACCGGCGGACCCGCCGGGCCGGGCGGCGTCACCGGCACGAGCACGCGGTCCCGCTCTTCGAGCCGGAACGCCCACACGCCTGCGCCGGTGACCGCTCGCGGCTCGCAGGAGCGGGCGTGGACGCGCAACTTCAGCGGCGCGGCGGGCTCGAGATCGCGCTGGCGGTCGTCGGCTGGCCCGGAGAGCCAACGGCCGCTCCACGGGTGAGTGTCGAGGACCGCCAATTCTTCCGGCCGCACGTCGCGACCCTCGAGCAGGCACCGGCACGGATACGCCCGCGCCACCACCGACAGGACCCCGTCGCCCTTCAGCGCAGCGTCGAGGCTGCCGTCGTTGAATCGCTCCGCGAGCCGGCGGTTCAGCAGCGCGCCGCCCGCGTCCCCCGCTTCGTCCGACTCGAGAAACCGCTCCCAGTGAAGCTCCGCCCGCAGCCTTCGCGCCCCCGCGTGACCCGGCGCGTTTCCGAGCGCTGAGGCGAGCCCGGCGCTCGCCGCGCTGAACGCCTCGATCGACTCCGTCTCCAGTGCCTTCGCGCGGTCCTCCGCTTCCCAGACCCCGCGCTTCGCCGCCGGCGCCGCGGACGGCTTCATCCCCGCGCCCGCTTCTCGCGCGAGGACGCCCGCCTC
>WSZJ01000055.1 GCA_009773755.1 Planctomycetota bacterium | reverse complement strand
GGTTGGGCCGGTGACGCGAGCCTCCGGACGATCGTTGCCCGCGCTCTCAGTCGACCCTTCGAAGACGCAGCTCTGCGTCGCCGTCGCGCAGGATCAGCGTCGCGCCGTCCCACGAAACGGCCCACGCACGCTCGCGTCCATCACCGAGCTTGACCGTGGCTTTGCTTTCCGAGAGCGACCAGGTTCCGTCGAGCGACTCGAAGCGCTTCTTGCCGTCGACTTCGACGAGCATCGAGCCGCACCACGCGCCATCGGCGGAAAACTCCATGTCGACGCGCCGGACGGAAGCGGAGCCGGGGCCGGAAGCGGTAGTGGATGTCCAGGAGCCGGGGAGTTCCTGGCGGGGCGGGGCCGGGGGCTTGGCGGGTTCCGGATCGGGGGGTTTGACCGGTTCAACGGGGGGTTTCGAGGGCTCGACGGGTTCCGCCGGGGGCGGCTCGGGTTCCGGCGGAGGCTCGGTCTCCTCCGGCGGAGCCTCGGGCGGCTCGGGCGGGGGCTTCTTCTCGAACGACGAGCAACCCGCGACGAGGAGGGCGGCCGCGAGGAATTTGACGCATCGCGTCATTTGCGGTCTCCCCTCGCCGGCTCCGCCCACACCTCGAACCAGATCCGGATCTCGTCCTCGACGTTGATCATCCCCATCTTCGAGGGGGGCTTGATCCCGAAGTCGGTCATCTTCGCCTTGAGCTCTCCCTTCGCGTAGACGTAGCCGTCGCGGCGGACCTTGAGAGTGCAGGGGATCTCGACGTCCTTTTTCACGCCGTGTATCTCGATCGAGCCTGTCATCGCCATCGACTCGGCGCCGGTCATCCTCACCGCCGCGACCTCGAACTTCATGTCCGGGAATTTCGCCGACTCCAGGTGCAGCTCGTGCATTTCCTTGTCGCGGTCCGCGTCGCCGGTGTCGAGCGTGCGTGCGTCGATCGTACAGGAGGCTTTCGCCGTCTCGGCGAGGCGGCCTTTCTCGTACTCGAGAGAGCCGGTGACGGACCGGGTCCAGCCGGAGAAATCATGAAGCGTCGACTTGCCGTCGAAGCCGGCGACGCAGCGGTCCTTCATGAACGTGAGCCGGGAAATGACGGGCTTCGCGGGCGGCTTCGCGACCGGCGCCGGTTCCGGCTTCGGGTCCGGCTTCGGGTCCGGTTTCGGCTCGGGCTTCGGTTCCGGCGCGCGGGCTGCGGAGCCGACGCGGAAGCCGAAGAACTCGGGGCCCGGGTCCGGGGATTTCGCCGGAGGCTCGTCCGGCGGCTTCACCTCAACGGGTGGTTTCACCTCCCCGGGCGGTTTCACGGGCTCCGGCGTCGGCTCGACTTCCTCCGGCGGCTCTTCGGGCGGCGCGAGCGAAGCACCGCCCGGCGGCCCCGCCACGTCCGGCCGCGGCCGCGGCGGCGGATTCAGCTTCTTCCACGCCGCAATACCGCCGCCGGCGCCCGCCAGCACTCCCAGCCCGACGAGGGCGAGCGATCGAATCACCGTGGCGAGCTTCGCGGACATCAGCGTCTCCCTTCGACGCTTGATTCTACTCCCCCCGCGCCAACCGCGGAAACCGGTTCCGGCGGCGCGCCGTGCGCGAACGGGTTCAGGAATGAAAGGATGAAGCGCGGGTTGAAGACCGCTTCCGGCGGCACGTAGTCCCCCGACATCGAGATCACGCAGTCCGCGAGGTCGGGGCGTGCGGCGAGGCGGCGCAGGATCGCGTTGACGGCCCAGCGGCGCGGGAGGAACTGCTGGACGCGGCGGCAGGCGCGGTGGCGCCCGGCGAACTCGGCGTCCCGACGCACGGGCCACGCGGAGAGGTGAAGCGTCTCGTCGCCTGTTTTGAGCGCTTCCACCACGAGTTCGGCGGCGATCTCGGCGGACCTCAGGGCGATGAACATTCCCTCCCCCGTGACCGGGTCCACGAATTCCGCGGAGTCGCCGCAGAGGATCGCGCCGGGGGCGACGCAGCCGAGGTTTCGCCTCGCGAGCGGTCCGGTTGCGCGCACGGGACCCGTCCTCACGGCGTTTCTCATCCGCGCCGCGAGCCGCCGGTTCCCCAGCACGTGGGCGTCGTAGAACGCGGCCACATCCCCTTTCGCAGCCTTCAGCGCTTGCCCGTCCAGCACGAAGTTGATGTTCACAAGCTCGTCGTCGACGGCCGCCATCGCGAAATATCCCTCGTCGAGGAGGTGGACCTCGCCCCAGTTTCCCGCCTCCATGCCGCGCCAGTAACCGACGAGCGCGATTTTGCGGAAGCGGTCGTCGAGGCGTGTCAGGCCGAGTTCGCGCGCGACGACGGAGTTGATCCCGTCGCAGCCGGCGACGAGGCGGGCGGTGAAGGACCGCGGCCCGTCGGGGCCGGTGCCGCGGACTCCGCGGACCTGGCCGCCCTCGCGCAGCAAACCGTCGACGCGGAAGTTCTCAAGCGTCTTCACGGACGGGAACGAAGCGGCGTTCCGGAAGAAGACGTGATCGGAGAGGAAGCGGCGGACGGCGAGGCCGTACGGGCGCGACGGGCGGTGCTCGCCGACGGTGACGTAGCGTCCGCGCACGAGCACGCCGTCGTACGACCACATCTCGTGGCCGAAGAGCTTGCGGTGCGGAAGGGCCTCGACGGCGTCGAGCACGCCGAGGCGTTCGAGGACGCCGAGCGCGCCCGGGCTCATGTACTCGCCGCAGAGTTTTTCGCGCGGGAAAGTGGCGCGGTCGAGGAGAAGCGTGCGGACGCCCTCCCGGCCGAGAAGCGCGGCGAGCGCGGACCCCGATGGCCCGGCGCCGACGATGATCACGTCGAAATCGAAGTTCACGCTTCGCCTTCCATTTGCTGTTCGAACGCCATTGTCCCACAACCCGCTGAACGCCGGCTGAATCCCGGATGAAGGATCGATGATCCCTCTAAACCGCGCTTCGCTTCGCATTCTTCGCTATTCTCCCCGCCCTTCAACCCGTTTCGGGACCCTCCCATGCCCAGCGCCGTTCGCATCGACGACATCTATCGCATCGCCCAACCCGTCGCATGCCGCCTTTCCCCCGACGGCGCGCGCGCCGTCGCCGTCGTTTCGCAGCCCGACCGCGAACAGCTCAAGAACGTCTCGCACTTGTGGATGTGCGACGTCGCCGGCGCGAAAAAGCCGTTCCAGTTCACGCACGGCAAGGCGAGCGAGTCGTCGCCGAAGTGGTCGCGTGACGGGAAGAGGATCGCGTTCCTGTCGGCGCGGAGCGGCAAGTCGGAGATCTGGGTCATTGCCGCCGACGGCGGAGAGGCGCGGCAGCTGACGAATCTCGGCGGATCGATCTCGGAATTCGAGTGGTCCCCGAACGGAAAGAAGCTCGCGCTGATCTTCACGCCGCAGGACGACGAGGCGACGAAACGCGAAGAAATGAAGAAGCGGGGCGAGCCGGGGCACGAATCACCGATGGTCAGGGAGATCTCGCGGCTGTTCTACAAGCTGGACGGCGCGGGGTTCCTGCCCGGCGGCAAGGCTCACCTCTGGGTCGTGGACGCGGCGGGCGGAAAGGGGAAACAGCTCCTGCGCGACGAGAAGTACACGGAAGGCGATCCTTGCTGGTCGCCGGACGGCCGCGCGATCTACTTCGTCTCCTGTCGCACCGGCGACCCCGAGCGCGAGCTCGACCGGAACGACATCTGGCGGATCCCCGCCGGCGGCGGCCGCTTCGTGAAGATCCGGAAATTCGCGGGCGGGGCTTCGAACATCAGCGTCAGCCCGGACGGGAAGTGGATCGCGTTCCTGGGGCAGCCGGACCCGGACGCGCGGTGGAGCTCGGTGCACACGAAGCTGTGGCTCATTCCGTCAACGGGCGGGAAGCCGGCGCTGCTTTCGCGCGGGCTCGACCGCTCGATTTCCAACAGCGCAATCAGCGACACGTTCGGGATTCCGCCGACGCCTCGGCCGTCGTGGAGCCCGGATTCGCGTGAGGTCGCGTTCGTGATGGTGAGCGAGGGCGCCGCCGAGATCTGGAAAGCCGGCGTTGCAAATAAAAAACTCGATCCGCTTCTCCAGCAGCCCGGCGTGCCGATCGACTGGGACGTCGACTGGGCGAACAGGCGCATCGTTTCGGCATTTTCGGACCTCCACACGCCGGGGGAGGTCCGCGTCGACGCATTTCAGGGGAGCGCCGGCGCCCCGCGGACCATCAGCGCGTTCAATGCGAAATTCGTCGCTTCCAGGCGCCTCGCGATGCCGCGCGAAGTCTGGTCCCGGACGCGAAAGGGATACGAAAGTCAGGGCTGGATCCTGCTCCCGCCCGGCCTCGGCGCGCGGCGGAAATGCCCGGCGGTTCTCTACGTGCACGGCGGCCCCGCGACCCAGTACTCAAAGGTCTACTTCAACGAATTCCAGGTGCTCGCGGCGAAGGGGTTCGCGGTGATCTACTGCAACCCGCGCTGCTCGACCGGCTATTCGGAGAAGCACATGAGCGCCTGCGCCGGCGACTGGGGATCGCTCGACTACGACGACCTCATGGCGTTCACCGACGAGTGCCTCCGCCTCGAGCCGCGCCTCGACCGCCGCCGCCTCGGCTGCGCAGGCGGCTCCTACGGCGGCTTCATGGTGAACTGGATCGTCGGCCACACCGACCGCTTCAAGGCCGGCGTCTCTTCGCGCGGCATCTCGAACTTCCTCTCGTTCGTGGGCTCCTCGGACTTCGGCTACGCGTGGCCCAAGGGCTACTACGGCGAGGACAACGCGTGGGGGAACACGTCGAAATACCTGAAGATGAGCCCGCTGGCCTACCTCAAGAACATGAAGACGCCCGTTCTGATCGAGCACCAGGAAGAGGATCACCGCTGTCCGGTGGAGCAGGCCGAGCAGCTCTGGGCGGCGCTGAAATGGAAGGGAGTTCCGTGCGAATTCGTGCGATACCCGCAGGAGCCGCATGGCATGTCGAGGAGCGGGAGGCCGGACCGGAGAGTGGACCGGTTGGAGAGGATTGTGGCCTGGTTCGGTCGATGGCTGCGGTAGGGGGCAGTGGGTAGGGGGTAGTTGGTAGGGGGTAGGAACGACCCTGCGCATCAAAGGTCTTTGTCGTTCCTACCCCCTACCAACTACCCCCTACCCACTGCCTCTCTAGGAGATCCGCCTCACCACAAGGATCGTGATGTCGTCCGACGCAGGCGCATCTCCCCGGTGATACAGCACGCTGTCCAGGATCCCCTGGGCCATCTCTGTGGCCGTCGATCCGCCGAACTTCTTGACCGCCAGATGCAGTTTCTTGTCCCCGTACTCCTCGTTCCTGATGTCCATCGCTTCGTTCACGCCGTCCGTGTAGAAGACGAGCTGCTCGTCCGGCTGAAGAATAAACGTGGCGTCCTTCAGCGTTCGCTCGAGAAGCGGTCCTTTTACGAGCCCGATCGCCCCGCCGGACACGTCGATGTCCGTGACCATCGGCTTCCCGTCCATCAGCGACCAGTGCTTCGGCGGCATGTGGCCCGCGTTGACGATGGAGATTTCGCCCGTCTTCGGGTCCAGGATTCCCCCGGCCAGCGACAGAAAAATCCCGCCCGGCAGATCCCGCGCGATGCTCGCCGCTGCGTTCATCACGAGCTTCTTCGCATTCTGCGCGTGCGGCGCCGTCGCGTGAAACACCGTCCGCGCCATCACCATCACCATCGCCGCGCTGATCCCTTTCCCCGACACGTCCGCCACCAGCATCGCCACCCGCCCGTCAGGCAGCTCGATCACGTCGTAGTAGTCGCCGCCGACTTCCTCCGCCGGAATGTACTGCGCCGCAATCTCATACCCCTCCGGCTGCGAAATCGTCTCCGGCAGCAGCCGGGCCTGGATCTCCCGCGCCCGCTCCAGCTCCCGGTCCATCTTCACGTCCCGCACGGGCGTTCTGGCCTCCTCCGCGGCGGCCTTCTCCGCTTCGGCCTTCGCGGCAGCGGCGTGCGGCAGCAGAGAACTGTTCTCCCGCCCGACCTTCTTCGTAATCCCCTCCGGCCGGTGCGCGATCACGATCCCCGAGGACGGCCGGGGCGCATCCATCGGGGGCGGAGCGGGAAGCGCGCAGATCGAGTCGCCCAGATCCTTGGCCTGAAGCGGAGCCGGTGCGAACGCGAGCCCCGGGTAGGCCTTCGCCGACTTCGATTTCCCCACTGCATGATCCCACGCCGTCAGAATAGTCGGAATCGGATGCCCTTCCTGCCGCAGCCGGTCGAGAAACACCGTCGCCTCCGGTCCGCGGAATCCCAGGTCGACCACGATCGCCCGCCAGTGCAGCCCGGCGAGAAGCGCTTCAAAGAGCGCCTCGATCGAATCCAGCGGATGGGGCACGTATCCGGCTTTGCGCAGAACGGACGCCCACGCCGTGCGGACGGCGACATCCTCCTGGACGATGAGGACGTCCGTCGCGTCGGTGAGGGCAAATAGCGTCTCTATGCCGGACATGGGCTTTGTTGACACGGGTGGGGCGGGATTCTACCGGATCTTTCGCCGGCGGGGACTGAGCAAATTGCCGAACGGCCGCCAACCCGGTTCGTTCATAATCGCGCCGGGCACTCTATGCGCTTCGCACCCCTCCCCGCCATCGCCTTCTGCGCCCTCGCGCTCGCATGCGCGGCCGAGGAGCCGGCGAAGCCGCGGCCGGTACTTGAAATCGCCGAGCCGGAATCCATGGTCGTCGAACGGCACCCCTTCCAGCACCAACAAACCGTCGTCGCGGTCGCCTGGTCGCCGGACGGGAAGTGGCTGGCGTCGTGTGATCTCGAGGGGATCCTGACGATCTGGACAGCCTCGACGGGGCTGAAAGTCAGGTCGTGGGACTCGAAGCGGTTCATGCCGAACGTGATCGCGTGGTCACCGGACGGAGCGTGCGTTGTGACTGGAAATCTGGGGGAAGCGGTTGTCTGGGATGCGCTCACCGGGAAGGAAATCCGGTGCATCGACCACGGGGAGAGGGTGGACGCCCTCGCCTTTGTGCCCGGGACTCAGAAGCTCGTGAGCGGAGGAACGGGAGGGAAGATCCACGTAACGGACCTGTCTCAACTCGGCGAGCCGGAGACGCTGGCCTCCCCCTGCGCGCGAATCAGATCCCTGGCGGTGTCGAGCGACGGCACAAAGCTCGTGATCGGTGGACACGACCCGCCCGCGGCGATCCTGAGCCTGCCGGGAGGGGAAGTTCTTCACCGGATCTCGTCGGATCCCACCTCCCTCGTGACCTGGGTCGACTGGAGCGAGCGCAAGGACCGGATCTTCGCGCGATTCGGCCACGGATCCCTGTTGGAATACGACGCGACGACCGGGGAGAGAGTGAATGGCTGGGACCGCTTTGGGGGAAGCGGCGCGCTTTCCCTCGTTCGCGTGCCGGGCGGCGACGAATTGGTCGGCGTGTTCGACAGCGGTTACGCCTTCCGGGAAAAAGCCCGCCGCCAGGGAACGATCTGGAATCTCGCCTTTCCTCGTCCGGCGCAGTCCTTCGTGGCTCTTTCTCCCGACGGGACCCAGGTCGCAATTCCGCGGGTAGCCAGCGCCATCGCAATCGTGTCTGCAAGCACCGGCCGGTACATCCTCGGCGGCGATCCTCCGGAGAAATGTCGCTTCATTGCCTGGTCGCCGGACGGCAGGACGATCTTCGCAAGCCGGGGCGCCACCGAAGTCCATGCGTTTGAAGCGGCGACCGGGAAGCGACTTCGCGGCTATGTCGCGCCGGGGTTCCAGCTACTGGATCTGGCAGCGCGTGAGGATGGAGCGTTGGTTGCCGCGACCTATGGCGGCGCATGGCTGCGCGTGACGGACTTGACGAACGGGCAGAACTTCGTGCTCGAAGCGCTTCCCGAGGTGCCGGCGTACTCGTCGTTGTCGGAGGATGGAAGCACGTTTGTGTGGTGGCAGGACAAAGTGCTGCGCGTCCGTGACCTCGTGACGCAGACCGATCTGCCCTCGATCGGGGTCCACAGAGAAAAAGACCCCGGTTTTGCAACGCTCAGCCCGCACGGGGACATCCTGCTGCGCTTCGGTACGCATGGGAACAGAGTCGCGTACACGGATACCACTACCGGGACGGTAGTAACGGAAATGCTCCTCGCGGATCGTGGCGTTCCGAGTGCAGGCGTCCTGTCTCCAGACGGTTCGCTGACGGCGCTCTTCGAAGAGGGACATCGGCTCAGTCTGTGCTTCTCCGGCCAGAAGTATCCGATCGAACTTCAGCTGAGCACGTCGGGGGTGAACATGCTCCGCTTCTCACCCGACGGGCGCCGTCTCGCAGTATTGCCGAACGGCATCGCGGTTTTCGACTCGACCCGGACGGAGCGCATTTTTGACGCCCGGGTGGAATCGAACGCCGTCACCCTGGCCTGGTCCCCCAACGGTCGCCTTCTGGCGACACACCACCAGGACGGTGTCGTGCGTATCTGGGCCATTCCCGCGCCCGCTCCGCCCGACCGCACTCCGCCGCGCGATCCGATCCTCGACTGGGGCGACCTCTCTTGCCAGCGCGCCGACCGGGCGTTCGAGGCGGCCGGACGCCTGGAACTCGGCGGCGCGGAAACGGCCGCGCTGCTTCGCGAAAGACTGGCTGAGAAAGAAAACCAACCGCACATCCGGGACCTGATCGCGCAACTGGGCGACGAGTCGTTCGTGCGGCGGGATTCCGCGCGCGAAGAACTTCACTGGCTCGGCGTGCAGGCGGAACCCGAGCTCCTGCGCGCGCTCACCGGCCAGCCGCCGGGAGCATGGCGTAACGAACTGGAGTCGCTCCTGCGGCTGGCAGAGAGCCGCGTCGGCCTGTCGTCGCAAAACCTGCGCCGGCAGCGCGCGATGCAGGTGCTGGAGGCGATCGGGAGCGCGGAAGCCGCCGACGTACTGCGTCACCTGTCGAGCGAGTCACCGTCCCCGCGCGAAAGGTCCGACGCCCAGGACGCGCTTCGCCGGATCGAGATGCGCAACTCGAAGTAGCCGTTCCTGGCCGCTGGCCGCTGGCCACTCGCAACTAAGCGAACCAGGGTAAGTGATTTCCCACCTGCGCCCTCTCGCATCCTCGGAACCGTTCGACTCGCCCTTCGGGCTCGCTCACGGTAAGCCGGGCCGAGCGAGGTGAAGGCATGAGAAGGGACTTACCCGGCCCGGCTTAGACGACAACACCGAACACAGCTTTCAGATATCGGCCTTCCGGATAAAGCGTGCTGACAGGATGATCCGGCGCCGCGCCTGCAATCCGGAACACGCGATACTCGCGCTCCGCCGACCGCGCGGCCTCGCGCACGATTTCCAGGAACTCCGCTTCGGGAACCAGCCCGCTGCATGAGCACGTGACGAGCACGCCGCCCTTCGCGACGGCCCCGAACGCCAGGCGGTTCATGTCGTAGTAGGCGCGGCGGGCCTTGCCGAGCTCGAGCTTGTTGCGGGCGAGCTTGGCGGGGTCGAGGATGACGAGGTCGAACTCTGAAGGGCGCGGCAGGGCGCGCAAAATGTCGAAGACGTCGCCGTGTTTCCACTCGACCGCGACTTTGTTCAGCTTCGCGTTGCGCTTCGCGGTCTCGAGCGCGTCTTCGTCGAGATCGACGCCGACGACTTTTTTCGCGCCGGACTTCGCCGCGTGGACCGCGAAGCCGCCGGTGTAGCAGCAGAGGTCCAGCACCGTTTTCCCCGCGGACATGGCCGCGACCGCGCGCCGGTTGTCGCGCTGGTCGCAGAAAAAACCCGTCTTGTGCCCCGTCGTAAAATTCACCCTGAACTGCGCGCCGTGCTCCGCAATCACCACGGGCCCGGGCGGCGGCTCGTCGGGCATCTCGAACCCCTCGTTCTCCATCGCGCGGTCGTCGGCGACGAATCGGACCGACGCGTTCGGGAAAACTTTCTTCAGCGATGCCCGAAGCGCTTCCCGCCGCACGAACCACCCGCGCGACCAGAGCTGGGCGACGAGGACGGGGCCGAAGCGGTCCAGGATGAGCCCCGTGAGCCCGTCTCCCTCGGCGTGTGCGGCGCGGTAGGCCTCCGTGACCTCCGGCAGCTTCAGCAGGTCGTGCCGAAGCGCCACAGCCGTCCGCAGCCGTTCGTCGATGAAGTCGTCGCTCTCCTCGCGCCGCGTCGAGAGCAGCCGGATCGTAATTTCCGAGTCGGGGTTGTAGAACCCGGTCCCGGCGAACGCGCCCGTGCGGTCCTCGACGTCGACAAGCGTTCCCGGCTCGACGCTCCGGTCCGCGTACTCGACCATTTTCCGAAAGAAAAAAAGGTGGCCCCGCGTGCCGGGGACGCGGAGGCGGACGACAGGGCGGGGAGGCATCGCAGGGATTATCAGTCGGCATCCGCCTCAGCGGACTTTTCGTTTTTTGTTTTTCGTTTTTCGTTTTTCGTTTCGTTGCCTTTCCCTTCACTCATTCACTCAATTTTCACACTCACGATTTCCCCGTCCCCCCATCTCCCCCCCCAAGTTACCCTTCCCCCCGATGATCCTCACCCGCTACGTCTTCTCCGAAACTCTCCGCTCTTTCCTCCTCGCCTTCGGCGGCCTCTCCTCCGTCATCTTCATCGCCGTCACCCTCGCCCAGCTCCACAAAGTCCAGGGCGTCTCCCTCGCTCTCCTCCTCCAGATCTTCCCGTCCCTCGTACCCGAAGTCCTCCTCATCACCATCCCCGCTTCCCTCCTCCTCGCCGTCACGTTCACCATCGGCCGCCTGGCCGCCGACAACGAGCTCAACGCCATGCGCGCCAACGGCGTCCACCTCTTCCGCGTCCTCGCCCCCGGACTTCTCCTCGGCGCTCTCCTCTCGCTCGCCTGCGCGTGGCTCTACGAATTCGGCGTCCCCGCCGCCCTCTACAGCCGCCGCAATATTCTGGGCCGCGCCCTCGAAGGCCTCACCGCCTCCGCCGGATCCGCCGTCCGCCAGGTCCGGCTGGGCAAGACCTTCATCCGCTTCAAGGACTTCCGCGACGGCGCCATGATCGAGACGGACATCTTTCTGGTCGACCCGATGGGAAGCAAGGAGAGCATCCGGGCCCGCGAGGCGCGCCTGGTGCTCGACGAGGAGAATGCGCGGCTCATCCTGGACCTGAAGGACGCGATGGTGACGTATCACTCGAACGGAAGAGGCCGCGACGTGCAGAGCGACCTGATGTTCGACCAGCTGACGCGGGACATCGACGTGTCGGACCGGTTTGCGAAAGGAAGGCGGCTCCATGACATGCCGCCGGGGGATCTCTGGGAAGCGATGCACGGCCGGATGACGACGCGCTACGGAAACAGGGCGCTGTGGACGGAATTCCACCGCCGGATCTCGTGGTCGGCCGCGCCGCTCTTTTTCGCGATCGCGGCGGGGCCGCTGGCGATGCTGCTCCGGCGAGGGGGGCGCGTCGCCGCGCTCGCGGCGGTCGTGCTGCCGGTTTTCGCGGCGTACTTCCCTCTCGCGATCGGAGGCCAGCGTCTCGCCGATCAGCAGGTCGTCCCGCCGTGGGCGGGAGTCTGGGCAGCCGACGCCGTCCTCGCCGCGGCCGGCGCGCTGACGTTCCGGAGGTTCGTGAGGCTGTGAAAACCCTCGACCGCTATGTCCTTCGCGCCTGGACCGGCGCCTTCTTCGCTTCCGCGCTCGCCCTCGTCGGCCTGTTTCTCATCTCCGACCTGCTCGCGCACATGGACGATTTCTTCAGCGCCAGGGACGTCAACCGCTTCAGCCTGGTGCTGCGTTTTTACGGCGTCCGCCTGCCTCTCTTCTTCGTCTGGGTCGCCCCGATGGTCTCCCTCTGCGCGATGATGCTCACCCTCACGCGCTTCGCCCGCTCCAACGAAATCGTTCCGGTGCTGGTCAGCGGCCGGAGCGCGCGCCGCTTCCTCGCTCCGGCGTTCGCGGGGTCGGCGATGGTGTCCGCGCTCATGTTCTGCATCGACGAAAAGGTCGCGCCGGGCGTGGCGGAGGAGTTTCGCGAGACGGAGAGGGCCATCAAGAGCAGCCGGAATTCGGAGCAGGTGGTCGTGAGCGACCGGGCGGGACAGGACTGGATCGCGGAGAAATACCGGTCCGAGGCGGACACGATGGACAAAGTGCTTCTGGTGCGGCTGGGGGACGATTTCCGCCGCGTGGCGGACGTGCGCGCGGAGACGGCGGAATGGAGGCGAAGCCAGGGCGGGTGGCTGCTGAAGAACGGGGTGGAGACGACGTACGGCGCGACGCAGCGGCGGCTGGAGCGGCGGCCGATTCCGCCGGAGGGGCTGCTGGTGAAGTCGGACATGCGGCCGCAGGACATCGAGGAGTCGCACCAGGTCTTCCGGATGGCGACGCTTTCGCAGCTCGAGCGGAACATGCGGGAGTTTCCCTACCAGCCGTTCTGGCGGGTCCAGTGGCACGCGAAGTGGACGATGCCGCTGTCGAATCTCGTGCTGCTGCTGATCGGGGTGCCGCTTCTCATGAAGAGCGGCTCGCGGAACGTTTTCGCGGGCGTGGCGATTTCGCTGGGGCTGGGGCTCGTGTTTTTCGGGGCGGTGCTCGCGTTCCTGGATGCGGGAAATTCGGGAAGGCTGGACCCTGTGACGGCGGCGTGGTTTCCGATCGTGCTGTTCGGCGCGGTGGGGGTGGCTATGGTGGATTCGATGGCGACGTAGGGCAGTAACTGCTGAGTAGTGAGTGTTGAGTATTGAGTAGACAGGAGTGGGTAGTGGGTAGTGGGTAGGACGATCACGACTGCTTGCGGGGTGATGATGGGGTTCACGGAAGACCAGATTCATCGATATGCGCGCCACCTGGTGCTCCGGGAAATCGGCGGTGTCGGGCAGCGGAAGCTCCTCGACGCACGCGTGCTCATCGTGGGCGCGGGCGGACTCGGCTGCCCTGCCGCCCTCTACCTCGCCGCGGCCGGAGCCGGGCGCATCTCGATCGCCGATCACGATGCGGTGGCCGTGGAAAATCTCCAGCGGCAGATCCTCTACGGAAGCGCGGACGTCGGCCGACCCAAGGCGGAAACAGCTGCGGCGGCGCTCCGCAGGAACAATCCGGACGTGATCGTCGAGCCGCTTGCGGTCCGCGTCACCGCCGCCGGCGCGCGGGCGCTGGTGAAGGGGCGCTCGCTGGTCGTCGAAGGGACGGACGACCCCGAGACTAAATTCGCGGTGAACGACGCCTGCGTGGCCGAAGGAGTGCCGTTCGTGATCGGCGGCGTCGTCCGCTGGAGCGGCCAGCTCATGGCCGTTCTTCCCGGCAAGACGGCGTGCTACCGCTGCGTCTTCGAGAACCCGCCCGTCACGCCCGCCGAAACGTGCGAGGCCGCCGGCGTCCTCGGCCCCGCCGCGGGCGCCGTCGGGACGCTCATGGCCGTCGAGGCGTGCAAAATCCTCCTCGGGAAAGGCGAGCCGCTCGCGGGGCGGATGCGCGTGATCGATTTCCTCGCCGGAACCTCGCGAGACATCGCCTGGAAGCGGCGGCCGGGGTGCCCGGCATGCGGGGCGGCGAAGTAATCCATCCCTCGAAGCTCTGTCTTACAGGTAATCGTAAAGTTCGTCTCCTTCCCCCTCCCAGCCCCGAGCCAGACCAGCGAGTCGAAGTAGTCGCCAATCCAACTCTTCGAGTGAGCCGTCGCGCAGCGGCTGAATCAGCACCCAAGGCTCCCCATTGTGCGTCACCACAATGGCTTCGTGCCGGTTCCTGGCACGAGCCAGGTAGATTGAAAGCCCGAGCCTGACTTCAGCAACTGATGCGAAGCGAACACCGCTCTGTTTTCGCATGCGTTAGATTCTAACTGGAAGTACGGCTACCACTCTTGATGCAAGCCCGGCCAGGGTGCATGGCCGGTAATGCAACTCCTTCTCCAGCTTTTTTCGGAATACCCGCTATTCTTGTCATGTGGAAAAACGGCGACCACAGAGTGCACAGAGAGAAACGACAATGCTGTTTTTCTCTGCGTCCTCTGTGGTTGTCGTTGAATTCGGGGCCATGCCCGAAGAACGCGTACGACCTGAAGTGCGGCGTCCGCGCATGATTCGTAACGGCTGAGCGGCGCTACGGCAAGGGTCGTGGAGGAATGCAGTACCGGCCATTCTCCCGCCCGGCTACCTGTCGAACAGCTCGCGCACTTCGCTTTCCTTCCCCGTTTCCTTCACCAGCGCCTTCACCATCTCGTCGAGGCAGATCGCGCGGCCGCGCTGGCCTTCGCGGCGGGCGCCATCCTTTCGCGCGGCGAGGATCGCTCGCCCGAGCGTGGCGTCGCCGTAGCGGCGGGAGCACTCGACCGCGATGCGCAGGAGGCCGCCGACGACGTTGCGCGCGGCGGGGATGTTCTTCACTTCCGCTTCGAGCACTGCGGGCGTCTCTTTCGTCTGGAGCGACGCTTCCGCCATCGCGCCGGCGGCGAGCCAGCGGCGCCACTGGTCGGCGTCGTCGAACCAGGTGACGCACGCGTCGGCGAGCGCGAGCGCGAGTTTCTGCGGGTCGGCGGGCTTGTCCTCGTCTCCCTCGCCCACGAACCAGACGATCTCGGAGTAGGACCACGAGGACGGGTGAAGCATGAACCCGGACTCGTCATGCGGAAGGCGCAGGATGCGAGGCTTTCCGCGCCCCGCGGGGACGATTCCGAAGCGTTTTTCCATCGCGTCGATCAGCGTGTCCGCGAGCTCCGCGACCGCCTTCAGCTTCTTCTCGTCGTCGCCGCAGGCGATGCAGCGCCGGCCCGGCACGAACAGCGTCTGCTGCAGCATCGCGCGGTCGTCCTCGGGAAGCTGCGCCGCAAGCTTCGCCCACGCCTCCACGTCGCCGTCCTCGGCCCTCGCCCGCGCCGCTTCCGCCAGCAGCTTGTTCTTCGCCGCGGGGTTTTCGCTCTCTCCGGCGGCCTCCTCGATCGCGGCCAGCGACGCGGTGCGGGATTCGAGAAGCGCCTTCACGGCGTCGTCGCCGGAAGCGACGCCGCGCAGCAGCCCCTTCCCCCACCGGACGTCGCGCATGTCGAATTCGTCCGACGAATGGAGCTGCCAGCCGTCGGCGGATTTCACGAGCCGGAGCGCGACGAGATCCGCGTTGGTGTGGCGTCCCGGCGCGTCGAGCTGGAAGACGGCGGGTCCGGGGAAGATCTGCGCGTTGGCGGGCATCGCCTTGCGGTACTCGTCGGGCGGGTCCCAGAGAAGCGGCCCGTTGATCGCGGCGTAGACGACCGTCGCGCGGTCCCCGGTTACGTCGCGGGCGAGTTCCTTCGTGAAGCGGCGGTGGACGCGGCCCTGGAGGAACGCGCCGGAGTCCTCGGAGCGGATCCAGTCGAAGCCGGGGGCGTCGGGCGAGAGGATGCCGAGGAGGCGCGTGCGGTCGACGCGCTCCCAAGCCTTGAAGAATTTCTTGCCGACCTCGCCGACGAGGGCGGCGTCCTCGTCCGCGGGCGGCTTGCGCTCGAGGTCCTTGCCCTCGGCGCCCTGCGCGAAGTGCGCGCGCATCATCCACGCCTCGCCGGGCGGGAAGCTGCGGAAGACGCTTCCGGGAAGAGCTTCGGAGCACTCGACTTTTTCGTTGCGGCAGACGCCGACGGAGATCCAGTCGGCGGAGGAAGTCCGGAAATTGAAGACGAGCCAGAAGCGGGCGGGGACGGGAACGGTGCCGGGGAACGGAATGGAGTACCACTTTTCGTCGTCGCCGATCCAGCCGCTGGGGAGGGTGAGGGTGGCGATCGGCCGGAGGTCCTCGTCACAAATCGAAGCCTCGAACGGGCGGGCCATGCGTCCGGTACGCGCGCCGTAGATTTCGACGCCGGCGAGGACTGTGCCGGCGGGGCGGTCGAAGCGGACCGCCTGCCCGGCGTCGCACTTGCGCAGTCCGAGTTCCTCGCCGCCGTCCGTGCGAACGACCTGTCCGGGCGGGATGACGGGGGCGCGGAACGCGAGCGGCCGCGCGGGGCCGCGCGGCGTGTCCGTGATGCGGATCATCCAGTTGGCATTTTCGAACGGGTGGTGCTGGCCGCCGTAAAAATAGGTGGAGTGACTCTCCTCGTTCTTGTCCCACGACAGGGCGCCCGCTTCGCCCTCGTTGAACGTCACGACGATGAGCACGCCTTCCTCCGCCTGCGCCTTGAATTCGAGTTCGACCCAGCCGGCTTTCTCCGGAAGAACGGCGCCGTCGAACGCGGATTGGGACAGCGGCGTGCCGTCGCGGTCGAACGCGGCGAGATCGAACGACTTGCAGGCGCCGCGCGCGGCGTGAAGGCGCACGGCAGTGAAATCGGAAGCGTCTTCAAACCAGATGCCGCAGCCGACGTCGCCGAAGGATTTCGAGCCGTCGGGCTTTCCGTCGTCGTACTTGCGTTCCTCGGCTGAGGAAAGCGCGGCGAGGACGAGTGTGAAGAGGAGGGGGCGCATGAGTTTGCTTTGAAGGGGGACCTGAGCTTAGACGAAAGAAGAGCAGCAAGGGTTCAACCGAAGCCGGCCGAACCTGGCTGGCGACCAGACGCCGGCCATTGCAGGACTTTTCGTTTTTTGTTTTTCGTTTTTCGTTTCGTTGTAGCTGTTTTGAACACCAAGTTCGTGTCCTCATCCTCACCTGCACTTCTCCCTCACCCCCGCCCACTCCGCCAACCCCCTCACCCCGTCAAACGCCTTGTCCGCATCCAGCCGCGCCCCCTCGTCAAACCCCGCGGCCTGCGCTTCTCCGATCGCCCCCAGCGCTCCGGCAGCATCCCCCGACCTCGCCCTCACCTCCGCGAGCCGGTACAGCATCGCCCCGTTTCGCGTGATCTTGAGGTACCGCTCGGCCGCGAGCCCCGACTCCTTCCACATCTCGAGGTCCGCGTAGAACTGCTGCAGCACGCGCAGCAGCCCGCGCATCCCCTCGCGGATCGCCCCCTGCGTCGCCTTGTCCTGCGTCTGCAACCCGGCCAGCGTGAGGAAACCGACGATCTCCTCGACGGCCTTCGCCGCGTCCTTCGGCTCCTTCGCCGTGTCGAGCTTCCCCCTCAGCACCGCGAACGCTTTCTTCGCCTGCTCCTTCTGCGCCTTCGACAGCGGCGTCGCCATCACGCTCTCCTCCAGCGTGTCGATCGCCCCCGCATAGTCCCGCATCAGGAATTTCACCGCCGCCAGGTTGCTCAGGTTCGCATTGAGCGCAGGCAGCTCCCGCTTCACCGCCTCGAAATCCTCCAGCGCCACCTGCAGATTTCCACGGTCCATCGCGACCAGCCCGCGGAGCATCCTGTAGGCGCGCGAAAGGCCGTAGCCGTTCGCCTGGTTCGCCAGCGCTTCCGCGCGGGCGAGGTTCCCCGCGGATTGCTCGATGTAAGTCGCCAGCGAGGCCATTCCACGGTGCGCGGCCGTGTCGGGCCGGATGGCGCGAAGCGACGCCAGCGTCCCGGGGATGTCGGCGCGGGCGAGCCGGATTTCGGCGGTATACGCGGCCACCCAGTCCGGATCGAGCACCGCCTTGTGCTTTTCGATCGCCGCTTCCGCAGCGTTCTCGTCGAACTGGACGAGAAGCGCGCTCACGATCATCCGCGCCGCCTCCCCGCGGTTCACCGTCGCGTCGCCGGAGGCCAGAACTTCTTCCGCAAGCTTCGTGCACAGCTTCGGGTCGTCGCACTGAAGCGCGATCTGCGACGCGCGCAGCGCCATGGCGGGATTCCCCTCGACCCGCTCCGCCGCCTTCTTCACGAGCGGGAGCGCTTCCTTGCGTTTCCCGATGGCCCGGAGCGACATCGCGTATTCGAGGACGAAGCGCGGATTGGAGGGCTGCTGCTCGAAGAGCGTCCTTCGCTCCTTCAGGGCGGCGGTGATGTCCTGCTTCCAGGTCTCGAGGATTTCGGCTTTCGCCTCGGTGGCTTCCACGAAGTAAGGATTAATCGCGAGCGCCTCTTCGATTTTCGCCAGCGCGGCCTCCGGTTTGCCGTCGTAGAACAGCAGCATCCCCTGTCCGTACGCGGCGCAATACGGCACGGCGCCGGTCTCCACGACCTTGCGGAAATCCGCGGCCGCGGTCGCCTTGAGCCGGGCTTCGTCCTCCGGCGCGCCCGTGCCGCCGATCCACGCGATCACGTTTCCCTGGAAGCCGCTCACCACGAACCCCAGCTCGTTCTGTAACGCGTTCATCGCCAGCCGCATCAGCGTCCCGCGCGACCGGCTGAGCCGTTCCTGGCAAATGGAGCCGTGCTCGAACCACGCGCGCGGGTCCTTCGGGTTGATCGCCACGGCTGCCTCGAGAACCTTCAGGGCTTCTTCCTCACGGCCGGCCCGCCGAAGCGCTCTTCCCAGCTCGAAGCGGACTTCCTCGCTTTCTGGGAGGCCGGCGCGCGCCTTCTCGAGAGTCTCGACGGCGCGGCGCGCGTATTCGGTCCGGTCCTTCCATCCGCCGCTGCGGGCCGCGTCGTCGGCGCGGTCGACGAGCGATTTCCCCTCGAGGAGAAGCGGCGTCGTTTCCTTCTCGCGGCGCTCGAGGTCGGCCTTGGCGACGGCCGCCTGGCGCTCGCGCGACTTGAGCCGCCACGTCGCGGCCCCCGCGATCCCCGCCGCGAGCATGAACCCTGCCGTCGCGACCGCGACGACCGCGCGGTGGCGCTTCAATTTGATCACGATCTTCTCGAGACTCCCGGCGGGGCGGGCGTGGATCGGCTCGCCGTTAAGGAAGCGCCTGAGGTCGGCCTCGAGTTCGGCGGAGGAGGAGTAACGTTTCAAAGGTTCCTTGCGAAGGGCCTTAAGGCAGATGATCTCGAGATCGCGGTGGATTCCTTCCTTGAGCGTGCGCAACGACGGCGGGTCGAATTCGAGGACCTGCCGGACGATGTCCATGCCGGATTCGCCGACGAAGGGCGCGCGGCCGGTGAGCATTTCGAAGAGCGTGGCGCCGAGCGAGTAGACGTCGGAGAGCGGCGTCGCGTGTGAGGCGTGGCCGCCCGCCTGCTCGGGGGGCATGTAGGCGGGCGTGCCGAACGCCGAGCCGCTCTCGGTGAGGCCCGCGTTGGCCGACAGGTCTTTCGCGAGCCCGAAGTCCCCAAGGAACGACTTCCCTTCGCGGTCGAGCAGCACATTGTGCGGCTTCACGTCGCGGTGCAGAACGCCCGCCTTGTGCGCGAACGCCAGCGCCCCGGCGATCTCGGCCCCGATCCGCGCCGCTTCGCGCGGTGGAAACGCCCCTTCCTCCTCGACGCGCTGCTTCGCGGAACGCCCTTCGACGAAATCCATCGTGAAGTACAGCCGATCGCCGTCGCGCCCGATGTCGTGGATCTGCACGAGATGCGGATGCCGCCCCATTTTCGCCACGACGGCCGCTTCCCGCCGGAACCGCTCGACGTCCGCGTCCGCCGCCTGCGCCCCGGCGATCATCACCTTGAGCGCGACCTCGCGCCGCAGCTCCGGGTCGAGCGCACGATAGACCACGCCCATCCCGCCGCGCCCCAGCTCCCGCAACACGCGGTACGGCCCGATCTGGTCCGGCGGCTTCCGCACCCCCGAGGGCGCCTTCACCGTCACCCCCGCATCGCTCCGCGCCATCGTCTTGTCCGACGCCGAGGACGGCGCCCGCGTCGGCGGCCGCGTCCCCGCCCGCGACCGCGACGACTTCCCTTCGATCGCGTCCGACAGCGCCTGGAGCTGCACCGGCGAGATGATCCCGGAAGCGACGAGGACGCTGCCGAGATCCGGCGCGCCCTCCGACCGCGACGCCTCCGCGACCGCTTTCTCGATGGAAGCGTCGTTCGCCCAGCCGCGCACGCGGACGAGTTCGGCGAGGGCGCGGTCGCGCTTGGACAATCCCTGGGTGCTGCCGCTCATGGGGGGCGAAGTGTACCGCGACCTTTGAAAAAGCATGCCGCGCTCAATTCGGGCAGCGGGAGTAACTCGGGGCGCGATGTCGAGCAAGAAGACATGGAAGGAGGACTTCCATGCCATAGTCCCTATTCACCGGCGGGAAACAGCAACTTCAAAACCGCGAACTTTCAAGCAAACCAAAAACTACAAGACGACAACTTCAATGATGCCCCCGCGATCGGCCATCATTGAAGTTGCTGTCTTGTAGTTTTTCGTTTGCTTGAAAGTTCGCGGTTTTGAAGTTGCTGTTTCCCGCAGGGTCATCGGCACTTCCTGCGCAGCTCAACAAACTCCGGCAACTCGCGCACGCCCTCAAATGCCGGCTCGCCGTCAATCCTCTTTGCCTCATCGAATCCCTGCTCCATCGCCTCGCGGAGCGCCTTCAGCGCCGTCTCGGTCTTCCCTCGGGCCACGTACGCCCGCGCCTGCTTGTAGAGCACGTTCCCGTGCCTGCGCAGCGTGAGATAACGCGCGCCGGCCGCGATCGACTCCTTCGGCATCCCGTTGATCCAGTAGAACTCCTGAAGAGCCCACCAGATCGCCTGGAGGGCCACTCGACCGGCGCCGGCGCCCTCCGCGTCCGCGCTCCCCTGGCTGACCGCGAGCGTCACGGCGCCGCCGATCGCCTCGACGAGCTTCCCTGCCTCGGCCGGCGTCTTCGCGGCCGCCGCGCGCTTCTTGAAGTCGACGAAGAACGCCTTCACCTGTTCTTTCAGCGCCTTCGGCACGGGGGAGCGCAGGAACGCCTCTTCGAGAGCCTCCATCGCACGGCCGTACTCGCCCTTGAGGAAAAGCGCGCCGGCGAGGTTGCTGCGCAGCGAGGCCATTTCGGGCGCGGCCGCGACGTGCTGCTCGACTTCCAGGAGCGCCTGGTCGAGCTCGCCGAGGTCCATCCGGATGATCGGAAGGTTGGTCGGCGCAAGCTCGCCGGGGCTCATGTCGGCCTCCGAGAGCGCCTTCGCGCGATGGAGATTGCCGCAGGTCCACTCGGCGTAGGCGGCGGCGAAGCGGAACGCGCCCTTCCAGGCGGATTTTTCGGGAATCGCGCGGAACGCCGCGACGGCCTCCGGGTAGAGGCCTTCCTCGGAGAAGTCGGAGCCGATGTAGGCCTGGACGTAGTCGTCTCCGAAGAGCGCGCGGTTTTCCTCGAGGACGACACGGGCGTCCGCGAAGCGTTTCTGGAACAGGAGCGCCTCGCGCAGGATGTAGAACGACTGAATCCTGTCGGCCTTCGCGCGGGCCGCGGGGACTCCGCGCCGGGCGAGCGCTTCGGCGTCGGCGAACGCGCCGGCCGAGAGGAGCGTCCACGCGCCGTGCGCGAGCCAGCTGTAGACCTCGTGCCCCTCGAGGGCGCGCAGGACGTGCTCTCGCGCCTCGGCGCCGCGGCTCACGGCCGCTAGCGACACCGCGTACTCCAGCAGCACGGCGGGATTTCGCGGCTGGATCTCCGCGAGCTTCCCGCGCCACTCCAGCCCGGCGTCGGCGCGCTTCGACGTGTATTCGCGGATCTCCGCTTCCGCCGCGAGCGCCGGCGCGAAGTACGGATTGATCGCTACGGCGGCGTCCATCTCGGCGAGGGCCTCGGCGTGCTTCCCGTCGAGGTAGAGGATCATCGCGCGCCCGTACGCTCCGAGCTCCTTGCCGGCGCCGGTCCCGACGGCGCGCTCGAAGTCGCGCGCGGCGATTTCCTTCCACGGCCGGTCCGCCGTTCCAATGCCGGAGCTGATCCACGAGGTGAACGCCGGCTCCTTCGAAGCGCGATATCCGAATTCGTTCGGGCGCGACAGGTTGATGCGCCGCCCGTACGTGCCGCGCACCTTGAGCCACGCGTCCTGCGCGATCATCCCGTGCTCGAACCACGCGAGCGTGTGGTTCGGGTTCAGCTCGACCGCGCGCTCCAGTTCGTCGAGCGCCTGCAACTGCTTCCCGGACCGCCGAAGCGCGCGGCCGAGCTGGAAGCGGATTTCGGCGTCGTCGGGGAGAAGAGCCGCGGCCTGCGCGAGCACTTCGGCCGCGCGCGCGGCGCGCTGCCCCTGTTCGCCCGCACGCCCCGAGATTTCCGCTTCGTCGCAGACGTCGAGCGCGGAGATGCCTTCATTGAGAAGCGGTCCGGCCTTCGCTTTGCGGCCGGCGAGCTCTTCGGCGACGGCGCGGCGGGCCTTTTCGTTGCGCCACCAGCGCAGGCCGCTCCAGCCGCCCGCGCAGGCGAGGACGATGAGGGCGACGGCGGCGGCCGCCAGGACGGCGGCGTTTCGCTTCGCTCTGCGCGCGTAGCGTTCCCAGCGGGAGATCGGGCGGGCGTGGATCGGCTCGCCGTTGACGAAGCGGCGCAGGTCGCGCTCGAGATCGGCGGCCGATTCGTAGCGGCGCGCGGGATCCTTCTCCATTGCTTTCTGGCAGATGACGTCGAGGTCAGGGTGCAGGTCGGCGCGCAGGCCGCGCGGCGACGGCGGGTCGAGTTCGGCGACGGCGCGGATGAGGTCGATGCCGGTCAGGCCGGTGAACGGCGGGCGGCCGGTGAGCATCTCGAAGAGCGTCGCGCCGAGCGAGTACACGTCCG
>WSZJ01000054.1:992-47407 GCA_009773755.1 Planctomycetota bacterium | reverse complement strand
GTGCGGCCGATCAAGTCATTCGACACGGCCGCTTTCGACACGAAGATCGGCGCCGAGTGCATCGATTTCGAGCCTTCGCGCTGGATCGACGAGCGCGAGTCGAAACGCGTGGACCGCTTCTCGCAGTTCGGGATCGCTGCCGGGACCCTGGCGATCCAGGATTCGGAGCTGAACCTCGAGAAAATTGACCGCACGCGGGCCGGCAGCATCGTCGGGTCGGGGATCGGCGGCCTGCGGGAACTCGAGGAGCAGCATCGGCGCCTCTTTGACAAGGGGCCGGGCCGCGTCAGCGCGTTCTTCATCCCGAAACTCATGACCAATGCCGTCCCGGGCCAGCTCGCGATCCGCTTCGGCCTCCGGGGTCCGAACTGGGCCGTCGCCAGCGCGTGCTCGAGCGCGAATCATGCGATGGGAAGCGCGTTCAGGGCGATCCAGTACGGTGAAGCGGACATCATGCTGACGGGGGGTTGTGAAGCGGCGCTGACGCCGAGCGGGCTGGCGGGGTTCATGGCGCTGAAGGCGCTTTCGACGCGGAACGAAGCTCCGGAGCGGGCGAGCCGGCCGTTCGACAAGGACCGCGACGGATTTGTGCTGGGCGAAGGCGCGGGAATGCTGGTGTTCGAGAGGCTGGATCACGCGGTGAAGCGGGGCGGCAAGATTTACGCGGAAGTGCTCGGCTTTGGGGCGAGCGACGACGCGTACCACATTACCGCTCCGGAGCCTGACGGGCAGGGCGCGAGCGCGTGCATGCAGCTGGCGCTGAAGGACGCGAACGTGCGGCCCGAGGAGGTCACGTACATCAACGCGCACGGGACTTCGACGCCGTTGAACGACGCGATCGAGACGAAGGGGATCAAGCTGACATTTGGCGCCTATGCGCCGAAGCTGCCGATTTCGAGCACGAAGTCGATGGTCGGGCACCTGCTGGGCGCCGCGGGCGGCGTGGAACTCGCGGTGACGGCGATGAGCGTCCAGCGCGACATGGCGCATCCGACGATCAACCAGGAATCGAAGGATC
Source organism: Planctomycetota bacterium (assembly GCA_009773755.1). GTDB lineage: Bacteria > Planctomycetota > MHYJ01 > WSZJ01 > WSZJ01 > WSZJ01. The sequence continues at coordinate 46,389 of WSZJ01000054.1, read as the reverse complement.
CCGACTGCGACCTCGACTACATTCCGAACGTCTCTCGCAAGGTCGAGCAGAAGTACGCGATGTCCAACTCGTTCGGGTTTGGCGGGCACAATTCCGCGATGCTGGTGGGCAAGTACAAGAATTAGAGATGCACGGAGGGGCCCGTGAAGCGGCGGGCCGTGCCATTCAGGTTTGCCATCGCGATCATCGCGTTCTACTTTCTCGTCTACGGCCTCGCTCTTTCCCCTCCGCCGGCGGGCCTGAGGCCTCGGCTGCGCAGGCCGCCGCAGGGTCACCCCGGGTTCCGGGCCGATCCGCATCCTGAGCCCGAGCCTCTTCCTCCCGAGCCGTCCCCCGGGATTCCCTATTCGCAGATTCCGGCGCTTCCGGCTTCGCTGCAAGGCGTCCTCGGCCAGCTGGTGCGACCGGAAACGCGCGAGTGGCGATCGATTGTCGTGCACCACAGCGGGGGGGCCAGCGGCAACGCGGCGGAATTCGACAGGATGCACCGCGAGGTGAACGGATGGGAGCACGGGCTCGGTTACCACTTTGTCGTAGGCAATGGCGCCGGCTCGCCCGCGGGCTTCGTGGAGGTCGGCGGCCGATGGATCGCGCAGCTGCATGGTGCCCACGCAGGGGCGAAGGCCACCGAGTACAACCAGCATGGGATCGGGATCTGCGTCGTGGGGAATTACGAGGAAGTCGAAGTTCACGAAACGGTGTACTCCGGATTGCGCGACCTCGTGGCGTGGCTGGCGAAGCGGTACTCGATTTCCCCCGCGCGAATTCTCCCGCACAGCGAGGTGCGAGGGGAGCCGACGGATTGCCCTGGGAAGAACTTTCCGCTCGATCGGCTGCGAGACGATGTCGGCGAAGCGCTGAAGTAGCGTGGGCTTCTTTTTTTCGCAGAAATAAAAATGAAGTGGCGAGATTGCGGCGGCGGTCATTACTTCCTTAAGATCTTCGCGGGAACGAGAGAGGCGAAGCGAAGGGCGCGAATCCGGCCTGCACTCATCATTCGTCCCGGCGCCCCCGGTTCGCAAACGGACGAGAGGGAGAGATGACACCAGTGACGGCCCTCGGCGAGCCGAGGGCGAGGGGGGGCGCGCCGGGCGCGCGGCCGGAGACGGGGACAGGGACGGCCGGCGCGACGCTTGCGACGACGGTCACCGGTCCGTGGAACCGGCTGGCTCACGAGGCTTCCCGGCGATTCGTGGAGTCACGAGGCGCATGGTCGCGCGTCCTGCTCATCGCGGGGGGCGAGGGGAACGGCAAATCGCACCTGCTGGCGGGAATCGACGCCGGCCTGCGCGACGGCGCCGGGCGGCGGCCCGCCGTGGTGCGGGTGACCTGCGACGACTTCATGCGCCAGTTCACGTACGCCTCCACGCAAGGAAGGATGGCGGCGTTCCGGCAGAAATACCGTTCAACGGAAGTTCTCCTTCTCGACGATGTCGACCGGCTCGCCGGTCGCCCGGCGACGCAGGAAGAGTTTCTTCATGTCTTCGACCATCTCGATTCCGCGGGTCGCAGCATCGTCACATCGAGGGACTGCGCAAGCCGCTCCAGTCGCGCCTGTCGGCCGCCATGCAGGTGAGGCTGGAGCCTCCCGACGAGCCCGGCCGACGCTCTCTTCTCCAGCTCGCCGCGCTTCGGGATCGCCGCACGCTGCCTTTCGACGCTCTGGCCGCCGCCGCCTCGACCCCGGCCAACGTCCGCGACGTTCTCGCCCGCTGGGACAGGCTTCGCGACCTCGCGACCATTTCCGTCGCCGCGGCCGCCGCCGCAAGCGGCCCGTTGAAGACTTCCGGACCGACGCTCGACTCCATCCTGGAAGCCGTGGCCCGGCAGTTCGGGCTGCGCACCGCCGAGCTCACCGGAAGGGGCCGGGCGCGCCGGCTCACGGCGCCGAGGCACGTCTGTTTCTTCCTCGCCAAGCAGTTGACGGCCCATTCACTGCAGGAGATCGCGAAGCACTTCGGCGGAAAGAACCACGCAACCGTGCTTTACGCCTGCAAGAAACTGGCTCAGGGACTTCCCAACGACGCCGAACTGCGCAAACGGGTGGAGGCGTCAAGAGCCCGCGCAGAGGGCCGCTCGTAGGCGACAGCGGTATGATGGCGCCGGCGGGGGAAGGCGCGAACAGGCTTCGCTTCGGAGGGTTTGCCATGCGAGCGGCCGTGCTTGGCCTCCTTCTCGCCGCGAGCGCTTCCGCGGGCGACGCGATCACGACCGAGACTCTTCTCGCCGAAATGACCGATCTGGAGCGGCTGGCCCACCCCGCGGCGTACACATGCCGGCAGTTTTCGAGTTTTGACCGCTTGTGCACGAAGGGCGACCCCTTCGCAAACGCCGATCGCGGCAATTACCTGCGGAAGGACGGCGACGACTACGTCCTCGCGGAGGCGACCGGGCCGGGGGCGATCGTGCGGATCTGGAGCGCGAACCCCGAGGGGACGCTCAGGATCAGACTCGACGATCGCGAAGTGCTGAAGGCGGATTTCAAGGCGCTGCTGTCGGGGGAGGTGTCCCCTTTCCGTGATCCGCTGGGCGGGATGCGGGCGTTGGGGGGAAATCTCTACTTTCCGTTTCCGTTCGCAAAGTCGATGAAGGTCACGTGCTCGCTCGGAAATCAGTACTACCACGTCGGCGTCCGGGCCTGGCCCGCGGGGACGAAAGTGGTGGCCTACTCGCCGTATCGGATGCCGGAAGCGGCGATTGAAAAGGCGCGCGCGGCGCTGAAGGAAGGGACGGTCGCTCCGAAGGACGGAGTCCGGCGCGCGCTCGGGCAGGAATTTGCCGGGCCCGGGACGATCGCGGAGATTTCGCTCAAGGCGACGGGGCCGCGATTGCGTGAAGCGGCGCTGAAAATCACCATCGACGGCGAACTCTGCGCATGGGCTCCGCTTCCGGACTTCTTCGCCGTCGGGCCGGAGCCGGTGTTCCTTTCGACGTTCGCGATGACCGCGGCGCAGGACGGGACGCTGGTGTGCCGCTTCCCGATGCCGTTCGACAAAACGGCGAAAGTCGAGATCGAATTGCCGCCGGACGGGGCGAAGGTCGACGGCTCGCTTCTCGTGAAGCCGGGTGCCTGCGGCCCGCTTCGATTTTACGCCTGGTGGAACGGGACGCTGAAACTCAAGACGCGCCCGATGTCGGACTGGCCGGTGCTGCGTGGAGAAGGGCGCGGGCGGTTCGTCGGGACGTCGCTCGTGGTGCGAAATCCGGTGAAGCAGTGGTGGGGCGAGGGGGACGAGAAGATCTCGATTGACGGCGAGGTGTTCCCGTCGACGTTCGGAACGGGCACCGAGGACTACTTCGGATACGCGTGGTGCAGCACGGAGCGCTTCTGCGCCCCCTACCACGCCCAGTCACGCTGCGACGGCCCCGGCAACCGCGGCTGGACCTCCCTGAACCGCTTCCACATCCTCGACGACATTCCATTCGAGAAATCGATCCGTTTCGACATGGAAATCTGGCACTGGGACGACTGCGTGCTGGGCTACGCCACGACGGCCTACTGGTATGCGGAGCCGGGATTCCGGCACGATGCGGCGATGCCGACGCTGGCCGAGCGGCTGGCGCCGGCGATGGAAGCGGCGTTCGCGGTGACGGGTGCGGTGGAAGGGGAGGGGATGAAGGTCGAGAAGTGCACGGCCGGGGAAGCCGCGAGGCAGGACATGTCGGCGTTCGGCGAGGGGTGGAGCGGGGAAGCGCAGCTCTGGTGGAAGGGCGGCTGCGCGGGGGACGCTCTGACGCTCGCGTTCGAGTCCGCGGTAGAGGGCAAGCGGATCCTGGCGATTGCGCTGACGCAGGCACCGGACTACGGGAAGATCCGGGTAAGCATCAATGGCGTCGTGGCGATGCAGGAGGTCGACCTGTATGGGGGCACGGTGAAGCGGCTGCCTGAAGAACGTGTGACGGTGGAATTGAAGAAGGGGAAGAACGAGATGCGGATCCAGATAACGGGGAACAATCCTGAGGCGAAGCCTGCGGGTCACATGGTGGGGCTGGATTACGTGAAGATTGTGGATTAGCGGAATGAAAGGAGAGTTTGGGGCCGGAGACCTGTCAACTCTCCTGACGTATTCGGGTGCCCGTGACGCAGGAAAGCTGACAAACTTCCTGGGGAAGCGGCTCGATTCACTGGAGAGCCTCCGGCGACAACGACATAAATGCTGTGTGCACAATGAGTTGCACTTGCCATGTCCGGGGCGGCCAACCCTCCACTCCGGTTCCGATCCAGCGAAACTTCCTTCGCGCTCCGGGGTTTCATTCCCGTGAGCTGCAAAGACCACGAAAATGACCTGGTTCCCTTCCTCGACGGCCGGCTCGACGCTGCGGCCGCCTCCGGGTTCGAATCCCATCTCAAGGCCTGCGCTTCGTGCCGCAAGGAAGCCGAGCAGATGCGCCGGACATGGAAGCTGCTCGGCTACTACCCGGGCCGTAACGTCAACCGCCAGCTTCCCGCCCGCATGCTTGAAGCGGCGCGCCTCCAACTCGAAGTCGAACGCCGCTGGACTTTCAAGCTCCGCCGCCACCTCCCGATCATCGCTTCCGCCGCAGTCGTTCTCCTCGTCTTCGGCGTGACGATGCTGCTCGGTCCCGCGCAGATCGTCTCAGATTACGACCGCGAGCTCGCGAAGCTTTCGAGCGACGAGGAGCGGGCCGTCGTCCAGAACCTCGACCTCTACGAGAATCTCGACACCGTCCAGAACATCGACGTCCTCGAAGACGGCCAGGTTGTCGAGTACCTCGACCTCGTCACGAGCCTCAGCGATGAAGATTTCTAGCGCGCTTCTCACCGCCGTCTTTGCGCTCGCCGCCGCTCTCGGCGGCGCGACGCAGGGGAGCGCCGCGCCTGCGAAGCCGTCCGTCGAAGAGCTTCGCCGCAACATCGAGCACTGGAAATCGCTCCCTCAGTCCGAGCGCGACCGCATCCGGCAGTCGTACCGCCGGTACCAGTCCTTCAAGCCCGAACAGGTCTCCGCCGTTCAGGACAACTTCCGGAAATTCCGGAATATGCCTGCAGAGCGCCGCCGCGAGCTGTCGAAGAAGCTGCAGGGCCTGCCGCCCCAGGATCGCGAGCGTGTGGCGCAGAAGCTTCGCGAGCTGCAGGACATGGGGCAGGACAGGCGGAAAATGGCGATCGAGTTCGCGCGGCTGGCTCACAGCCTGACGCCCGAGCAGAAACGCCAGCTGAAGGAGCTTTCGAGCCCGGAGGAAAGGAAGCAGTTCGCGAAGCGCCTGATGCGGGAGAAGGTCTTTGAGAAGTACCTGCAGGATCTCCCCGCCGACGAGCGCGTCGCGTTCCGGTCGCTTCAACCCGCCGAGCAGAAACGCCACCTCCAGAAGTACTTCAGGGAAAGGGCGATGCGCGGCCCTCCCCGCTAAGTGAGGAGGACCGGAATGAAGCGCTTGATTGCCATAACCGCGGCCCTCGCGATAACCCTCGCGGGGGCTTTTCCTTTGTATGCGGGAGACCGCGGCGAAGCGTGGGGAAACCTCCTGCGCCGGTGCGACGGCCGGATGTCGCGCGCCGAGGAGCAAAAGCTGGGCAAGGCGATCGAAAGCCTGAACGACCGCGAGAAGTCGCGCCTGAGGGCGAGGCTGAAGCGGATCGAACTGCTGACGCGGGCCTGGGTCCGCGCCGAGCGGCAGGCGAAGGCTGCAGCGGCCGCGCGCGCGGTGCTGGGCCTGTTCGGGCCCGCGCCGGGCGTGTCGATGAACATCCGGCCGGCGCTGGACTTCATCATGGAGCTGAACGGCTTCGGGACGAAGAAGGAGCCGGGGGTTCTCGGGAAGCGCGGGAAGAAGATGATCTAGGCTTGCAACGGATCCAATACTCTCAATCGGCCTGCCGGACACCGGCGGGCCGATTCTGTTTGAGCCCGGGAATCAAATGGGGAGCGCGCTTCGGCCGTATTACAGTGCATCGCGGAAAGTCGCAGGCGGCGTCTTGACGAGCGAACTCACCTTCCCCCCCGGATTTCAAAGGAGTCATTCGTGATCGCGCTTCTGCGCAAGTTCTGCTGTCAAGCCCTCCTCCTCTGCGCAGCCTCCCAGGCGCTGGCCCTCGACCCCCCGCCGTACGTCCTCGCCCTCGACGAGACCTACAAGTGGTCCGCGAAGACGACCTCGCCCCTGGAGGGAGCCGAGGTGACGGTACTCCGGCTCACTTCCCAGACCTGGCAGGGAATGAAGTGGCGCCACTGGATGCACATCATCAAGCCCGCGAAAATCACGCATCCCGATCAGGGACTGCTCGTTATCGCGGGCGGCAAGTCGCGCAAGGAGGAGCCCGGACCCAACTCCATGGAAGTCATGCTGCTCCGCGACGTCGCCATCCGCACAGGCTCGATCATCGCCGTCGTCGAGCAGATCCCGAACCAGCCGATCTTCGACGGGAAGTCCGAAGACGAAATCATCGCCTACACCTTTCAGCAGTTCCTGGAAACCAAGGACGAATCCTGGCCGGCGCTTCTCCCGATGACCAAGGGAGCCATGCGGGCAATGGACGCCACGCAGGCCTTCGTGAAGGAACGCTACGACCTCAAGCTCGAGAAGTTCGTCGTCACGGGCGCTTCCAAGCGTGGCTGGACCACCTGGCTCACCGCCGCCTTCGACAACCGCGTCGAGGCGATCGCCCCGATGGTCATCGACACGCTGAACTTCGCCCGGCAAATGCCCCTTCAGCTCGAGTCGTTCGGCAAGTTCTCCGAGCAGATCAAGGACTACACGGAGCTGAATCTGCCCGAGAAGATGAAGACGGAGGAGGGGAAGCGGCTGGTGCAGATGATCGACCCGTACGCCTATCTCGACAAGCTGACGATGCCGAAGCTGATCGTGCTGGGGACGAACGACCGGTACTGGCCTGTGGACGCGGCGAAGATGTATTTCGCGGATCTAAAGGGTGAGAAGCACATCCACGAAGTTCCGAACGCCGGGCACTCGCTGGGCGCGGGGGTGGTTGAAGCGGTGACGGCGTTCTATCTCGACGTGCTGGACGGCCGCGCGCGGCCGAAATACGCGTGGAAGACGGAAAACGGCGGGGGCGAGTCGGTGACCACGCTGACGGCGACGGATCTGCCGGTGAAGGTCGAGCTCTGGACCGCGGTCAGCGAGACGCGCGATTTCCGGGACGCGAAGTGGGCTGGCGAGGAGATTCCGGGGGACGACGGCAGATGGGAAGCTCGGGTCAAGCTGCCGGAGAAGGGCTTTGCGGCCTATCACCTGCGGATGACCTATGAAGGCTCGGCGGGGCAGGCGTACGCGCTTTCGACGAACGTCGAGGTGGTAGGAGGGGCGAAGTAGCTGCGAATCGGGCCCGGGCGCTCAGAATACGAACACGTTTCCCTTTTCTCTGAGGCCTTCCCATTTGTCTTCCTCGAACCGGTAAAGCCTCGCCGGCCGGTGCGGGCCCTCGCGTGCGGACCTCGCGAGCGGTTTGAGCACCTTGAGCGACAGCAGCTTCCGCCTGAAATTCCGCTTGTCGAGGGGGCGCCCGAGAATGGTCTCGTAGGCGTTCTGGACGCCGCGGAGCGTGAATGCCTGGGGGAGAAGCCGAAAACCGACGGGGGAGTACTCCAGCTTGTAGCGCAGGCGCTGGAGCGCGAACTCGAGGATTCTCGCGTGGTCGAACGCAAGGGGGCCGAGGCTGCCCATGGGGACCCACCGGCCGTCCCGCGGCGTGGGGGCCGGCGGGCGGACGAGGGCGATGTAGGGCGCGCCGAACGTGTAGAGCTGCTCCAGGTAGACGTCGCGAAGTCCGGTCTCCGCGTCGAGGATCCGGGCCGCCGCTGCGTCGAGCGACTCGTTCGACTCGACGAAGCCGCCCGGTATTGCTTCGCGGCCCGCGAAGGGCTCGACGGGGCGCTTGACCAGCAGCACGCGAAGCTGCTCGCCTTCCAGGGCGAAGACGATCGTGTCGACCGAAAGGCGGACGTCCTGGTCCGGGAGGGTCGGGCGGGCGGAAACGGATCGCGGCATCGCGGTCAGTCCTTCTTCCTGCGCCGCGGCGCGCGTGGCGTCTTCGCATCGATGCGCAGCTCCGGCCGGTACTTCTGCGCGATCGGCAGGCGGCGCCCGGCGCCGAAAGCGCGCGGCGTGACCTTGAGACCCGGCGGCATCTGGCGGCGCTTGTACTCGTTGCGGTCGACCATTTTCACGACCTTCGCGACCGTCTCCGGGTCGAATCCACGCTTCACGATCTTCGCAGGATCTTCGTCTCGCTCGACGTACCGGGCGAGGATCGCGTCGAGGACCGGATACGGCGGAAGCGAATCCTGGTCGGTCTGGTTCGCGCGCAGCTCGGCGGTCGGCGCCTTCGTGAAAACGCGCTCGGGGATCAGCATCTTTGCGCGATTGGCGTGGCGCGAGAGTTCGTACACGAGCATCTTGGGAACGTCGCTGATCACAGCCAGCCCGCCGCACATGTCCCCATAGAGCGTGCAGTACCCGGTGGCGAGTTCGCTCTTGTTCCCCGTTGTCAGCACCAGCCATCCGAACTTGTTCGAGAGCGCCATGAGAGTCGCCCCCCGGATGCGCGCCTGCAGGTTTTCCTCAGTGACGTCCGCAGCCTTCCCCGCAAACGCCGGCGCCAGCGCGTCCAGGTACGCCTGGAACGGCCCCTCGATCGGAATGGTGCGCGCTTCAATCCTCATCGCCTTCGCCATGATCGCCGCGTCCTCGTTGGAAGCGTCCGTCGTGAACCGGCTCGGCATGAGGACGCCGTGAACGCGGTCGGCGCCGAGGGCATCGACGGCGATCGCGGCGACGAGCGAGGAGTCGACTCCCCCCGAAAGCCCGAGAACGACTTCGGTGAAGCCGCATTTGCGCACGTAGTCGCGCAGCCCGAGAACGAGGGCGTCCCAGACGGCGGCGGTCTCCTTCGCCGGCTGCGGGCGGATCAGGCCGGGACCTTCGTCGAGATCGACGACCAGGAAGTCCTCCGCGAAGGCCGAGGCCCGCGCCAGCAGCCGTCCCCCGGCGTCGAACGCGCACGAGCGCCCGTCGAAGATCAGGTCGTCGTGCCCGCCGACCTGGTTCACGAAAACGAGCGGCGAGCGGCGCCTCCTCGCGATCGACGCGAGCATGTCCTGCCGGAGCGCGCCCTTGTTCATCCAGTACGGGGAAGCGCTGATATTGATGAGGGTGCGCGCGCCTTTCTTCGAGAGCTCCGCCATCGGGTCGAGCGCGTAGCTGCGCTTCGACCAGTATTCCTTGTCGTTCCACGCATCCTCGCAGATCGACAGGCCGACTTTGACTTTCCCGATGGAGCCGACGCCGTCGGGGCGTCCGCGTTCGAAGTAGCGTTCCTCGTCGAAGACGTCGTAGAAAGGGAGAAGCGACTTACGAGCGACGCGGACGAGCCTTCCGTTGTCGATGAGTGCGGCGGCATTAAAGAGGGGGCGGCCTTCGCCGGTGTTGGGCTGTGCGAAGCCGACGACGGCGGCGATGTTGCGGGAAGCGCGGCGGACGCGATCGAGGGCGCGGAGCTGGGCCTTGATGAAGTCCTGCTTGAGGAGGAGGTCGCGGGGCGGGTAGCCGGTGAGTGACAACTCGGAGAAGACGACGCAGCGGGCGCCGCGTTCGCGCCCGTGGGCAAGGGCGCCGATGATACGGTCGGCATTTCCGTCGATATCGCCGACGGTAAAGTTGATCTGGGCGAGGGCGAACTTCATAGTGTTGATTCTACACTAAGTAGGAATCGATCCGCGACGCGTTGTGGGCACTACATGGAGCGGGCGAGCGGGCGGGCGCGGGCGGGCGAAAAAAAACGACCTTCCGAATTCGGAGGTCGTTTGTTCTTTCGCCTGCCCGCCTGCCCGCCTGCCCGCCTGCCCGCTCGCCTGCCCGCCTGCCTGCCCGCGATCATTTCAGGTCTAGCGCATACAAGGAAAAATCGTCGCACCCCAGAAGCGCTTCCGGCGTCCCGTCGCCGTCGAGATCTTCCAGCGTCACGCCGAACTCGCAACGTGCGCCGAGTTCGAATCTCCAGCGCTCGGCGCCGGTGTCAAGGTCGAGGCGGAAAACGCGGCCGGAGGCGTCCACGCCCACGACGGACGCGGCCGGGCTGCCGGGGAGGTCTACGACGCCGAGTGCGCCCGATACGAAGGCGCCGGGCCAGGTCCACAGGGTGCTGCCGTCGCGCTTGAGCCGGGCGACGCCTGCCCGCGTGCCGATGACGAATCCGCCGTCGGGGAGGTGAATGCCGGAGATGGAGGACCCGCCGACGCCCGGGCGACGGGCAAGGATGGAGCCGTCGCGTCCGAGGAAGACGATGGCGTTGTAGCAGGGGAGCGCGATTTCAGGCTTGCCGTCGCCATCGAAGTCGTGCGCGAACGGCGAACCCCAGGTGCGATCGCCGGGCCGGGCGATCCAGAGGGGGCGGCCTTCGAGGGTCCAGGCCCCGATGCCGGCGTCGAGATCTTCCACCGCCGCGAAAGTGGCGACGATTTCCGGCCGGCCGTCGGAGTCCAGGTCCGTCAGCAGGGGAGGTTGGAAGACGGACTGCGGGATCTCCACAGACCAGAGAGGCTTCTCTTCGCCGAGCCTTCTGGCGCACAGCGTGAGGGGGTAGTGAAAGAGGATCGCCTCCGGGCGAGCATCCCCTCCGAGATCGCGCAGCACCGCAGTCGGGTAGGGCGTGGATTCGATCGGGCAGGACGCCAGCTCCTTTCCGTCCATACCGCTCAGGCAGACAAATTTCTGCCGGGAGTTTCCGGTCTGTGTCCAGACGTCGGCCGTGCCATCGCCGTCCCAGTCGCCGACCGCGGGCGGGTGCATCACGTCGAACTCCGTCCCGTAACGCCAGAGGATTTCACCCGTAGCGCCGCGAAGGCACCGCATTTCGGTCCGGTCGTCGCCACTCCGCATGACTTGCGCGATCGCCGGCTCGCCGGAACGCCGGAACGTCACCGGCCGGCTGCGCACCGCATTGTCGGAGCGCCTCCTCCACAGGACCCGCGTCGAACGGACGACCTGCACGCCGTAGCCGACCAGAACCCAGTCGGGCCGACCGTCGGAATCGAGGGAAACCGCATGCACCTGCTGGGGCGTGAAATCGAGCAGGATTTCTCTTCGGAGCAGGCCGTCCTCGCCGATGGCGATGAAGCGGTGATCTTTGGTGGCGAAACCGAACTCAGGACCTGCCGGGCCGTCGGCCGCCGCCGAGTCGGTCGCGATGCCGGCGCCGGCGTCGAATTCCCAGAGAGGCAGGGCCGTCGCCGTGGATCGGCAGACGAGCCGCTTCCCCTCCGGCGCGCACCACGACGACGAAGCCCAGGCGGAGAAAAAATTGCCGCCTTCGGGGCGCGCGACGGGATTGTGGAAGAGACGACGGCCCGTGACGACGTCCCAGGCGCAGAGGCCGCCGGGGATGAAGGAGTAAACCGTGAGCGCGCGGCCATGGGGCGACTCTGCAAGCCAGAATTCCTCCGTGGGCACTCCTGCGTGTTTCCATACGATGCGCCCGTCGCGCGGGTCGAGGGCGAACAGGTCGGTGCCGGCAGTGCAGGGGATCGGGAGGTCGGCTGGAAGGGGAGTATTGCCGAGTTCGTCGCCGGGGAAACGGAGGCCTGGCGGGGCCTTGAAGAGCCAGCGTTCGCGGCCGTCGCGTTCTATGCAGAGGAGGATGTCTCCCGAGAGCGCGAGGAAAGCGTCATTGCCTAGCGCCGCAAGTTGCGGAGAGGGGGATCCCGGGAGCGGGATGGGTGGTGCGGGCTCGGCGTCGCCGGCGCGGGCGCGGCGAATTCCGCCCGGTACCGGAATCCAGAGATCCCCGCCAATACCCACGGGGCGCGGCCACATCGGCACTTCGGAATCCGTCTGGAAGCTCCATGTCCAGAGCAGTTTCTGCGAGAGCTTGCCGCGCCAGGTCCGCGGGTCGCCCATTTCCCTGCCCGACCAGATCGTTACGCGCACTTCCGGGCCGTAGCGAGCGAGGGTCGCGTCGTCCTCGACTCCGTCGCCGTCCCAGTCCAGCGAAGCCCACGCCACAAAACCCGCTTCCTTGTACATCCACGTAAAGCGCAGCATTTCCCCGGTGAATCCGTCCACGGTCAGCAGGTATTGACTGAAAATGCCGGCGACGTCGGCGACGCCGTCGCCGTCGGGGTCCCGAAGAGTGATGGGGCCGCGGAAGACGTTGCCGACGCGCTGCGGGGCGTAACGGGCTGAAGGGAGGCAGACCCACGCGGAGGATTCGACGTTCCGGTCGACGCGGATCGAGCGAGACCGGGTTTCGCAACCGCGGCGGCGAAACGTGAGCGGACAGTCGCCGGTGGGGAAGGGGTGGCGGCGGAGGGGGAGGCCGTGGATTTCTCCCGCGATTTCAACGGTCGTGCCGGGCTCATCGGCGTCGAGGTCGAGGAATCCGGTTGACCTCGTGAGGTGGAGCGGGATGGTCCGGCGGTCGCCGCGTTCGACAAAGACGTCGGTTTCGATCGGTTCGAATCCCGGCGAGCGGGCGGCAACGGCGTGGCGGCCCGACGCAACCCGGACTTCGCCTGAAGCGGGCCGTCCGTCGATCTCGACGATCGCGGCCGCAGGGGAGAGATCGAACACGAGGGTGCCCGGACGGGTGAACTCCCATGACAGTCCGGCGGTGAAGGCCGCGGCGGTGGCGAGCACGGCTCCGGTCGCCGCAGGGTTTTTCTTCGCCCATCGACGCAGGCGCCGCCCGACGCCCGGCGGCCGAACCGAGACCGGATCGCCGGCGAGAAACCGTTCGATGTCCTCCGCGAGCGCCTCGGCGGTCGAGTACCGCCGCGCCCGGTCTTTCTCGAGCGCCTTCCCGACGATGAGCCTCAGTTCCAGCGGCCCTTCGACCGGCCTCGGCTCGTCGTGCTCGATGCGGGCAAGAACTTCCAGCAACTCCGTCCCCGCGAAAGGGCGCTGGCCGTCGACGATTTCGTGCAGCAGCACGCCCAGGGCCCAGACGTCCGTCCGGATGTCGACGTCGTGCACGCGGCCGGTCGCCTGCTCGGGGGCCATGTAAAAGGGCGTGCCGAGGGTCTGGCCCGTGACGGTCTTGAGCGTCGAGATGCCGGCTCGCGATGCCTTCGCAAGACCGAAATCCAGGATCTTCGGCTCGTCCTGCGCCGTCACGAGCACGTTTCCCGGCTTCAGGTCGCGGTGAATGATGCCGCTCATGTGAGCGTGATGCGCCGCGCGGCACACCTTCACCATCGCGCGCAGCCTCTGCTCCAGCGGAAGCCCCTTCGCCCATTTGTCCAGCGGCTTCCCCTCGACGAGCTCCATCGTGTAATTACGCCGCCCGTCTTCCCGGCCGATGTCGTGCACCGCGACGATGTTCGGGTGGCTCAGCTGGGCGGCAAGCTCGGCTTCACGGATGAAGCGGCGCTCGTCGTCTTCCGAGGCGAAGTCGCCGGCGAGGAGGACCTTCAGCGCGACCTCGCGTTGCGCGTCCGTCTGCCGGGCGCGGAAGACGACGCCCATGCCGCCGCGGGCGATTTCATCGAGAAGTTCGTAACGACCGAAGAAGCGCGCCGGGGCGCTTCGAGAACCCGACGGCCGGTCGAGGAGTGAAGCCCGCAGCGAGGAGTCGTGCACGCGTCCGTCGCCGGGCTTCGCGAGGATCGTCTTGTCGAGCGCCCCGACAGGGTTGGGAGTCGTGGCAAGAGTGCTGTCGGTCGTCGGCGGCGCCGGCGGCCAGACGGCCCGCGTCGCTTCGAGCCACCGTTCCGCCAGGAGCGTCGCAACGTCGCGGCCGGATGAAGCGGCCTCCCTTTGCAATTCCTCCGCGCGCTGCGAGCTCAGCGCGCCGCGCGCGACCGCTTCCTCGAGAACGGGATGGAGACGCTCCTTCATCGCAGGTCAACCGACGTGAGCCACCCGTCGTTGGTGCCGAAGAATCCTTCAGGCATCCCGTCGCCGTCCGCGTCCGCCAGCAGGATACCTCCCTCGCTGAAATCGCCGACGGAGAGGCGGAAGCGTTCGTCGCCGGTGAGTACGTCGAGGAGAAACAGCCGCCCGTCCCTGTCGATGCCGGCGACCGACCTCGCGCCGGCAGGGCTGTAGATCACGCCGAGCGCTCCGACCACCGATGCGGAGGAGTAGGACCATCGCGGCTCGCCGTCGGTTCGAATCATGACGACGCCGGTCTTCGTGCCGATGAGGAGTCTCGGGTCTTCGGGGTGTCCCGAAAGATCGCAGAGGATGGGGGAATAGTACGAACCGCCCAGCTTTTCCCAGCGTCGGACTCGGCGTCCTTTCGCGTCGAACACGTGGAGGTCCGCGGCGCCCGCCGCGAGCACTTCAACACGCCCATCCCGGTCGAGATCGATTGCCGCCGGAGTCGAGCGCATGAACTCGCCCGTTTCGGCGGTCCAGAGTTTCTTTCCGTCCTGTTTCACCGCGGCAACCCAGCCGTGTTTGAGATCCGCGCTCCCATACGCGAAGATGACTTCGGGTCGCCCGTCGCCGTCGAGGTCAGCAAGCGCGCTTCCCGTCATCACCAGATCGGCGTCTGAAGTCCAGTCGAGGTCTTTGGCTCCCGCGCGCGTCCGGGCCACGCCGAGGTTCATCGGGAAGACGGCGTAGGTGGGAAGTCCCTTGTCGTCGTCGCCAAGATACGCGGGCTGGCCGTAAGAGATGCCGCCGCGGGTGGGGCATGTGAAAATCGCGCGGCCGTCTTTGCCGGAGTGAACGCGCAGCGCGGTGACGCCCTGTTCGTCAAAGCAGGTCAGCGCAATATCCAGGATGCCGTCGCGGTCCGCGTCGTGAACGAGGGGCTCGTAGATGCAGTCGAACCCCCGTCCGGCGCGCCAGATCATCTCTCCCGTGCGCGCGTCGAGGCAGCGCAACTCCGATGACCCGTCGTTTCCGCGCATCGCAATCGCCAGCCCGAGGCGGCGGCCGAGCGGTATCGCGACCGGGCGCGGCCGCACCGAATTGCCGAACGAGCGGCGCCAGAGGACGCGGCTGCCACGAGCCAGCGTGTACCCGTACCCCGCCACGATGTAATCCTCTTCCCCATAACCGTCGGCGTCGACGGGCTGGATGCCGTTGGACGGAATGGGAAGCGAAAACTCGGAGACGTCCCTGCCGGCAGCGTCGAAAACACGCAGCCTGAGATCCTTCGTGGCGATCGCGACCCGCGATTCCAGGCCGCCTTCGTGCGCCACCGGTCCGGCGATGACCTCCGCACCTAGCGGCCGCCTCCACGAAGTGTCGCCGGTTGCGAACGAGCGCGAGACGAGGGCTCCATCTTCGATGGTGAAGAGGCAGCCCGGGCCTGCAGCTGCGGACTTCACGAGTTCCGCAGACCAGGGGAGGGGGATGGTCCAAGGCGTGCCCCCCTTCGCCGCGTCCCACGCCTGAATCCACTTCGGCCCCCAGGCGGCCACGAGCCTTGGCGTCCCGGATCCTGCGGGGACTTCGAAGGTCGCAATCGCGGGGCCTGTTTCCGCGCGCCAGACTTCCTGACCGTCAGCGAGATCGAGAGCGAAGATCGACCGGTCCCCGGCCATGCACATCGGATTCGCGAAGCCGCGGGCGGCGAACTTCTGCAGGGACCGAACCGGGCGTGCTCCGGTAGCGACGGGGATCCGCCATGAAACGCCGCCGCCGGACGGCAGTCGCGCGATTTCTCCGTCGCGAAAAGCCAGCGACCTTCCGCCGAAAGTGGACGCGAGCTCCGTCGGCCAATGAAAAGGCACCTTCGCGATCACATCTCCATTCGACCACTGCAGCAGCGACATCCATTCCGGAAATCCGACCCAGAGGCCGTCCGAGCAGGGAAGCACCGGGGGTATCGGCGCGGACAGGAGATTCACGGGCACTTCCTTCCGCCACAGCTCGCGCTGCACCGCGCCTTTAGGCCCCTTCGCGGCCTCCGCCTTGTCGAGGCTTCCCGAAAACACCTGGATTCGCCCTTTGGGTAACGCGATTCCGCCGGGAATGAACGTCGTCGCGACGACGTCGTCCTCGATGCCGTCCCTGTCCGCGTCAAACCACTTCAGGTTCCACGGCGAAGTTCCGTCGGTCGCGCGCGTCAAGAATATCGGGGCACCGTTCCGGCCGTCGTACGTGACGAGCACGTTGTACTGCGACCCGCTCACGTCGGGAACGCCGTCGCCGTTCACGTCCCGCAGCAGGCACTCCGTCGCGCCGCCGTCGGGGAATCGGACTCCCCAGGATCCGCTGACGGGGACCGAGCGCCAGACTTCCGTCGATTCGTTGCGCCGGATGTCGACGTCGACGAAGCGCGACCAGTCGCAGGACCGGCGGATCACCGCGTGATGCCTTCCGACGGGGAAGGGGTGGTTGGTCAGGGGCGTGCCGTGGTTCTCGCCGAGGATCGTGACGAAGGTCCCCGGCTCTCCGGTCTCGAGCGTGAGCCGGCCGGTCGAAACGGGAAGGCGGAAGACGTGCGTGCGGCGCTCGCCGCGGCCGACAACGACCTCGCGCCGTTCGGCTTCGCGCCCGTCGGCCCCCGCGACCAGGACGTGCTCCCCGGGCCGCACCCGCACGGGACCGCTTCCCGCAACCCGCGCTCCGTCGACCTCGACCCACGCTCCCGGCGCGTCGACTTCGAACGCGACTTCGCCGTCTCGCGACCACCACCAGCCGCCGACGGCGGCAAGGGTGGCGACGACGGCGACAAGCCCCGCGATCGACGCCGGATGCCGCCGCGCCCAGCGCTTCGCCAGCACGGACAGTCCCGGCGCGCGCGCCGAGACGGGCTCGCCCGCGATGAAATGCTCCAGGTCCTCGGCAAGGGCCTCGGCCGTCGGGTAGCGCAGGTGTTTTTCTTTCGCCATCGCCTTCCCGATGACGGTCGCGAGATCCGGAGCGGCTTCGAGCGCGGGGGCTTCATCCTGCAGAATCTTCTGGGCGACTTCGATCATCGTGGCGCCGCGGAAAGGAACCTCGCCGGCAACGAGCTGGTAGAGGACGACGCCCAGCGCGTAGACGTCGGTGCGGATATCAATGTCCTTGACGCGCCCGTCGGCCTGCTCCGGGGCCATGTAGAACGGAGTGCCGATGGTTGCTCCGGAAGCGGTGCTCATGGTCGGCGACACGGCGGTGACGCCTTTCGCCAGTCCGAAATCCAGCAGCTTCGGCTCGCCGCCCGGCGTGACGAGAATGTTCCCGGGCTTCAGGTCGCGATGAATGACCCCGTGCATGTGCGCATGGTGCGCAGCCCGGCACGCCTTCGCCGCGGCGCGAAGCACTTCGGGCAGCGAACGTCCTTTCGCCCACCGGTCGAGCGGTTCGCCCTCGACGTACTCCATCGTGAAGAAGAGGCGGCCGCCCTCGCGGCCGAAATCGTGGATGGCGACAATGTTCGGGTGCGAAAGCCGCGCGGAAAGCTCGGCTTCGTGAGCGAAGCGCTTCTCGTCCTCTTCCGAAGCGAGCCCGCCGTGCAGCAGGAGCTTCAGCGCGACGATGCGGTTGACGTCGGTCTGCCGCGCGCGGAAGACGATCCCCATGCCGCCGCGGGCGACCTCCGCAAGGATTTCGTAGCGGCCGAACCGCCGCGGGGGGGCGGCACCGCGGGAGTCGTAGACGCGGGTCGGGCCGGGGTCGGAAGGAGGCTGGCGGGTGTCGAGGACGGAGGAGTCGGTCGGAAGGGGGGGGCCTTTCGACTCCGGTGCGCTTCGCGCACCTGCGCTCCCCTTCGACTCGCTTCGCTCGCTCAGGGCGGGGAGGGCGCCCGCGCCTGGCGGCGCGGGCGGCGGCGGGGTACTCCGCGTCGTGGCCAGGTCGTTGTCGATGTTTTTCTTTTCGTCTTCGCTCATGGAGTCACCCGCCGGTGCCGGGACAGATTCTCACGAGGCTGCCCCGCCGCGAAGCTCAATCTCGCAAGTCCACGACCAGCAGGGCGAAGGTCTTCGACCCGAAAATGGCCTCGGGCGTGCCGTCCCCCGTCACGTCCGCGAGCAGCACGCCCTGCTCGCTTCCATCGTCAAGCTTGAGACTCCAGCGGATGTCGCCGGTCTCGATGTCGAGGACGGAGAGCAGGCCGGCATCGTCGATCGCGACGACGTCCGCCGTGGCGTGCCCCGGCAGACGGGCCACGCCGACGTGTCCCCGAACGCGCGAACCGGGGCGCTTCCATGCGACCGTCCCGTCGGGAAGCACTCTCGCGATTCCATCGATCGTGCCGACGACCACTCCGCCGGCAGGCGACAGGGACCGTGGTATGGAGGCAGGCGGAACCAGCGAACCGCCGAGTCCTTTCCATGTCGCCAGGGGCCTGCCCTGAAAGTCGAGCAGAACGAGGTTGCGGGGAGTCGGCAGGACGATGCACGCGCGTCCTTCCGGGCCGGGGTCGAGGATTCCGGGCGAGCCGCGCGTTCCGTCTTCCACTGCGGCGGTCCACATCTGTTTCCCGTCGAGCGCCCAGCAAACGGCCTTCCCCGGCTCGGACGCCTCGGTGGCGACGATTTCCGGGCGTCCGTCGCCGTCGAGATCCGCAAGCAGGGGCGGTTCGTAGATGAACCCTGTCATTGAGAGGTCTTCGGGAGGCCGGCCCACCTGAAGCCGGGACAACCGGGGCTTCATGGAGTCGAACGAGAATACGAACGGTTCCGGATCTCCATCACCGTCGCGGTCGAACAGACAAGCGGTCGGGTACGCCACACGGCCGCACTCGAAGGCCCGAAGCGCGCGGCCCGTCCGGCCGCTGACGCACCGGAAACCGGGCTCGCTTCCCATCGAAAAGAGCCACAGGTCCTGCACTCCATCGCGGTCCAGGTCGGCAAGCCCCGGGGACCTCATGATGTCGAAGGAATCTCCGAAGCTCCAGAGGCGGTCGCCGGTGGGGCCGTCGAAGCAGCGGAGTTCCGTCCGCCCGTCCTGCCAGCGGCAAGCCGCCGCCACGACGGCGCGGCCATCGCGCGAGTACGCGACGGGGCGCATCCGCAGGTTGTTCGCCGCGGCGCGCTTCCAGAGGATCTTCGAGGGGCGGAGGATCTGGACGCCGAACCCGAGGAGGACGTAATCGGTCAGCGGGTCGCCATCCAGGGCGCACGGGAAGATCAACTGCGGCGGGAGATTGACCAGCACCTCCAGCCGTTCCGCGCCCGTGCGCGCATCGAATTCGAGAAGTCGCTTGTCTTCCGTAGTCACACAGAACACAGGGCCGGCGCGGTCGACCCGGCAGACCGGCGCGCAGGAGAGACGGGAGCCGAGTTGGATCTCACGGAGCACGCGACCGTCCTCGGAGGAACGAAGCTCCAGGACCTCCCCGCGGGCCAGGGCGATGGTTTTCGTCTCCGGAGAAAACGCGAAGGGCCGCGATCCGGAAGCGAAGGAACAGGATGTCGTGAAGAGAAGGCGCCCGTCCTCCGGCGACAGGCTCCACAGGGTGGATTCGCTGAGCAGGAAAACAGCGCCTTCCTGCGACGGATGCGAGGGGCCTCGAAGCGTCCAGCACTTCAGCAGTCCGGCGCCTTCCGGCCAGGGGGCCAGCCAGTGCTCGACTCCTGTAGCCGGATTCCGCGCCGAGATGCCGGCCTCGGTCATCAGTATGAGCAGCCGGCTCGTCGCGGCGACTCTGCCGTCGTCCAGACCGCTCGCGAGGCCGAACCCTTTCTCGAATTTCAGGCTCCAACTCGGCTGGAAGTCCGAACCGAATCTCATCAGCCCGCCAGGTCCGTAATAGGCCAGGATCCCGTCGCCGTTCGACGGAACAAGCGAAGGCGGATCCGGGCAATCCGGAAGCGTAATCTCGCGAGCGATTCTCGCATCTTCGCTTGCGGCGTCCGCCTCGATCACCGCGATCGCGCCGTAAACGGGAACCCAGATTTGCCGGCCCAGCACGGCAAGGCGCGGAGCGCTCCTCGATCCGTCGTCGCTCATTTCAAAATCGCGTTCCCAGAGGATCTTCTGCGAGGGAGGCCGGCCGGGCTCCTTCGCGGGCGACGCCTCGCGACCGGACCAGACCCGCAGCCTCATGCGGCTCGAAATCCTGACGAGCGTGACGTCGTCCTCCACGCCGTCCCTGTCCCAGTCGATCCAATCCGTCGCCGGGTAATACAGCCCGTCGTCGATGTTCGACTGCCTCAGCAGATCGCCCGTGCGGCCGTCCACCGCGTACAGGTGCAGAAACAACTGGGTGAACACATCGCGCACGCCGTCCCCCGTGATGTCGCGCATCCGAACCGTCGTGCCCGTTCCGTCCGAAATCAGCCGATGCGCAATCGACCAGCGGGGAAGGCAGACCGACACGGCGGCAGGAGTTTCCTCGGTGACCTCGACCCGCCGCTGACGGGTCGCGGCTCCTCGCGCGCGCAGCCGGATGTCGTGGGGCCCGGTCGGAAATCTCGTTGGGGGAAGAGGAAGCCCGTAGGACCGACCGTCGATGAAGGCGACATCCCCGTCGTCCTCGGCGTCGAGCGACAACAGCCCGGTCGCCCGAACGAGCCGCAGCGGCGCCTCGCGCCTCTCGCCTCTTCCGACGTCGATCGTCAGTTCGGTCGATTCATGCTTCGGCGCCGTCGCTGCGAAGCGGTGGCGGCCTGCGGGAACGCTCACCACTCCTGCGGCCACCCGGCGACCGTCGAGCATCACGACAGCATCGCCCGGCTCGACGCTCACGCTGAATTCGCCGGGTCTCATCCACCACCATCCGCCGGCACTTCCCGCGAGGACAACGGCCACCAGGGCGGAAGCCGCGACAGCGGGGTGCCGCCGCGTCCATCGCCGCGCGAGAAACACAGGGCCAGGCGGCCGGGCCGAGATAGGTTCCCCTTCAAGAAAGCGCTCGATGTCCTCAGCGAGCGCCTCCGCCGTCTGGTACCGGCGGGCCTTTTCTTTCTCCATCGCCTTTCCCACCACGAGTCGCAGATCCGCAGGAGCTTCGAGCCGCGGCGCATCGTCCTGCTGGATCCGGGTCAACACCTCCACCAGCGAATCACCGCGAAAGGGCACTCTTCCTGCCACAATCTCGTAGATGATCACGCCGAGCGCGAACACGTCCGTCCGGATGTCTATGTCGCGCACGCGTCCCGCGGCCTGCTCCGGCGCCATGTAGAAGGGAGTGCCGATCGCAGCCCCCGATACCGTGTTCATCGACGCCGCGCCGGGCGCCGTCGCCTTCGCAAGGCCGAAGTCGAGCACCTTCGGTTCTCCCGCAGCGGTGACCAGCACGTTCCCCGGTTTCAGGTCGCGATGGATGATCCCCTTCATGTGCGCGTGATGAACGGCGCGGCAGACTTTCGCGACGCACCGCAACCGCTCGGGAAGCGCCCGTTTCTTCGCCCACTTGTCCAGAGGCAGGCCGTCGACCAGTTCCATTGTGAAGAATCGCCGTCCGCCCTCTCTGCCAATGTCGTGCACGGCCACGATGTTCGGGTGACTGAGCTGCCCCGCCATTTCAGCCTCGCGGACGAAGCGCTTCTCCTCATCCTCAGAGGCGAAGTCCCCCGAGAGGAGGACCTTGAGAGCGACGGTGCGCTGCATGTCGACCTGTTTCGCGCGGTAGACGACACCCATGCCGCCGCGCGCGATTTCGCCCTGCAGCTCGTAGCGGCCGAATCTCGGTGGAACGGAGGCGGATCCGGAGGACGCCGACAGCCGGGTCTTGCCGAGTTCGGCCAGGTCGGGCCTCGAGTGAGGTCCGGCGGGAATCTCGCCCCCGATCCGCGTCGCGTCCAGCGGCGACGGCGGGGTCCCTTCCGGCTCTCCTTCTTCCGCCATCGTCCCTCCCAGGCCGGCGCGGCTACGGCGCGCTTAGTTCTGCCATTCGATCTCGATCACGACTATGAGAAGGCGGGAACGTCCCGCCGCAGCGGGCGGCTCCGCGCCGATCGCGAGAATCGCCTGGCCGGGCCGAAGCGAAAGCGTCGCCGCGATGCGGGTGTCCAGGACGCGCGGCAGTTCGGTGTTGCGCGATGCCAGCGCGCCTCCCTGGCGAAGAACGAGGAACGAATCCTGCGCTTCGTAAAGCTCCGACATGTCGAGCGAGAAACGCACGAGAGTATCGGCGGAACCTGCGCCGTTCGGGATAGCCGCGAATTCGAACGCGATTCCGGAGCTGATGGTGCCGATGACCGGATCCCAGACGACCGCGGAGCCCGCCGCCTGCTTCTCATAGCCGCGGATGTACGCGACCTGGTTTGCGATCGTGATCGTGCCGAGCTGTCCCGCAAAGACCGTCAGCTTCGGCGCCGTGAGAACATTTACGCCCTCCTGCTTCAGCCAGCCGGCCACGACGGCGCGAAGAGCGTCCCCGTCGTAGACGTCCGCGAGTCCTCCCTCGGCAGCCGCGGCCGCTTCCAGTTCAACCAGCATTTCGGGCTCCATCTCGAAGTATCGGGCGGTGACGGTCAGCGTTCGCCTCGCAGCGCCGGTCATGGCGCGAAGCGCCGTCCGGACTGCCTCGCGCGCCGCCGCCGAGTGCCGCACGACGATCGCGTCGCCGTCCGCGTAGAGGGCGGTCCCGGACTCGGGCCCCCACGTCCCCGGCGCGACGAACCGGCTCAGCGTCCGAACCATCTCATCCACGCCGCCGTCCCTGAGAGCAGCCGCTTCCACGACGATTCGCTCCGTCGCAATTTCCGATGCCTTGGGCACTCCGACTTCCGCCAGCGCCGGCGCCGGCCGATCCGCCGGAGACAGAGTCGCCTGCGAAACGGGCCCGGAAGCGCACCCTGCGACGAGAATCAGACTGACGGCGATCAAGAATCCCTTCATGGCTCTCCCTCCAACAGCCCCCCGATCCCCGCCCGGTTTCAGGCCTTGACGATCTTCTCGCGATGCCGCGTCACGGACTTCGTCGCATTGCGCGTGTCCACGACGAGCGCCGCGTTCTCGACGACCATCGCGTAGTCCACATCCGCGTGGTCGGTCACGATCACCACCGCGTCCTGTTCTTTCAGCGTCTTCGCCGTCAGAGGCGTCGACGTCTGCTTCACGTCGTGCTTCCGCCCCTTCCTGATTTTCGGGATGTGCGGGTCGTGGTACGACACCCTCGCGCCCCGCGCTTCCAGCAGCTCGAACAGCTTCAGAGCCGGCGACTCCCGGACGTCGTCGCTGTTCTTCTTGTACGCGACTCCGAGAAGGAGAAGTTTCGAATTGTGGAGCGTCTTGCCGCGGCGATCCAGCGCTTCCGCCAGCCGCGTGACGACATAGTAGGGCATTCCGGTGTTGATTTCGCCAGCGAGCTCAATGAAGCGGGTCGTGACGTCGTACTGGCGCGCTTTCCAGGAGAGGTAGAACGGGTCGATCGGGATGCAGTGCCCCCCGAGGCCGGGGCCGGGCGTGAACGGCTGAAAGCCGAACGGCTTGGTGGAAGCGGCCTCGATGACTTCCCAGACGTCGATCCCCATGCGGTCGAACACGACTTTGAGTTCGTTGACGAGGGCAATGTTCACGCAGCGGTAGATGTTCTCGAGCAGCTTGGTGGCCTCCGCCGCGGCCGCGCTCGACACCGGCACGACCCTGGTGACCGCCTTGCCGTACAGCGCCGCGGCGACGCGCCCCGAAGCGGCGTCGAGCCCGCCGACGACTTTCGGGATGCGCTCCGTCGACCAGTTCGGATTCCCCGGGTCCTCGCGCTCCGGGCTGAACGCGAGCAGGAAATCCTTGCCGCATTTCAGCCCGCTCTTCTCGAGGATCGGCTTGCAGACTTCCTCCGTCGTGCCCGGGTATGTCGTGCTCTCCAGAACGACCAGCTGCCCCTTGCGGAGGCGCTTCGAGATCGCTTCGCTCGTCTTCTCGATGTAGGTCATGTCCGGGTCGCGCGTCTCCGTCAGCGGCGTCGGGACGCAGATGAGGACCGCGTCGGGCTCGTCAAGGCGGTCGAAATCGTCGGTTGCTTCGAAGCCCTTGTCGCGCATCGCGCGAACAGTTTCAGGAGTGATGCTCTTGATGTAGGACCGCTTCTCCGCGAGCGCCTTGATTTTCTCCGGGTCGATGTCGAACCCGAGAACGCGCAGGCCTGCCTGGGTGAACACGCGAGCCAGCGGGAGACCGACGTAGCCAAGCCCGATGATGCCGACTTTCGCCTTGCGGGACTCGATCTTCGCCAGCAGGTCTTTCTCGATGTCGCTCATTTCAAGCAAGTCTCCACGATCTTGTAGACCCACGCGCCGAGCAGGCCGGCCCAGAAGCCGATGTTCGCGCGCTTGCCGTACCTATTGAAGCGGCGCTCGAGGGTTCCGCCCTTGAAAAGATAGACGAGGGAGGCGAGCCCGGCGGCGACGGTGGCGACAAAGAGGGCGACGCCCATGGGTTGAGCTTTGAAGGCCTGCCAGGGATGGCCGTGGGCCATGTGCGCCCAGGAGGTCGTCATTCCGCAGGAAAAGCAGGGGATGTGAGTCCACTTGAGGAACATGCAGGGGGGGAGGCCGAGGCGTTCGTGGGTGCCCATGCCGGTGGGGGATGGGGTGACGAGGGCGGAGATGGTCACCAGGAGCGCGGCGATGGCGATAAATGTCAGGTTTACGAGGCGGTCCTGAGTGACTGGCTGCATCGGGTCAAGTCTAACCACAGAGGGCGCAGAGAACGGCAATTGGGACACGGGGAGGCCGCGAACCTCGGCCTGCGGCTGGAGAGGGTAGGCGTGGCCCGATTTGAATGCGTCAACCCGCCACGCGCTGGATTCCACTCACCAGCCTGGGAAACCAGAAATTGAGAATGAGTCCCGTCTTCAGGTCGGACGCTTTGAGGTGTGCCAGCGCCTGTCCCAGGAAAAGTTCCTCGTTGGGCTTCTGAGATTTGAGTTCAACGACGATTTCAAGAAAGGCAACCAGGTCGATTCGCTGACCCTTAATTCCGATTCCCTTGTAAACGATGCGCGCAGGCTTTTGCCGCTCGAAGGGAATTCCGCGCAACCGGAACTCGATGCACAGGGCCTCTTCGTAGACCTGTTCCAGGAGTCCCGGTCCCAGAATTCGATGAACCTCGATGGCCGCGGCAATGATCTGTTCCGTCAGTTGGTCGTCCATCTCACGCTCCTTTTGCCGTTTTTCTCTGTGTCCTCTGTGGTTCAAGCCACGTGATTGCGTCATCAACCGACCCGCAACTCACCACCTCGATCGCGCGGCTCGCCCGAATTCCCGGCGCCGGAACCAGAACCCTCTTGAATCCGAGCCTCTCGGCTTCTTCGACCCTCGCTTCCACCGGCCCGCACGGCCGGATTTCGCCTCCCAACCCGATTTCACCGACAACGGCGGCGTCATGCGGGAAGGGCCGATCCAGGAACGCCGACGCGACCGCGAGCGCGACCGCAAGATCGCACGACGGGTCCTCCAGCTTCGCGCCTCCCGCCGTCGCGACGAAGACGTCCTCTCCCGAAAGCTGAAGGCCCGCGCGTTTCTCGAGAACCGCCAGCAGCACCGCCAGCCTCGTCGCGTCCACTCCGTTTGCCCGGCGCGCGGGCGTGCCGTAGCCGGACCTCGTGGTCAGCGCCTGCACGTCGACAAGGAGCGTCCTGGTGCCGACAAGCGCAGGCGTCACGACGACCCCCGGCAGGACGTGCGTCGTCCGGCTCAGGAAATACCGCGACGGATTCGCCACGTCCTGAAGTCCGCTTCCGGACATCTCGAATATGCCGATCTCGCCGGTCGAGCCGAAGCGGTTCTTGACGCCGCGGAGGAGGCGGTAGTCCTGGAGGCGGTCGCCTTCGAGGTAGAGGACCGCGTCGACGAGGTGCTCGAGCGTGCGTGGACCGGCGACCGAGCCTTCCTTGGTCACGTGGCCGATGAGGACCAGCGCGTGTCCGGCGGCCTTCGCAGCTCCGGTGAGCCGCGCCGCGCACTCGCGGACCTGCGTGAGCGATCCCGGGACCGAAGGAACGTCCGGGTGGGCGACGGTCTGGATCGAATCGATCACGACGAGATCGGGATTCCTTGCCTCGATGTCGGCCCCGAATTCCGCGAGGTTGGTGCCGCTTCCCACGAGCAACCCCGGCGCGTTGGCGCCGACGCGGCGGCCGCGCATCGCGACCTGGGCCGCGGACTCCTCGCCGGACAGGTACAGGACGGTGCGTCCGGCGCGTGCCGCGCGGTCGGCGGCCTGCAGCATGAGCGTCGACTTGCCGACTCCCGGGTCGCCGCCGACGAGGACCGTGGAACCGCGGACGAATCCGCCGCCCAGGACCCTGTCCATCTCGCGCGAGCCGGAAGAGAAGCGCTCTTCCGCGCTTTCCGGCACTTCCGCCAGAGGCCTCGCGCGGTCGCGGCCGGTGGCCCAGGCGGGCGCGTCGGCGGGAGGGGACAGGTCGGGCTCGAAGCAGTTCCATTCGCCGCAGGAAGGCAGCGGCCGAGGCGTTTCGCGGCGGCGTGGCCGCAGTGGAGGCAGTTGAAGGTGGACCGGGGCACGGGGGGCTCCTGAAATGGGTGTGCAGTCTCATTCAGCATTGCCACATCAACCGCTATTATTGAGCATAGACGGATGGTTGTCAAGTGCAATTCCGGATTCCGCTTCGGAATATGGGCTTCCCATGACCGAGACCCGGATCGGCGGCGATCAGTCCGACTTCGGCGCCACTCTCTGGAGCGTCGTCCTTCGCGCCCAGGACTCCGCTGCGCCAGACCGGCGCGCGGCCCTCGACCAGCTCGTCCGCGCTTACTGGAAACCCGTCTACTTCTTCGTCCGCCGCCGCGGCCACGACGTCGAGACGGCCAAGGACTACACGCAGGGCTTCTTCGCCGCGTTTCTCGAAAAGGACTTCCTCTCCGCCGTCGACCGCTCCCGCGGCCGCTTCAAATCCTTCGTCCTCGCCGCCCTGCAGCATTTCCTGTCGAAAGAGTACGACCGGGAACGCGCGCTCAAGCGCGGAGGCGGCGTGAAGACCTTCGCGCTGGAATTCGACGGACGCGAGATCGAGCCCGCGCATTCCGAGACGCCGGAGAAAGCGTTCGCCCGCAGCTGGGCGACGATCCTCGTCGGCCGCGTCATGGAGCGCTACCGCGCGGAATGCCGGGAGCGCGGAGCGGATAAGGCGGCGGAAGCGCTGAAGCTCCACCTTGACGGGAAAGCCTACGCCGAAGTGTCTGCCTCGCTCGGCGTGTCCGTCAAAGACGTGACCAACTGGCTGCACCGCGGCCGGCAACGCCTGCGCGAGTTGACCGAAGAGGAAGTCCGGCCTACGGTTGCGTCAGAGGACGACCTGAGGCAGGAATTGCGCGATATTCTCGAGATGCTGTGAGAGGAAATCAGCCCCTTCCGTCTTGAGTCATCATGAACGACGCATTCTCCTCGATTCCGGAGTACGCCGATCCCCGCTGACGCCTATTGCCCGCGGTGCGGTTCGCACTTCCCGACTTCTTCAGGAAGAGGGGAGCCCGCCGACTGCCCGCGCTGCCTCCTCCGCTTCGTGCTCGACGAAGCGGCGTTCGGGGCGGCCCTGACGGTGCGGGCGGCGGCGCCCGCGCTAAAGTCGGGAGACGAGTTCCATGGGCTGAGAATCGAGGAGCTGCTGGGCCGCGGCGGGATGGGATTCGTTTACGCGGCGAGGCATCTGCACCTTGAGCGGCGCGTCGCGCTCAAAGTCGTCGCACCGGAGCTTGCGAGCGATCCGGAATTCGTCGAGCGCTTCAAGCGCGAGGCCCGCGCCCTGGCCGCGCTCTCCCACCCGGCGATCGTCGCCGTGCACGATTTCGGATTCGAACGCGATCTCCCGTTTCTCGTCATGGAATTCGTCGACGGCACGACGCTCCGCACGCTCATCGCAAAGAAGGCGCTGCCGCCGGAAGAGGCGCTGCGCATCGTTCCGCAACTTTGCGAGGCGCTCGAATACGCCCACGACCGCGGAGTCGTGCACCGCGACATCAAGCCGGAGAACATCCTGATCGGGCGCGACGGGAAAGTGAAGATCGCGGACTTCGGGCTCGCAAAGCTGAAATCCGGCGACCGCCTGACCCAGACTTCCGCCGTCATGGGGACGCCGCACTACATGGCCCCGGAGCAGGTCGAGAGCACGCGCGGCGTCGATCACCGCGCCGACATCTACTCGATGGGCGTCGTCATCTACGAAATGCTCACCGGCGAACTGCCGATCGGCCGTTTTCCGCTTCCGTCGAAGAGTCCCGGCGTTGACGCCCGGCTGGATGAGATCGTGATGAAGGCGCTGGAAAAAAGCCCGGAACTACGATTTCAGCGGGCGAGCGAGTTCGGAGAAGCGATTTCAAGGCTGGTTCCGAGCGCCGCCGGCCAGCCCGCCGCGGCGGCCGTTGCGGTCGGCGGCGCGCCGAGCTTGGCCATTGCGACTCCCCGTCCCGTCACGCTTGCGCCTCCCTCCGCCACAATTCCGTCTCCCGCACCGCAGCCGCCGCGCGTCCTGTCCTCCTCAATCTGGAACTGGATCGGGCTCGGCTGGCTTCGCCTCGACGTGATCGGGCTGTTCGTGATGTGTGGCGCGATCTTCGCAACATTCCAATCCGCCGTTTCCGCGGAAGCGGGCCATGGGTGGCCCGCGGTCTTCGGGGCCGTTGTATTTGCCCGTCTCGCGCACCTGGAAATCGAGCGGCTCGTCGTCAACCGCGCCCGGATCGGCTTTGCGGCTTGTGTGCTTTGCGCGGGGCTGGCGCTCGGCATTGTCGTCGGCGTCCACGGATTCTACGAAGACACGCGGTGGGAGCGACTGTGCGTGAGGAGCACGCACATCTCCAAGAACTACGACCGGGACGCCGTCGATAGTGCGATGGGAAAGGCCGACCTGGTGACCCCGTACAAATCGGAAATCTCGACGGAAGATCGGTCCGGCGAAATCTGGTGGTACGGCCGCCGGTCCCTCGCGGAATCCCTGCGAGTCACCAGCCCGGGTGATCGCAACAGTTTTGCGACCGAGGGAAAGACGATCAAGGTGTACTTCTCGAAAGAAGGCTCCGTCCTCGCCGTCGCGTTCAAGTCGGAATGAGCGCCATCGTCTAGAATGCGCCGCTCATGAAGCAAGTCGACCCGCAGCAGATCTACGCCATCACCCGCCCGCACAAGAACCTCTTCTGGCTCTATTTCATTCAGTCGTGCTTCGGCACGGTCCTCCACCCGGTCATTTTTCTTCCGCTCTACTTCCGCTTCCACACACTCAAATACCACTTCGACCAGGAAGGTGTTTCCGCTTCCTGGGGCATTCTCTTCCGTCGCGAAGTCGTCCTCACGTACGCCCGCATCCAGGACATCCACCTCTCGCGCAACATCTTCGAGCGCTGGCTCGGCATCGGGACCGTGCAGATCCAGACCGCTGCCGGAAGCTCCTCGGCGGAGCTTTCGATCGAAGGGACGGACAAGTTCGAGGACATCCGCGACTTCCTGTATTCGCGCATGCGCGGGGGCGACAAGGCGAAGCCGGCCGCGCCCGCGGCGGCCGCTGCGCCGGCGGGGGGCGGGGAAGCGGTGGCGCTGCTGAAAGAAATCCGCGAAGACCTGCGCGCGGTCCGCGAGGCGGTCGAGAGGAGGAAGGGCGATGTATGAGAGGCTGAAGCGGATCGCCCTGCATCTGCTCAAGGTCCCGGAGGCGCCGCCCGAGGAGCCGTCGGGCACGCACGAGAGCGTCGTCGTTTTCCGGGCTTCACCCCGGTACCTCACGTACCTGATGATCCCGATGTGGATTGCGGTGGCGATGGCAGGGGTCGGCCTGTTCGTCGCCGATACGGTGGTCGCGGTCTTGCTGCTGCAGAAGGGCCTGGCGTGGCTGAGCGCCGTCGTGTGGGTCGCAGCGGCCCTCCTGATCGTCGTGAAGGCCGTCGTGTTCTACGTGACGACGCGATTGAACTACGAATTGCGCTGGTACATCGTGACCGACCGGTCGCTCCGGATCCGGGAAGGCGTCTGGCTCGTCAGAGAAGTCACCCTGACGTTTGCCAACGTGCAGAACCTCAACATCATGCAGGGTCCCCTTCAACGGTACTTCGGCATCAGCGACCTGATTGTCGAGACGGCCGGAGGTGGCACCGGCGGGGGCCACGGGGCACAGGGGATGGCGCTCGCGCACCACGGCGTCCTGCGCGGAATCGAGAATGCGCCGGAGGTTCGCGACAGGATCCAGAACCTGCTGCGCGCGTACCGGGCGTCGGGGCTCGGCGACCCGGACGAGAAGCGTGTGGCCGGGGCGCCGGAAGCGGGGCCGGCGGCGCCTGATGCGGAATTGGTCGAGGTTCTGCGAACGATGCGAGATGAAGCGAAGAAGTTGCGAGTTGCGGTCGAAGCCGGGTGATTTCTTCGCTATAATTCCGTCAGGCAGGGGGGAATTCGGAGGGGACCCGATGCGCGTTTCATCCGCGCTCGCAGCGCTTGTTGCCGCTTCGTCGCTGGCCTTTGCGGATGGGGACTGGGATCCATCCGGCGGGCCGGGAATCGATTCGTCCACCAACATCGGGCTCACCGCGCTTCGCGCGTTCAACACGTTCCTGTACATCGGCACCGAGAATCCTGCACTGGGCGCGCGGATTTACCGGACCAACGATGGAGTGACCTTCACGATCGTCGCGACCGGCGGGTTCGGCGCCGGGGTGACGAAGATCACGGAGTTCGAGGAGTTCGGCGGGGTGCTGTATTGCGGCACGGCTTCGCCCGCGGGCGGCGCGGTATATCGCTCCACGGACGGACTGGTCTGGACGCTCGCGAGCCCGATCGGGTTCGGAAGCGCGGCGAACGCGGAAGTGACGGCGCTCGCGAACTTTTCGGGAGATCTTTACGCGGCGACGCGAAACACGGGGGGCAGCGGCGCGGAACTCTGGTCCTCCGCCGACGGAACGACATGGACGACGTCGGTCACGACGGACGGATTCGGGGACGCTGACAATACGGCCATCGCTGACCTCGAGGTTTCCAGTTCGTTCCTGTATGCCGGCACCGCGAATTCCGCGGATGGAGGCCACTACGTCCGCATCACTTCGGGCGGAGCGTTCACTATCCTGGTTGACGACGGGTTCGGGAACACCGGCAACATCTCGATCACCGCGCTCGAGGTGTACCGCGGCGAGATGTACATCGGGACCCACAACCCCTCCAACGGCTACGAGGTCTGGGCGACGCCCGACAATTTCGGCTTCTACCGTCGCCTCAAGGACGGCGCCGGCGATCCCCAGAACGTCCTCGTGACCGACCTCGAGAGCTTCGGCGAATTCATGTACGTCGGAGTCGAGTCTGTCGGCGAGCCGTTCGAGGTCCTCCGTACCTTCGACGGCTACAACTACAACCAGGAAGACGACGACGGCTTTGCCAACCCGGCCAATTTCCGCGCGAACGACTTCGCCGAATATGCCAACAACATCTGGTGCGGCACCAGCAACCCCTCCGGCGGCGACCTTTACGAAACCGAACTTCCTACGGGTGGAAGCGTCACCGCGTCATCCGACGACGACAGCCACCATTCGAGATGGCACTGCTTCGTTGCCACCGCGGCCTATGGATCTCCGGCGGTCCCGCGCGTCGCCGAGTTGAGGCGCATCAGGGATCAGCGCGTGGAATCCTGCGAGGCCGGCCGGCGCTTTACGGACCTCTATCGCTGCTCGGCTCCTCCGGTCGCGGAGGTGGTCAAAGGGTCCGAAGTCCTGAGGGCGCTGCTGAGGCGAACGCTTCTCAAATAGGCGGCCCGGAAGGGAACCTGTCGCAATTCCGCGCTTCCGTCGCGTGCGCGACGCCGTGTTCCCGGTTATTCTCTCCCCCCAACCCCAGGCCGCCACGGTCGTTAAAGAAGCGGTCCACGGTACCCGGAGATGCCCATGCGCCGAGCCCTGCCAGCTTTTCTCGCCTTCGCCGTCCTCGCCGGCTGCAAGTCCACGCCCCTTCCGCCCGACCAGCTCTCAACGGAAGAAGAGGAGTGGATGCTGCAGGTGAGCGACGAGTTGTGGAAGTACGAAACCGCTCGAACTTCGGGGCTGGAAGGGGACCAGAGCGACGCCAAGCATCGCATGATGCGGATCGCCGAAGATGAGAACGAACTGCTCGCGAAGGCGCTTCATTGCAACGACTGGCGAGCCCGCAAGATTGCCGCCGGCGCGCTCGGATTTGCCGAGCGGGACGACGTCATCGGGATGCTGATCGACGTCGTGCAGAACGACCCGGACCTGGAAGCGCGGAAGGGGGCGCTGTGGGGACTGGCGGCCAAGGGGAGCGAGCAGACACCCGTAGATTCGATTGTGCTGCTGCTGAGCGATCCGGATGCGGAGACGCGGTTGCTGGCGCTGGGAACGCTTGCGAAGGTCCTGCGACGGAACATCGACAAAGGAGCCCTCCCGCGAGTCCTCGAACTGCTGGGCGATCCGGACTGGAAAGTGCGCGGGCAGGCGGCGCTGGTGCTGGCGCGTGTTGGGAGGCGGGACACGATCAAGCCGATCGTCGAGAAACCGCTGAAGGACGAGAACGCGACGGTGCGGCTGCACGCGGTGGGAAGGTGATTTCGCACGAGGAGTGCATCGATCCTCTGGTCGGGGCGCTGACGGATCCGGACCCGAGGGTTGCGGACACGGCGAACCGGTCGCTGGAGATTCTGACGGGGCAGAAGTTCGGGAAGGAACCGGAGAAGTGGGCTTTCTGGTGGAAGAAGAGGCAGGAGCTGGGGATGGGGCTGGATCATTAAAAGGTGGGGAAGTAAATCAAATTAATAATTTATAATTAGTAATTTAGAATTAGTAATTATGCATTTTTGCCGAGGTCAGCGCCCCGCCAGCGCCGCGACACCGAGAACCGCTGCTGTCTCCACTCGAAGGACGTGAGGCCCAAGCTTCAACGCCTGAATCGCTTCCAGCATTGAGCGCTCCTCAGGTGCCCAACCCCCCTCCGGTCCCACGAAGACCAATGCGTCGCCTGCCACGGGGGAGGCGCTTTTACCTCCGTGGTCGGCCAGGAACCGGTGCGGCCAACTTACGGTGAGCGCGAGGACGTCCGCGAGCGGGCGCGGCTCCAGCAGCTCCGGCAGGCTTGCCCGGCCGCATTGTTTCGCGGTCTCGGCGGCGATGCGGTCCCACCGGGCTCGCTTCGCCGCGCCTTCCGCAGTAGCGACGCCGCGCTTCGTCAGGATCGGGAAATACACGTCGAGCCCCGCTTCCACGCACTTTTCGATCATCCAGTCCGCCCGCGCACCTTTCGGAATCGCCGCGGCCAGCCCGATCCGCGTGCCGCCGGGCCCGGAACCGCCTGTCGCCCGCTCGGACGACATCACGTCGACTCTCGCTGACGAACCTTCCATCCCGACGAACCGGGCCACCGCTCGCCGCCCCCGCCCGTCCACCAGACGCACCTCGTCCCCCGGCTTCGCCCTCAGCACCGTCGCCAGATGGCGGGATTCCCCCGGCGGCAGCAGCGCCGCGCCGCGCTCGGGAAGATCGGGGCACAGGAAGGTACGCTTCATCACAATCGAGGTCCGGGACGATAACATGGAGTGGCAAACCCATGACCGATCCTGCCCCCCGACCGGACGACCCCGCCAGGAAACCGACGCCGATGGCCGACTGGATGGCGGTCTGGGCGGAGGAGGACAAGCGTGAAGAGGCCGCCGCGGGTCAGAAGAGCGAAGCCGACACGCATGTGCTGACTCCGGACCAGGTCTGGGGCGCGCCCCCGGAGGGAATGGCGGTCGACGTCGTGCCGGTCGCCCCGCGAGGCGGCGACCCTGCCGCGCCGACAACGTCCTTCGAGGCCAAGGTTCATCCGCGGCAGGATCTGGATCCGGGGTTGGACGGGGAGATTCGCCAGCTGTTGGAACGAACGGCGAGGTACGTGAAGCGGCCGGACATTGCGGAGCCGGAAAACGTCGGATTGCCTCCGGGGAGCTCGAAGCCGTTCCTGGATTTCGAGACGCCGCCGGGGGCGTGGTCCGCGATGGCACCTCCGCCGCTGGCGTTCGACGAGGTCGCGGAATACCGCGATGAGACGGCCGGCCGGCTCGGGCTGCTCGATCCGATCGAGCGCCCCTGGCACAACCCGCCGACGCCCCATGGCGCCCCGAGGAAACGCTCCTCAAACCCTCCGCTTGCCCCGTTCGACCCGCCGTCGATGACGGCGCCGCTTCCCGATCCGCTGGCGGCTCGCAAGAAACCGTCAGCGGCTCCGCTGGCAAGCGAGCAATCTCACCTCGCGCCGATCCCCTGGACCGACCTCCCTCCGCCCAGGAAAGCCGCGGGGGAGCGCTCGACGACCCGCCGGGTGCGCGATACGGCCCGCCGGGTCCGCGCCGCGATTGCGCCGATCGCAGCAGCCGCCGCCGCCGAACCTGCGGCGCCGTGGCTCACCCTCGGCACAGTCGCCGTCTCCGCAGCCTGGTTCGCCGTCGCCTACGCCGCCCACAACGCGGTCTTTGCCGCCGTCGGCGCCGCCTTCCTGGCACCCTTCGCGATTTCTGCGCTGGCCGAAGCGGCGCGGCGCGGGCAGCGGCCGTGAAAGTGCTCGATGAAGCGGCGCCGCTGCAGAAGAAGCGAGGCGGCTGCCTGAGCCTGAGAAATCCTGTGGGGCGTCTGGCGTGGTTGTCATTCCTGAGCGGTGCGGCCTTCGCGGGGACCGTGTGGCCGGGCAAGCTCGCCGGCTGGTGGTTTCATGCCGCAGTCTTCGTATGGATCCTGACGGTGCTCGTGTGGGGATTCTGGATCGCGCTGGCGATTCAGATGGTCCTTGCCTTCCGGAAAATGAGGAATCAGATGGGGGCGGCAATGGGACAGATGTTCCGGCCCCCGGACGACCGCGACGAGGACGAGCCGGAGGAAGCCGAAATCATCCGCAAGCCGGATCCCCCGAAGGACGGCTGGTCCTAGCGCCCGTTCCAGCAAATCTTGTTGACCCTCTCTTCGCGCCGGATAGAATCCTCCCCCCTAACTTCCGGAACCGAACTCGAAGGAAATTGGCCATGGGCAAGGACTTTACGCGCGTTCCCGGCGTCGACGAAATCAAGTCGAAGTGGTTTCTCGTCGATGCGAACGGGAAGGTGCTCGGACGGATGGCGACGCGCATCGCCACCATCCTGATGGGCAAGAACAAGCCGTCGTATTCCCCGGAGCGCAATCACGGCGACTTCGTCGTGGTGGTGAACGCGGAGAAGGTCAAGCTCACGGGCAAGAAACCCGTGCAGAAGATGTACGACTCGATGAGCCGCGGCGGCAAGCACAACGGCACCGCATGGCCCCACGGACTGCACTTCACGCCCTTCGAAAAAATGCTGCGGTTGCACCCGGACCGGATCGTGCGGCTGGCGGTGAAGAGAATGCTGCGGAACACGAAGCGCAATCGCGTGGCGTTCACGAAATTGAAGGTGTATGCGGGTGACAAACACCCGCACGCGTCGCAGAAGCCCGAAGCCCTGACCTTTTAGAGAAGAGGACGAAGCTCGATGAGCACTCCGACAACGACGACGCCGCCCGCACCGGTCCAGGCGCCCCTTTCGGACAAGATGGTCTGGTGGGGAACCGGCCGTCGCAAGACGGCGATCGCGCGCGTGAGACTGAAGAAGGGAACGGGGCGCGTGGTGGTAAACGGCCTCGAGTACGAAAAGTACTTCGACGCGGTGCAGGACCGGCTGATGGTCCTCAGCCCGCTTCAGACCGCGAAGGCCGTAAACAGGTTCGATGTGTTCTCGAACTGCTGCGGCGGCGGCAAGACCGGGCAGGCGGGCGCGATGGTCCTCGGGATTTCGCGAGCGCTGCTGAAGGCCGACGCGACCGCGGAAATTCCGCTGAGAGACGCGGGGTTCCTGACTCGCGACGGGAGGATGAAGGAGCGAAAGAAATACGGGCGGAGAGGGGCCAGGAGAGGGTTCCAGTTCAGCAAGCGATAGACGACGCGAAGAAACCAACCCCTCTCAAGTCGAGAGGGGTTTTTTATTGATCCGTTGCCTTTCCCTTTCCCTTTCCCTTTCCCGTTCCCGCCCACGAATCAGGATTGCCTTTCGCGTGGTCGGGAAAGGGAAATGGAAAGGGAAAGGGAACGGCGACGGCAACGGAGATGCCGATGCCCTGGGAAAAGTCCACCCGTCTAAAATCCCTCCCCCCTTACCTCTTCTCCGAAATCGACAAGAAGAAGAAGGCCCTCTTCGCCGCGGGCAAGGACGTCATCAACCTCGGCGTCGGCGACCCCGACCAGCCCACGCCGAAATTCATCCGCGACGCGATGCGCGAGGCGATCGACAACCCGACGTTCCACCGCTACCCGCTCGACGAGGGGCTCCTCGAATACCGCGAAGCCATCGCGCGCTATTACAAGCGCCGCTGGAACGTCACGCTCGACCCCGCGACCGAGATCTACCCCGTGATCGGCTCGAAGGAAGCGGTGTTCCACTTTCCGCTCAGCGTCCTCAACGCCGGCGACGTGGTTCTCATCCCCGAGCCCGGCTACCCGCCCTACCGCAGCGGCACCGTCTTCGCCGACGGCACGCCCGTGCTCATGCCGCTTCGCAAGGAGAACAACTTCCTCCCCGACCTCGCCGGCCTCGACAGGAAGTCGCTCGCAAAGGCCAAGCTCCTCTGGATCAACTACCCGAACAACCCGACCGGCGCCGTTGCGTCGCGCCAGTGGATGCAGGACACCGTCAACTTCGCCCACAAGCACGGCCTGATCCTCGCCAGCGACTCCGCGTACTGCGAGACCTACTACGAAGATCCCCCGACGTGCCTCTTTCAGCTCGACGGCGGCAAGGAATGCGGCATCGAATTCCACTCGCTCTCGAAAACCTTCAACATGACCGGCTGGCGCATCGGCTGGGCCGCCGGCAACAAGGACCTCATCGCCGCCCTCGCCGCCATCAAATCCAACGCCGACAGCGGCCAGTTCATGGCGCTCCAGAAGGCGTCGGCCGTCGCGCTCGACAACGGCGACGAAGAATCGAAGAAGATCCGCGAGATGTACAAGAAGCGCCGCGACACGTTCGTCGCCGCGATGCAGAAGGCGGGGCTCAAGGCCGAAAAAATGCCCGCGACCTTTTATCAGTGGACGCCGGTGCCAGGGAAGCGGACGTCGGTGGAGTTCATCACGCTCCTTCTTGAAAAGGCGAACGTGGTGACCACGCCGGGGAACGGCTTTGGCCCCAGCGGCGAAGGGTATTTCCGCGTGGCCCTGACGCAGACCGAGGAGCGGATCCGGGAAGCTTGTGAGAGGATTGCGAAGGCGATTTGACCGGAACCGTGTCGATTCTTGCTCTCCAGGAGTTGAGGGTAGAAAAGACCTTGCAGGAGGAACAGGGGCCCATTGACGAGGCAATCGTCAAGGAGTTGATGCTGATCACGCCGGAAACCTGGGATTTCGTGGCCCTGGATGTGAGTTGGGAATCCAGTGGTGGAATCGAGCAATTTCCACACCGGATCACCGGTCCCGCGGGGAGCAAAGAAATCCCCGTTCCTTCTGAGCACCTCTTTCAGCTGACCAGGGAGCTTTCTCTATTGTTTCTACGTCGCGGCCACCGTTGGAAATCCGTCCGGTACGAAGTGAGAGTCTTGCCAGACGATTCGTGGCGCTACTTCGCCACGTTTAGCTACAGCTAGCGACCTGGAGTCGTCAACGCCCGGAGCTTGCGAATCAGTGCGGCTCCTGAGAATCCTCTGTCAACGCCGGTCTCCGTATCGAGCCAGCGACGCAGCAGGGTCGCCTGAAACGCCGCTTCGGCGTTCCTTGCCCCCCTGGACTCGATTTTCCGCAGCAATCGCCCAGCGAGCACAGCCTGGTCATCGGCAGGAAGCTTCAGCGCGTCCACAAGGACCGATTTTGCGGTGGGTTCTGGTGGGTCTGACCGGAGCATGGTTGAGCCTCAAGGGATCCATCTGGGTTGTAGCGAAAGCGAGGCAGTGATTCACTCGTCCTGTCGGCGGGTTCGTTACGGCCTGTGCAGCAGACGGATCACGTCGTTGATCGAATAGTGCTCGAACACTTCGATTGCCAGCTCGGCTTTCAACTCCCCCCGGCCGTGATCCATGCGCAGGCGCACTTCCCGGACCGTGTGGCTGGGCCGCGAATTCGCCAGCCCCGCATTTTTCGCCGCGGCGAAGGCGTGCGCCTCTTCGACTTCCCAGAACGCCGCCACCGGATAGAGAAAACGGCCGTCGCCGAACGAAGATTCGTACAGGTCTTCCTCCAGGACGAGGTAGACCCGCTTGGTGCCCGAAGCCGCTTCAACCCGCCACCGGACGGGACGGGGGACCGTCTCGAGCGGGACTTGCGCGCGGAAATTCTCGGACCAGGCGCGAAGCGGCGGCAGGGAATCGGCTTCGGGAATTTCGGGAAGTGCGATCCCGCGGGCGCGGATTTCTTCGGCGCTGACGCGGTCGCCGCGGAACTGGCGGTAGGTCTCCTGGTGAAGCGCGTCCCAGGTGACGGAGCCGGCAGCGTGGAGGAGCCATCCCTGGCCTTCGCGGAACTGGAGGACTCCGTGGGAGCCGTCCACGCCGATGAACGCGACGAGTCCGCCGTCGAGTTCGCGGAAATCGAGGGCGTCGGGATCGGCCATGCCGGCATCGTAACGCCTTCGCTGACAGCGCGTCCCTGTCGCAGTAGCATTCGCTTCCCCTCGAGGAGTTCCCATGAGAGCGCTTGTCCTCTGCTTCTGCCTGCTGGCCGCTTCCGCCGCTTTCGCGGGCGGCGGCCCTGAAAACGTGCTGGTGGTGCAGGACGACCTGTGCCCGGAGTCGGCAGAGATCGCGCGGTACTACATGGAGAAGCGCGACGTGCCGCGGCACCATCTGATGCACGTGCAGATTCCCGGGGGGCCGCGACCGAAGAAAAAGAAGAAAGACCCGAAGAACCCGAAGGCGCCGGAAGTCGAAGTGGACGACGACGGATGGGATGCGAAGCCGTCGTTCGCGTCGTACGCGGAGTTCGAGACGCAGCTGGTGCTGCCTGTGAAGCGCTGGATCGAGTCGCACCCGGAAGACCACATCACGATCGTCGTGCTCACGCGCGGCGTGCCGGTGTGCGCGCCGGTGAAGAACGCGAAGGCCGCGGAGATTCTTCGGGCTACGACTCACCAGCTGGCCGGCATGTTCTGCGAGAAGGATGAGATCCGTTCAGGGCCGGAGGGAAACGTCGGCGTCGGGAGTCCGTTCTACAAGGTGGACGAGAGCATCGACTGGAAGAAGCCGCTTAAGGGGGAGTGGCCGATGCTCTGCGTCGGCTATCTCGACGCGTTCACGGTGGCCGACATCAAGAAGGCGATCGACCTGTCGATCGTGTCGGACGGGAAGCGTCCGGACGGCACGCTGTACCTCGGGATGTCGAAAGTGGGCGACCCACGAGGAATGTACGACCCGTCGTTCCCCGCGGTCGCCGAGTACGCGAAGAAGCTCAGCCTGAAAGCGGAGATCGTCGACCACCGCGAGGACAGAATCCTGCTGGAGGGCCGGCGAGACGTCGCAACGTACGCGTATGGGCAGGCCAACTGGGACGAGGCCTTTCCCGCAAAGAACTCGTACCAGCCCGGCTGCCTCGTCGACAACCTGACCTCCGTCGCGCTGACCTGGCGGGCGTTCGTCGACGGCTCTTCCGGCGGCCAGACCCCCATGACGCACTTCCTCCGCGCCGGCGCCACCGTCGTCCACGGATGCGTTCGCGAACCGACCACGGGCGCCTGGGACCCCGGCTGGATCCACATCCAGCGCTACCTCGACGGCTACAACGTCATCGAATCCTTCTTCATGGGCCACCCCTGGTTCCCGTGGATGAACCTCGTTGCCGGCGACCCGCTGACCCAGCCGTTCGCGCTTCGCCCGACCGTGAAGGCCGACGTGACGGGCGCAAAGGGCGCCTGGAAGCTGAAAGCGACCGCAATCGCCACCCGCCCCGACGCGAAGATCGTTTCCTTCGAGCTCTTCATCGACGGCGTCAAAGCCGGTGACTTGAAAGACGGCGAAGAATTCGACCCGGGCGCGGCGTTCGACCCCGCCGTGAACCAGTGGCGCGTCGTCGCCACCGACGACTCGAAGTTCAGGACGCAGGGAAGCGCCTCCAGCGCGCCGCTGAAGAAAGGCCCGTCCCGAGTCACCGCGAAGCTCGACGGCTACGTCAAGGGAAGTGCGGCGCTGCGACTAACGGCCGATACCGGCGAGCCCGTTGTCACATGGGTGGCGGATGGAGCGAAGGAAAAGGTGGGGACCGTGAAGGGCTTGCGCGTTTCGGTGCAATTTGACGACGACACGGTGCCGCACCTGATTGAACTATGGGTGCGGAATGCGAAGACGGAGATGCCCCCGATTCGAGTTGAGGTTCCCGCGAAGAAAAAGTGAGGCTGGCGGAGGCTGAAGATCTACGCAGCGGGGCCAATCACAGAACATGTACTTCGCCTCCGCCGCCTTCGCCAGCCTGTCCTGAGCGAGCGAAGCGAGTCGAAGGGCCTCCGCCGCCTTCGCCAGCTCCTTCCTTCAACGCTTGACTCGCCCCCCGCCCGCCCCTAATCTCAGCGGATGGAAGTCCTCGTCGGCACGAAAAACGCGCACAAGCTGCAAGAGATCGCCGAAATTCTGCGCGACGCCGGCATCGTCCTCGCGCCGATCCCCTCCGGCGCCCCCGATGTCGCCGAGACGGGGACGACGTTTGAATCGAACGCGGCGCTGAAAGCCCTGACCTGGGCGCGGCATTTCAATTCGCTGGTGCTCGCCGACGACTCGGGGCTTGAAGTCGACGCGCTGGCCGGCCGGCCGGGGGTGGTGAGCGCGCGGTACGCCGGCGCGGAACACGACGCGAAGAAGAACATGGATAAGGTGCTCGCGGAGCTGAAGGGCGTCCCCGCAGAACACCGGTCGGCGCGCTTCCGCTGCGCCGTCGCCGTCGCGGACCCGACCGGGATCCGGTGGCGCGCCTCGGCAGCGTGCGAAGGTCGCATTCTCGACGCGCCGCGCGGCGCGGGCGGATTCGGGTACGACCCGATCTTTTTCGTCTCGGAAATCGGCAAGACCTTCGGCGAGGCCGCTACTGCTGAAAAAAACGCGCTCTCCCATCGCGGGAAGGCGCTTCAGGAATTGAAGCGACAGATGACGGAGGGGGCCGTGGACAAATTCGCGGGCGAGGGGATCACGTTCGACGACGTGCTGATCGTGCCGGGGCGAAGCGACATCGTGCCGCGGGAAGCGGACACGAGGACGGCGCTGTGCCGCGGGATCACGCTGAACATTCCGCTTCTGTCGAGCGCGATGGACACGGTGACGGAGGGGCGGCTGGCGATCGCGCTCGCTTCGGAGGGCGGGATCGGAATCATCCACAAGAACATGAGCGCGGAGGAGCAGGCGCGCGAGGTCTTCAAGGTGAAGCGGAGCGAGAACGGGGTGATCAACGACCCGATCACGCTTCCGCCCAGGGCGACGGTCGGGGATGCGAACCGGATCATGGAGGAGCACAAGGTCAACGGGATCCCGATTGTGGAAGGGGAGGGGAAGCTGGTGGGGATCCTGACGCGAAGGGACCTGCGTTTTCAGAGGACGGAAAAGACGCCGATTGCCGAGGTGATGACGAAGGACAAGCTCGTGACGGCGCCGCCGGGGACGACGCTCGAGCAGGCGCGGGACATTCTGTTCCGTGCGAAGGTGGAGAAGTTGCTGATCGTCGACCGCGAGGGCAGGCTGCGCGGGCTGATCACGATGCGGGACATCAACAAGCTGGAGCAGTTCCCGCAGTCGTGCAGGGACGAGCGCGGGCGTCTGCGGGTGGGGGCGGCGGTGGGCGTGGGCGACTTCGAGCGTGTCGAGCGCCTGGTGAAGTCGGATGTGGACGTGCTGGTGGTGGACACGGCGCACGGGCATTCGAAGAACGTGATCGACACGGTGCGGGAGATCCGGAAGCGGTACCAGGTTCCGGTAATCGCAGGGAACATTGCGACGGCAGACGCGGCGAGGGACCTGATCGAGGCGGGGGCGGACGCGCTGAAGGTCGGCATCGGCCCGGGGGCGATCTGCACGACGCGGATCGTGGCGGGCGCCGGCGTGCCGCAGATCACGGCGATCATGGACGTCGCGAAGGTGGCCAATGCCGCGCGCATCCCGATCATCAGCGAC
The DNA here is from genome assembly GCA_009773755.1 of Planctomycetota bacterium. GTDB lineage: Bacteria > Planctomycetota > MHYJ01 > WSZJ01 > WSZJ01 > WSZJ01. Next base: position 4,537 of record WSZJ01000054.1, on the reverse strand, counting down.
GGCGGCATCAAGCACAGCGGCGACATCACGAAGGCGATCGCCGCCGGAGCGAGCGCCGTGATGATCGGCAGCCTTTTCGCCGCGACGACGGAAGCGCCCGGCGAGCTCGTGATTTTCAAGGGGCGCCAGTACAAGACGTACCGCGGCATGGGGTCGCTCGGCGCGATGATCCGGGGCGGCAAGGAGCGCTACGGCCAGAAGGATGTTGGAACCGCCGAGAAGCTCGTCCCCGAGGGCGTCGAGGGGCGCGTCCCGTTCCGCGGCGCGCTTTCCGAATACGTTTACCAGCTTGTCGGCGGCCTCCGCGCCGGAATGGGCTACGCGGGAGCCAAGACGATCGACGACCTTCGCAACCGCGCGAAGTTCATCCGCATCACCGCCGCCGGCGTCCGCGAGAGCCACCCGCACGACATCGTGATCACGAAGGAAGCGCCGAATTACTGGGTGGAGACGAACGAGGCGTAAAACCGAAAGGCAGGCCTGAGGTCAGGACTGCGCGCGCGTGCCCCTGATCCTTCGCATTGAATAGGGCGAGGAAGAACCAGGTGTCCGCGAAAACCAGCCTCACCTCTTGCGCGCTCCATGGATGTAATGGTCGTGTTGATCCGCCATGTCGGAGGGCCAGTTCTTGGCAGCGCCCGCCATCGAGAGGAGATTCCGGTACAGCATTTCCAGGTCGTTGACGCTTCGCCGGAGGGATTGTGAAGAACGAGTCGAGGTCCGGGTCTTGCTCGACTTCCTGGCGTTCCGAACTCTCGATGCTTTGCTTACGCGAGCCTGAATCCGCGAGCCGTCCGGTGGCGGCTGGCCTTTCCATTCGACTCGTCCGTGGACGACGCGACCTTCAAAGGTGTCCTCAATCTTCTTCATCCCCACATTATAGGGCGGAGGTGCCCTTCGATGTTGCCGGTTCCGTATCATCCACCAGGATCCGGCTTACCGTTCGGACTGAAAACGACGGTCAAAAAGAATCGAGGGCCCAGGCGAATGAAGCTAATCCAAGTGGTTTGCCTGCTCGCTCTTGCGGGCTGCGCCAACTCGGCGAGCCGGCCGGACGAGAGCCTTCGCCGAACGACGCGCGACGGGCACGCTTCCTTCGTTCTCCCCGCCGAGTGGACCGACGCCGGCAAAGGCGCCGGGAAACAGGAGTGGCAGCGCAAGCGCGGTGAAGCGGTCGTCGCGACGCTCGAGGTGATCTTCATCCCGCTTTACGCGGACTACCATCGGCGCGCGGCCGATCTGGTGGAGATGGTGGGAAAAGACGATCCGGAGCACGAATACGAAGTCGTGGGTGCAGGAGAGACAGATGTCGCCGGCGCGCCTGGCGTGACCGTCCGATACAAGATGGGGCACGGGTCGACCAGCGTGACCGGGACGAATCTGTTCGTCCTGACGCGCGAGGGCGCCGTCGAATTCAAGATCGTCTACTGGATGGGCGAGCCGGCGCAGGACGTGGAGCGCGAGGGGGAAGCGATCCTGTCCAGCGTCGAGGCCGTCGAAGCCCAGTAGACGGGCCGGCTACTTCGTCGGTGTGTCCTCGGCGGACGGGGGCGGAAGCGGCGCCGTGCCGCGGTCCTTCAGCAGCACAGTCCACTCGTAGGTGGAAGAGTACCGGTTTCTGCCGAAGGCCCCTTCCGTCTGGGCCTTCAACTCCGTCTTCACGGCGCAGCCGGTTTTCGCGCTGAACCAGGCGTGGCCGCGCTTGCGGGTCAGTTCGGCGAGCTTCAGCGCGACGGCGTTGTGGTCTGAACCTGCCGGGATTTTCTTCGTGTCGACCGTGCGTTCGCGGTCGCTGCTGTGGAGTCGCGACTTGATGCTTGGATATCCGAGGACGGTTTCCGTGCCGTCGGGGTGGGCGTGGATCAGTTCCTCGTCGAGGAGATTCATCTTCCTCACGGGGTAGTCCTTGCCGTCGGGAGCCTTCGTCACTTCCGGCGCGCACCAGAAGATGAGGTTCAGCCACGTCCGCGCGGGCGTCGGATCGTGCGTCATTCCGGCGGCGCGCTCGTCGCGTTCCTTCCCGGGCTTGCCGCCCGTCTTCGGCGCGGGCCATTCCGAATTCTTCGTGTCGCGGATGCTGCCGTCCGCGTTGATCGTCGCTTCAAAGGTGTGATTCAGGATCGCTTCGTACCGCCGGAATCCCAGCAGCCCCGACGTCTTGTCCTTGCGTGAGTCCCACTCCCCGCGTTCGCCGTTGGGCTCCAGGCGCGTGTCGACGTGAACCGCTTCGACCACGAAGCGAATGCGCCCGGCGCCGTCGTCCCCGACCGCGAGAACCAGAGCCTTCAGTGTCACGACCTCCAACTGGGGGTCGCCCGCGTTCCCTCAGCAGCCTCCGCCGCCGCCGCCTCCGCTCGTCCCGCCGCCATCGCTGGTGGGAGGCGCGCTGCCGCCGTTCGCCGGCCCGCCGCCGTTGTCGGGTGTCAGGGCGGCGGTAGCGACCTGAACGGTCCAGTCGAAGTCGGAGCGGCATTCGTAGGTGAAGGTCTGGCCGGGCTTGAAGACCCAGCGGGGCTCGCCCGCCAGGGCGGCGGAGGCGAGGAGCAGGGAACAGGCGAGGGCGAAGCGCCGCATGGGAGTCTCCGAGTGGAAGAAGGAGGTAGCGGATGCACGTGGCGTGCCCGCAGTATCGCGCTTCACAAGTGGCTATCCAGCAAGCAGTTGGGAAGCGGCGTCTCCGCAAGACGCGCACTTCCGGCGGTCAGCGTCTTGACATCATGTCAGCTTTCTTGCCATTGCGGCTTCGCCGTTGCACTGCCCGCCCCTCTCCCGTTAGCCTCGTGCGCGTGCCTTTCTCCCCGAAACTCGTTCGCGCCACCTACGATCGCCGCGCCCCGATCTACGACGCCGTCGTCCAGGCGCTGGCGCTCGGCCGGGATCGCTCTTATCGGCGCCGGGCGCTGGAAGCCCTCGCCGCGCGGCCGGGCGACCGGGTGCTGGACGCCGGCTGCGGCACGGGGAGGAATTTCCCGATGCTGGCGGTCGCCGGCGTCACGGCCTTGCAGGGATGCGACCTCTCGTCGCGTTCGCTGGCGAGGGCCGCGCGGCGCGGAGCCCGCGTCGCGCAGGCGGACGCCGAGCAGCTTCCGTACCGGGACGATACGTTCGACCGGGTTCTGTCGACCTACGTTCTGACATCGGTAGCCAACTGGCGCCAGGCCCTCGGAGAACTCGTCCGCGTTCTGAAGCCGGGCGGCCGCCTGGTCGTCTCCGACGACCGACTGCCGCCGGGGTGGTTTCTCGGGCCCATGCCGATGCTGGGGATGCTGCGACGTGAAGGATGGGTGGACCTGCACCGTGACGTGAAATCGGAGATGGAGAAGCGCCTGCGCGGCGTCGAGCTTCGGTTTCTGCACCTGCGGATGATCTATGTCATTTCCGGGGAGAAGGCGGCATGAAGCGCCTCCTCCCGGTTCTCGCTGTTTTTATTTTGTCCTGCGCAGCCCCTTCCGAAGACCTGGATTATGACGCAGTGCGTCAAATGGTTCCGAAAGGAAAGCGCGCCGACGAGCTGCGGGAACGCTTCCACATCGTCCTCTACGGCT
>WSZJ01000054.1:0-984 GCA_009773755.1 Planctomycetota bacterium | reverse complement strand
CCCTCGAGATGTTCCCGGACAAGGATCTCGCCGACCTCGAGTTCTACCGGATGCCGCGCGGGCCGGAGCGCGGCGGGCGTTACGACCTCGGGCGCGTCACGGTGCGCGAGCCGACGCTCGACGTCGTGCTGCACGAACTCGGCCACGCGGTTCACTCGCGCTGCCCGGCGCGCGACCGGATGGACGACGAACTGCGCGCCGCGCTTCCATTCGACTCCTGGCATTCCGCGTCATCCTGGGCCGATGGCGAAGGCGGGCCGCGCAGCGGGTTCGTCTCCCCCTACGCCGCGATGAACGTCGAGGAGTGCGTCGCGGAAGCGGTCGCCGCCGCGAAATTGTGGTCGCGCCGGGGTCGCGGACCGGTGAGCGGCATCGAGTGGAGCGACGAGAGGTTCGGAAGAGTGTTTCAGATTCTCGACCGGTACGGGCTGACGGACGAAGAGGACCGGGTTGAGATCAGGAAGACCGCAAAGCTGATGCGATAGCCATTGCGCTACCCGACTGCCGAAAACGGCAGCTCCGCGAGCCGGGTCGCTTCCAGCGCCATCTCCTTTACCTCTTCCCACAGCGCGCGGTCTTCGGGCCTGCCCAGCGCGAGGGCGCGGACGGCCACGCAGAGAGGGCGCAACCAGAGTATGGCCGACCTCGCACGCGCGGGGTTGGCGTCGCCGGCAGAGTCCTGGAGGCGCACGGTGAACTCGCGGACGGCGCTGGCGAGGTCATGCCGGCGCTTGTCGAGGCGGTCGCTGAGGCGGAAGAGAAGCGGGACGAGCTGGTCGCGCGCGAACGCGCGTGTTGTGACGTCCGGCATGGTTCGAGCCTGACGAGAGAGATGCAAGACACATCGGCGCTCGCGAGGCTGCGGCTGAAGGGGAACAGCAGTTGCGGGTTGTGGACTCTTGCACTTTCAAGCCACCGAGGCCAGAGCGACGCGCAAGCGATTTTCAATAAAGCGTGCGTGTTCCTGCGGAATAGAGAGTGGGG
>WSZJ01000053.1:22932-37060 GCA_009773755.1 Planctomycetota bacterium | reverse complement strand
CTCGCCGACGCGGCGACCTCGGGCGGGGACGACGACGACTCGACGGGCGAAATCCTCGAGCGGCAGGCCAATGCGCTGGAGGCCTGCGGGCGCACACAGGAGGCGCTTCATGCCATCGAAGACGCGATCGCGCTCTGCTCCCTGTCCGGCGATCGCGACCTCGTCGTGAACTGCGAGCGCACGCGCGGCCGCGTCCTCCGCCGCGTCGGCCGGCACGCGGACGCTCTGGCCGCATTCGAACGCGCCCTCGAAATCCGGCAGCGTATGGCCGAGCAGGGCGATCTCGAGCACCTCCACACCGAGATTGCCCTTATCCACCTCCAGTGCGGCCGCGCGTCCCTCGCCCTCGCCTCCTCCGAACGCGCCGTCGCCGCTTCCAAGAAGGCCGGCGACCCGCGCGCCGAGGCCCGCGCCCTCTTCGCGCTCGAGGCCGCGTGCCTCCGGCTCGGGCACGCTTCACGCGCGGAGGAGCTTCTGGGGCAGGCCGAGAGTCTGCAGGGCGCCGGGGCGGAAGGGCGTGTGCTGCTGCGCCGTGCGGAGCTGGCGCTTTTCCGCGGGAAGATCGGCGAGGCGCGGCAGCTGCTCGACCGTTCGGATCTTCTGATGCCGCGCACGGACACGGAGCGCTGTTCGCTGGGCGTCAGGCTGCAGATCGCAGAGGGAAAGACGGGGCAGGCGCAGGCCGCGGCCGACTCGCTCGTCGAAATGCTCGACCGGACGCACGCTTCGCCGGACGACCGGGCCGCGGCGAGGGCGCTGGCGGGGGAAGCGTTTTTCGCTGCGGGGTGGATTGCGCGCGCGCACGAGCGATGGTCGCGGGCGTTCCAGGAAGCGTCGGCGCCGCCGCCGCGCGTGGCCGCGGCGCTGGGGCTCGCGCGCACGGCATACGAGTGCGGGCGTCCCTCGCTCGGGCTGGAATGTCTCGCGTGGGCGCGCGAAGCCGCGGAGGGGATGGACGACCCCGCGATGCTGGCGGAGTTCGCGCTCGCCGAGGCGTCGCTCTGCTCGTTCGAGGGCCGCCACGCGGACGCCCTGGCTGCGGCCGAACGAGCCATCGTTTTCGCCCGCCAGGTCGGAATTCCCCTCGCCGAAGCCCGTGCTCTCATCGCGCGCATCGGCATCTACGAAACCCTCGGCGCCTTCTCACGGGGCGCCGACGACGCCACCCATCTCCCCAAAGTCGACCAGCCCACCACCCGCGCTTCCGCGCGCGCCGCCCTCGTCCGGCTCGGGCGGTGGACCAACGTCCAGCTCCCGCCGCAGGAGACGAAGTACCTCATGGAACAGGAGTCCACGGACTTCTGGGGCCGGCTCGACCTGCTGGCCGCCCGCGAAGGCCTCGCCCTCTGCCGACACGCGGGGGCGGGCGGGCGCGGCGCCTGGTTCCACCTCATCCTCGCCCAGCACGACGCCGCTCACGCCCTCCGCCACACGCGCGCCGCCTTTGCGCGCGGCGCCGAGGAAGTCAAATGGCGCAGCTTCGCCGTCCAGGCGCGGCTGGCGTCCAAGCGTGGAGCCGCGGGGGAAGCGCAGGACTGGCTGCGGCAGGCGGGCGAACGCGTGGCGATGATCGCGCCGCGCTGCGGGCCGTTCGGGTCGCAGTATCTCGCTCACCCGGAGCGGGCGCTCCTTCCCCGCCCCGGCGGATTGACGCAAGTCCTTGGCAACATCGTCGACGAATAAACAGATGCCACCGCTCAGGGCCGCCGGGTACTCGACCGTCATCCCGTTTCTCGCGGTGAGCTCCGTCGAGAATGCGCTCGCCTGGTACGAAGCGGTGCTCGGACTCCGGCGCACGAATCTCAACGTGCAGGACGGGAAAATCGTCCACGCGGAGATGGAGTCCGGGGGCGAAGTCGTGCTCCTGCTCGCACCCGACGGGATTCACTCCGAGCTGAACCGGTCGCCCGCTTCCCGCGGAACCGTCTCGCCTTCGGAAATCTTCGTCTTCGTGGCCGATGCCGCGCTCGCGCACGGGCAGGCCGTGCTCAAGGGCGGCAAGAGCCTCGGCGCGCCGCGCGATGTTCCGTGGGGCGAGAGGCACGCCCTCATCGAGGACCCCGACGGTTACCGCTGGCTCCTTTCGCAGAATCTCGGCGCCTGACATTATCAAGGAGATCGCGATGCGCTTCTTCCTGTTCACGCTTCTCCTCGCCGCCGTCGCTTCCGCCGACGCCCTCGACGAAGCCCTCGTAAAGGCCGGCCTCGAGCGAAAGGACCTTGGCTGGCGGCCGCGCGGCTACTGGAGCCGGTACCCGCAGGACATCCCGTACAAGCTTCGCCATTTCGACGACTGTCTCGCGGAGCCGCTGGCGGTCGTGAACGTCGCGCGGACGCTGGGGAACTCGGAAAAGGCGAACCTCGACCCCGCGGCGCTCTCGAAGCCTGCGGAGAAATCGGACGGCGCACTCTACAAAGCGGCCTTCACCCTCGGAGTAGAGCGGAAGATCGGCAGCTTCCGAGCGTACTCCGTCAACCTCACGGCCAGGGACACCGACATCGTGGAAGCGCTTCTGGCCGTCCAGCGCGACGCAGGCCGCCCGGACCGGCTGGTGACCTTCGGGAACGAATCGCCCTACCCGGACTACCGCAAAGATCTTGAGAAAGCCGCGGCCGCGATCCCCGCCGCCGCCCGGACGGTCCTGGGAAGGCTCATCCTCAACGCCCTCGACGCCCACCACTGGTCGTCGATGGCGCTTCGCAACGTCCCTCTCGAAAAGCGCGCCGCGGCCTGCGCCCGGCTCGACATCGGCGTCGAGAATACGGACGGGCTCGACTACGAGCCTGCGATCGACGATATGGCGAAAGCGTGGGACGAGCCTTCCATGTGGTATGCCGGCCTCAAGTGCGTTCAGGCGCTGGACGAAGCGCGCCTCGCGCTGGCTCAACTGCCCGCGGCGGCGGCGTTCGCGTTCGACTGGAAGACGCCGTACGGTTGGGTGCGGGTCCGTGGAAGCGGCGACGACGCGATCGACGCTTCCGAGTCGTTCCTGATCGTGGACCTGGGCGGCAAGGACACGTGGAAGGGTCCGGCCGGCGCGAATGACGCACTGCGTCAAATCGCGCTCGCGCTGGACTGCGGCGGCGACGACTCCTGGGAAGCCGATGGCCCGGCGCAGGGAGCCGGTCTGTGCGGCATCGGCGTGCTGGTCGACGTTTCCGGCAACGACACCTATCGCGCCGGCGTCTGCTCGCAGGGATTCGGGCAGCTCGGGATGGGCGTGCTCGCCGACCTCGGAGGCAGGGACACGTACTTCGTGAAATTCCAGGGCCAGGGCGCCGCGATTCTCGGCGTCGGTGAATTGCTCGAGGTCGAAGGCGACGACACCTACACAGTCTGGTGCCACGGACAGGGATACGGCGCCGCGGGCGGCGTCGGAGTCCTCGCGGATCGCGCGGGAAACGACACCTACCTCGCCGAGCGCGATCCCGCGGTCACCGGGCGTCCTTCCTACCACAGCGAGCTCAAGGTCTCCGTTTCCGAAGCCCAGGGCTGCGGCATGGGCCGCCGCGGCGACGGCGCCGACGGGCACTCGTGGGCCGGCGGCCTCGGCGCCCTCCTCGACGCTTCCGGCGACGACACCTACACCGCAGGCAATTGGTGCATGGGGACCGGCTACTGGTTCGGGACCGGCGTCCTCTGGGACGGCGGAGGCAACGACTCCTACCGCGGAGGCGTCTGGTCCGAAGCGACCGGCGCTCATTTCTGCATCGGCGCGTTCGTCGACGAGGCGGGGGACGACAAGCACATCACGCTCGACGGGGCCGCAAACTCGATCGCATTCGCGCATGACTTCACCGTCGCCGTATTCGTCGACGCCGCGGGGAATGACGTCTACGAATCCTCGAGCGGCCCGGGAACGTCGATCAACCGCTCATTCGCGCTCCTCCTCGACCTCGGCGGAGACGATTCCTACACGATGGCCGCCACCAACCGGCCCGGCATGGCCCTCTTCGACGAGAAATTTCGCGACCGCTCCGGCGGCGCCACCTACTTCGCCGACGCGTCCTCGCTGGGGCTCTTCCTGGACATCGGCGGAACCGACAAGTACTCCCCTGACCGAAAAAACGACTCGGAGTGGCTCGACGACCCCGGCTCCCCGAATCCCTCCGTGCGCAACTGGTCCGTCGGCGTCGACCGCGCCGAAGGAACCGTCTCGCTGGATCCGATACCAGAAAAACAGCCCGGCAAGTAACGTGATTCTGTCGCGCTTCCGTTACAGATGTAAGATGACCTTCCACCTCGGTGTAACGCTATTGAGATTCAGGCGTCCTTCTCACAGACCCCTTCTGCCCCGGAGATCCTCCATGCGTTTCGTCGCTCTCGCCTGCGTCATGACCGTGGCCCTCGCTTCCACCGCCCTCGCGCAGGGCGGGGCCAAGCCGGTGCCGCTCAAGAAGGGCGTCAATGAGGTCAACACGCCTGAAGGGAAGTACTGGCTCGAGATCCCGAACAATTACGATCCGAAGAAGCCGATGCCCGTGATCTGTTTTCTGCACGGGAAGACGGTGGATCTGAAGGCGGACAACGCGCGCGGGCAGCTGGACAATGCGTTCGTGATCCAGATGAAGAAGCGCGGGTACATCGCGGTGGCGCCTGTGATGCCGCCGGAGCACCGGCCGCACTGGTTCGAGAACGGGAATTCCTATCCGTTCATGGAGACGTGGCTGAACGATCTGCACACCAAGGTCAACGTGCAGTACATCGTGTGCAGCGGCTTCAGCGCCGGCGCGAACTACACGATGCACTACGGGCAGCACCGTTCGTACCACGCGTGGTTCTCGGGATACCTCGTCATGGCGGGGGGCTGTCCCGTGGACAAGGGCGCACCGGAGGAGATCAAGAAGAAGCCGATCTGGCTGGGCTGCGGCGACGTGGACAACGACACGTACGACGCGACTTTGAACACGACGGGGGGCGCGCGGAAGACGAAGGACGAGCTGAAAGCGAACGGATTCGACAGCTACTACGACGAGTTCCCGAAGGTCGGGCACACGATGGACCAGAAGATGGTCGAGAAGGGGCTCGCCTTCTGCGACGCCAACCAGGGGAACTTCGCCGCGATCGGGGCCGTGATGCGGACAGGCCAGATCAAGGGCAAGGAACCCGGGAAGGCACTGCTGCTTCTGGAGATGGCCGCGGCCACGAAAGTGAAGCCGAACGAGTACTGGGCGAAGAAGCTCGCCGAAACCACGACCGCTCTGGTCGATGCCGGCAAGAAGGCCATCGCCGATGCGGCGGCGCTGACGGACGAAGCGAAGAAGAAAGAAGAGCTGACGAAGCTGGGGCAGGCGTGGATCGGGACGAGCATGGAGAAGCTGGTGAAGGACGCGATGGCGAGGAAGTAGGTAGGGGGTAGGAGGTAGTTGGTAGGAACATCCTCCCTCAGGTGAAGCCGGTAGTGGCGCCGGGGAAAAGCGCCCCCGTGCGGTTCCGCGCAAACGCGTGCCAAAGTCCTGCTACCCACTACCGACTACCCACTACCTACTTGACCCTCCGAAACTCCGCGTTGCCGCCCTGCTCCCAGACCACTCCGACGGACTTGCCCGCCGACACGCTCGGGTAGGCCGCCTCGGCGCCCTCGGCGCTCAGGCGCTCCTGCTTTGCGCCGGGCGCGGAGGAGAGCAGCCAGACGCCCTTGCCGCCCTGCGCGTCCTCCCAGGCGATGTAGAAAACGCCGGAAGAGTCGGCGCCTGCGCTCGGGTGGCCCTGAATTCCGTCGGTCTTCGCGGGGAGAAGGACTTCCGGCGGAAGCTGCCCGCCGGCGGCTGAGACCGTCCAGAACACGTCCCTGTCCTTGCCCGCCGGATTGCCCATCCATCCAACCGCGAATTTCTTTCCGTCGTCGCTCACGGCGACTGTGGGGGCGTCCATGGGTCAGTCGGGTATTTTCGTGTCCTTCTTGTTCACCCGGGCCGGAGGCGTGAACGACTTGCCGGCGTCGCGCGAAATCGTGAGGAAAATCTCGCGGCTGCCGTCGTCGGCCATTTCGCGCCAGGCGACGAACGGGTTCCCCTTTGCATCGATCGCGATCCCGGGCGCACAGCACGGGCAGACAGGAGGCGAGATCTTCATGTTCTTCGACAACTTCCCGCCGGACGCTTTCGCGTACCAGAGGCTGTTCCCCTTCCCCGCGCGGTCGTCGAGCCAGACGATGTGCGCGTCGCCGGCCACGCTCACGGCGAGCTGGTGAAGCGACTCGGCAGCGGAGCCCTCGTTGTCGTTGACCCGCACCGGCGGGTCGAACGTCTTTCCGCCGTCCTTCGAGCTCGCGAGCCAGAGCTCATTCTTCGGGTACTTCTCCTTCTGCTTCTCAGGGTCGAAGCAGAGCGGCGCTGTGACGAACACGTTTTTCTTCCCATCGACCCCGATCCGGGGACCTCGCTGCATTCCTCCTCTGGCCTTCCCTTTCGCGTCGATCGCCACGACGGGCGCGCTCCAGGTCTTGCCGCCGTCGGTCGAGACGGATACCTCGATGTTGCCGCTCCGGATAAAGGTGCAGTAGAACGCGCCTTCGGGGTCCTGCGCGAGCTGGGGCTGAGTGGCGCCGCTGGCGACCGTCTCTGCGGCCGCGGCGACCGCCAACAGCAGGAAGGACGAGAGGGTTTTCATGCCCGCGATCATACGCCGGAAGCGGCTTCCACGGCACCCGAAGAAACCAGATCGCGAACCCGCTCGATGTCCGCGGCCATCGCGCGGTCGCGGTCGAGCCGCTTCACCTTCGTTCGGATCAGCTTGTGCACGCGCTCGAGGGCGGCGCTGGAGCGGAGCGGCCTGTGGAACTCGAAGCCCTGGGCGGCGGCGATGAGCTCGATGGCGACGACGCGCTCGACGTTGTCGAGGATACGGCGGAGCTTGAGAACGGCCGTGACGCCCATCGAGACGTGATCTTCCTTGTTGGCGGAGGTCGGGATCGAGTCGACCGAGGCCGGGTGGGCGAGGACCTTGTTCTCGCTGACGAGCGCGGCGGCGACGACCTGGAGGATCATCATGCCGCTGTTCAGGCCGCTTTCCTTCGACAGGAAGGGCGGCAGTCCGCTCAAGTCCGGGTTGACGAGGTTTTCGGTGCGCCGCTCGCTGATCGCGCCGAACTCGCAGATCCCGAGGGCCACGAAATCGGCCGCCTGCGCGACGGGCTGGCCGTGGAAGTTTCCGCCCGAGAGGATTGCGCCGTCGTCGGGGAAGACGAGCGGATTGTCCGTGGCGGAGTTCATCTCGATCTCGACCACGCGCTCCGCGAACGCCATCGCGTCCCGCGCCGCGCCATGCACCTGCGGCACGCACCGCAGCGAATACTGGTCCTGCACCTTGTCGCAGTGCCGGTGCGACTCGCGGATCGAGCTTCCCTGCATCAGTACGCGCACTCGTTTGGCGACCAGCGCCTGCCCGGCGTGTGGACGCACCGCCTGGATCCTGGCATCGAAGGCCGCGGTCGTCCCTTTGAGCGCGTCGAGCGTCAGCGCGGCGGCGACATCGGAAGCGTCGGCCAGCCGGCGGGCGCGAAGCAGGCTGATGGCGAGAAGCGACGACATGATCTGCGTGCCGTTGATGAGGGAGATTCCCTCTTTTGCGCCGAGCTGCAGCGGTTTGAGTCCCGCAAACGCCAGCGCCTTCGCGCCCGGAACGCGCTTTCCCGACGGCAGGAATGCCTCTCCTTCCCCGATCAACACCAGCGCCAGGTGCGCCAGCGGCGCCAGGTCCCCCGACGCCCCGACGCTTCCCTGCTCCGGAATCACCGGCACGACTCCGGAATTTGCGAGACGGACGAGCTGCGAGACGACGCGGCGCCGCACGCCGGAGTGGCCGCGGACCAGCGTATTGGCGCGAAGCAGCACCGCGACGCGCGCCTCCGCCGCCGACAGCGGTGAGCCCACGCCGACCGCGTGGCTTCGCAGCAGGTTGAGCTGCAGGTCCCTGATCTGCGCGTCGGGAATGCGGACGTTCGAGAGCCGCCCGAACCCCGTGTTGACCCCGTAAATCGCGTCTCCCGAGGCCAGCAGCTTCTCCACCACCTTCCGGGCCGCGTCAACCCGCTTCCAGGCCGCCGGCGCCACCCGGGCCGACTCGCCTTCCAGGAAGCGCGCGACGTCGTCGAGCGAAACGGAGCGGCCGTCGAGGCGGATGGACATGAGGCGTGTGTAAACGTGCGGGAAGCCTGCGTCAAGGAATGCCGCTGTCAAGCGGGTAGAATCCGGTGCGCATGCCGATTCTGACAGAGGCCTTCTGCTCGCGCTGCCGCTCCCGGATCCCGGAGGCCGGTCCGCAGAGGTTGTGCGGCCGGTGCGTCGCGGAGCTGATGAAGTCCGACCACCGTGAAGCGGCGAAAGGGTTCGTGCCGGGTGACCGGGTTCACATCATCCAGGGCGTTTTCGCGGGCCAAGTGGCGATCGTCGTTTCCGCCGACGAAGACGGCGTGGTCCGGGCGCGTTCGACGATCATGAACATCCCGCTGGAAGTCGAATACCTGCCGTGGCAACTGGCACGGGACGGCGAGCGATAGGGCCCGGCCTACTCGTCCTTGACCCGCGGAACGCTGTCCCGCAATTCCTTGACCGCCGCCTCCATCTTCGTTTCCAGGTCCGCCCATTCCGCGACGGGCGCGCGCCCCGCAGCCACTTCGCGCACATGGTCCAGCATCCGCAGCGCGACCTTCTGCACCGCTTCCGCCCTCGCAAAGTACGCCTCGGGTAGCTCGCCCGACAGGTTGAGCGCCGCCTCCATCAGATTCCCCGAAATGTCCGCCGAGGCGTCCAGCCAGCCCTCCAGGTCCGTTGCGGCCTTCCCACGCCAGGCCTTCACTTCGTCGGCGATCTTCAGGACGGAGCCGAGGGCCGCGTCGACCTTCACGGCGTCGATGATGCGGCCGAAGCCAAGAAAATCGAGGTAGTGCTGGTAGTCTTCCTCGGTGTCCGCGATCGCGAGGTCGAGTTCCTTGGCGTCCGGGCGGTTCGCGGCGGGCTTGGGAAAGAAATGGGCAGCCTTGTCGAGCAGCGGGCAGACTTTCTGCAGGATCCAGTCGACGCGCTGCTTTCCGCGGCACTCCATCCAGTAGAGCTCCGCCTTGCGGCGGCGCCCGTTGCGTTCCTTGACGGCGTTGATCCGGCGGTCCGCGTCCTTGCGGAAGTCCGCCCACGCCGCGTCGGCGGCGTCCCCCAGCTTCCCCCAGCGGAGGCGCAATGCGTCGAGAACGCGCCCGATCCGGGCCATGTCTTCATAGACTTCGCGATCCGCCTTCGCGCGCATCGCAGGCAGATCCTTCACAGCCCCGACATCCAGGTCGGCTTGCGCATGAGACTGGCCGTCCTCCCCCGTCGCGTTTTCGTCAGGCCACGAGGCTACGACGCGGTACTGGCCGGGCCAGGGCGGCAGGTCGGAAGACCCCAGTTCCGCTCCGAAGGAACCGTCGCTCGAGCGCGCGTCGTCCTTGTCGACGTCGATCAGTTCTTCCTCGAAGTCAGGCTGCCCGGGCTCGACCAGCCCCGGGGGAATCTTGTAGCGGCGGACGTAGTAGAGGCGCAGATCAAATCGCGTCCCATCGGCCAGGGAGGTCTTCGCCTCGAACACGAAGACCGAGTTTCCCCGCGCCTCCTCGAGACGGACCTTCGCTCCCGACACCGCGGCCGGAGATTCCTCCGCGACGCTTCGCGCGGCGCACCCGGCGGCCGCCACGACGATCAGGGCAAAGGCTTTGTTCATGACCGTCATCGTATCGCCTCCCGGACTCCCGGTGACTCCGAATTCCCCGCCAGCAATCCCAGCCGCGCCGAAGGCGCCCAGGCATGCGGGCCGAAGGGGTTTTCCCTTGTTCGCTCTATGGAGCCTTCCTAGACTTTCACCCCCTTACCAACGAAATCGCGGCAGAAAGGGTCGGCTCTTCCCATGATCGTCATGAAATTCGGCGGCACTTCCGTCGGCTCGGCCGATCGCATCATGAGCTGCGCGGAGATCGTGAAAAAGAACCTGTCGCGGTCGCCGATCGTGGTCGTCAGCGCGCACTCGAAGGTCACGGACATGCTCATCGCCGTGGCGCGCAAGGCCGTCAAAGGGCAGCCGGAAATCGACGAGATCCGCGAGCGGCACGTCAGGATCATCGCGGACCTGGGACTGAAGCCGTCCCTGGTCGAGAAACTGCTGGGCGAGCTGGAAGTGCTGCTCAAGGGCATTTCGCTCGTGAAGGAACTGACGCCGCGCACGCTCGATTACGTGCTCAGCTTCGGCGAGCGGATGAGCGTGCGGACCGTCACGGCCGCCTTCGAAAAGGCCGGCCTCCCCGCGACGGCGGTCGATGCCTTCGACCTGGGGCTCATCACCGACTCAAATTTCGGAAGCGCGATCCCGCTCGCCGAGGCGGACAACATCATCGCGTGGAACGTGAAGCGCTTCGAGAAGCTCCCCGTCGTGACCGGATACATCGGCAAGAACAAGGAAGGGGACATCACGACGCTGGGCCGGAACGGGAGCGACTATACGGCGGCGATTCTCGGCGCGGCGTGCGCTGCGGAGGAGATCCAGATCTGGAGCGACGTGGACGGCGTCTGCAGCGCGGACCCGCAGATCGTCAAGGGCGCGCATTCGATCGAAGAGATGTCGTTCGACGAGGCGAGCGAGCTGGCGTACTACGGCGGGCGCATCCACCCGGCGACGCTGGTCCCGGCGGTGAAGAAGGACATCCCGATCCGGCTCAAGAACACTTACAAGCCGGAGAATCCCGGGACGCTCATCCGGCGCAAGGTCGTCGTGAAAGGGATCGTGAAGAGCGTGGTCTACAAGGAGGACCTCTTCATGATCGACCTGGTCAGCACGCGCATGCTCCAGCACCACGGGTTCATGTCGCGCATCTTCGAGATCTTCGGCAAGTACGGGATCGTCGTGGACATGATCGCGACGAGCGAAGTCTCGGTGTCGCTGACGGTCGACAGCGACCGGAATCTCGAGCCCGCAATCAAGGAGCTGCAGGAATTCGCGGAAGTGCAGGTCGAGGGCGGCAAGGCGATCATCTGCGTGGTCGGCGAGGGGATCCGCAACCACATGGGGGTCCCGGGGCAGGTCTTCGGCGCGCTCGCGGGGGCGGGGATCGGCGTGCAGATGATCAGCCAGTCCGCGATGAACATCAACATCGCGTTTCTCGTGAACAACGAGCAGGTGGGGCCGGCGGTGGGGACGTTGCATGAGACGTTTTTCGGCAAGGGTGGAGTCATTGGTCCGAACTAAGTAGACCGGTCGAAAGCCCTTCGCCCCCTCAACCTCCCTGCTATCATCAATCTGCGCACTTCCCTCGGCGCACACGATGACCCTTCCCTACGAACAGGAACGCCGCGAATTCGTCCGGGTGCGACTTCAGATCCCGGTGCGTTACAAATTCCTTTCGAAAGTCCGCACCGGCGCCGCAATGGACGACGTCTACGAGGGCGCCACGACAAACCTTGGCGGCGGCGGGCTGCTCCTGCTCGGGCGGATACCCGTCGTCGACTGGATTCCCGAATTGCTGATGCAGAAGATCGTGATCGGCGTGAATCTGCTGCTGCCGCACGACGAAGCGCCGATCAAGGCGCTGACGCGGGTGGCGTGGGTGGAGACGTTCGACGAGACAACCATGAAGTGCAACCTGGGGCTGAAGTTCAAGGAGATCACGCAGGCGGACAAGGACCGGATTTTCAAGTACGTGATCAAGGTACAGATGCCGTCTTAGCCATGCCCCTCGAACCCGAACGCCGTGATTTCGTCCGCGTGGCCGCCGACATCGCGGTCCGCTACCGCTTCAGGTCCGTCTCGCGCAAGGACAGCGACGCGACCGACAAGGTGATGACGGGGGCGACGACGAATCTGTCCGGTGGCGGGCTGCTCCTCAGGGGACCCATCCCCGAGATCGGAATCGTGACGCAGCTCGTGACGGGAAAGGCGACGCTTGAAGTGGAGCTGACGCTTCCCAACGACCCGCGTCCGATTCCTGCAAAGGCGCGATGCACGTGGGTGGAGACGGTCGAGGAAGAGACGCTGAGGTGCCATCTGGGCCTGCGCTTCACGGAAATCACGCCGGAGGATAAGGAGCGGATTTTCCGCTACGTCATCCGCGTGCAGATGCCGGTTTGAGCGCTGCGGAGGCGGAAATGGGCGGATGGGCGGCGAACGGCCGCCGCCCGCGCATCCGCACGCGCGGAAAAACAGCATGAGCGAACCCACGACTGACGAAGGTGTCTTAACGGGGGCTTCCTTCGATGCTTGGCGGGCCCGGATTGCCGTGGTCCTCGGGCCGCTCCTTTTCGTCATTCTTTGGTTCGCGCCTCTGCCGCTCGAGCCCCTGGCCCACCGGCTCGCCGCCGTCATGGCGCTGGTGGTCACCTTCTGGATCGGGGAGCCGGTGCCTGTCGCCGTGACGGCGCTGCTGGGCCCCACGCTCGCCCTCCTCGTCGGGGCCGTGCCTGGGAAGGAAGCCAGGGACGCTGTCGCCCTCGCTTACAAGGGATTCGGGGACCCGATCCTGATGCTCTTCATCGGCGGGTTTTTCATTGCGGAGGCGATGACCGTGCACGGCCTTGACAGGCGGATCGCGATGCGGATCCTTTCGCTCCGGGCATTCTCGGCCTCGCCGGCGCGGATGGTCGTCGGACTCGGGCTGTGTTCGTGGCTCCTTTCGATGTGGATGTCGAACACCGCCACCACGGCGCTTCTCATTCCCATCGCGGCGGGGATGCTCTCCGTCTGCCGCGAGGGGAGGCCGCCGGGGAAGCTGGACGCCTCGATGATGCTCATGCTCCCCTTCGCGGCGACCGTGGGTGGCCTCGGGACGCCGGTCGGGACCGCGCCGAACATGATCGGGATTTCGCAGATGGCCTCGGGCGCCGGGTACAAATTCGGATTCGTGTCGTGGATGAAGTACGGCATCCCCATCGGCGCCGTCATGATGATCGCGCTCTCCGTGATACTCACGCGCGGGATCGGGACGACCGGCGTGGACCTCAAGTCGCATGCGGAGGAGGAGCGCAGAAAACTGGGAGGGTGGAAGCGCGGCGAAGTCATCACGCTCTTCGTGTTCGTTCTCGCCGTCTCCCTCTGGATGGCGACAGGACTCGTTCAGGCCATGGGCCTGGCCGGCGCGAAGGCCTGGTTCGAACGGCGTCTCCCTGAAGGCGCGATCGCGCTGGTCGCCTCTTCCCTCCTGTTCGTTCTGCCGGCGGCGAAAGGGCGCGCGACGCTCACGTGGAAGGAAGCCGTCCGGATCGACTGGGGGACGCTTCTGCTCCTCGGTGGCGGACTTTCGCTCGGGGAGATGATGCTCAAGACCGGGCTTTCGGACGCGATCGGGAAGGGAGCCGTGCACCACCTCGGGGCGACGACGCCGCTGGCGCTGATGGCGGCATCGACGGGGCTCGCCATTCTGCTCTCGGAAATCACGTCGAACACGGCGACGGCGACGATGCTTGTGCCCGTGATCATCTCGATCGCGAAGACCAACGGCATCGATCCGATCCCGCCCGCGCTCGCCGCCACGTTCGGCTGTTCGTTCGGGTTCATGCTCCCGGTCTCGACGCCGCCCAACGCGCTGGCCTACGGCACCGGGATGGTCCCGATTGCGACCATGGCCAAACGCGGAGTGATCTTCGACATCATCGGCTTCGCGCTGATCGTCGGCGGAGTTTCGGCGCTGGTGCCGGTGCTCGGGCTGAGGTAACGCCTATCGGAGGAGTACGAGCCGGCTGTCGAACTGGACCCAGATCACTCCGGCCTGTTCGCCTGCGCGGCGCAACGGGCCGCCGGCGAAGTCCGCCGCAGGCTCGACATTCCAGAGGAGCTTGCCATTCCGGGTCGCACGGCATTGCACCGAGGCCTGAAGCGAATCTTTCGCGTGTCCGGCCCAGGCCAGAATGGTCCCGTCGCCTGCGGAAATCAGACCTGCCGGAACGGAGCCCTGCGCCAGGGGGACTCCCTGCCATTCCATCTTGAGATCTGCTCCACGAATCGAGAACTTGCGCACCACCGCGGCGGGCTTGTCTCCCGCCTGCCCCGCCCGGGTCACGACGATCACCTCGCCATCCGCACCGAACCCAAGACCATTCGGGTCCGGCACGCCGTCAGAAAGCGGCGCGATGTAGCGCGGCTGAGCGGGGTCGGGAGACGCAAGAAGAACGC
>WSZJ01000053.1:0-22924 GCA_009773755.1 Planctomycetota bacterium | reverse complement strand
CGCCCGCCTCCCGCCGCAAACGCGTCCGGCACGCCTTTCTGTCCACCGAGCTCCCGCGAGACTTCGGCGTGTGAAAACAGGTCGTAGGACGCCAGCATGTTCGGTTCCCGGAGGAACACCAGCCGGCCGCCGTCGAGGGCCACAGCCAGGCGCGGCGAATTCGGGATCGGTGTGGCCTGGAGGTCGCGTTTCTCCACGCCGGTGGATACCTCGATGAGCCTCAAATGGCCGCCCACCCCACCGCGCTTCTCGCACTTCACCAGGAATCCGCTTCCGGAAACCGCGATCAGATCGGTGACGTCGCTGTTGCTTTCGCGATAGAGCCAGAGGGGGCGGCCCGTGGCGGCGTCGAGCGCTTCGAGCGAAACATCGCGCTCGTTCGGATTGGCCTGTCCGACGTTGGCGCCGGTGCCCGGGGTCCAGGCGAGGAAGAGGCGTCCGTCGGCGGCTGCGGCGCGGGTGATGCGTGCGGAGCGCGGGTAGACGGGGCAATGGACCCAGACGGTTTCGCCGGTGGCGGGGCGGACGGCCTGGATGGTTGAAGCGCGGATGAGGAGAAGCAGGCCGCCGTCGGAGAAGAGGAGGCGGACCACGGGCTCGGCAGGCTCGGTGTCGGCGTCGCGCCGGCCGTTGGCGAACGTCAGGTTCATCGCCGTCCCCTTACGCCGCACCGTCAGCTTGACTTCCTTGCCCGCGGCGGCGCAGATCAGCCGGCGCAGCTGGTCCTGGGTCCGGAGGACTTCGCCATTCCACTGTTCGGCGATGTCGCCTGCGAGGACGCCGCCGCGGTCCGCGGGCCCGCCCGGAACGACGGTCCCGAACTGCGTGGAGCCGTCGGACATCGACTGGAAAGTGACACCCAGGTACCCGCGCGGGTCGACCGACGTCCAGAGCGCCGAGTCCATCTCCGCGTCCCGCGCCTCGAGAACCGCGGCGCGCTGAATGAAGACAACTCTTGCGGGGTCGAGCCCCGCCCAGGTGCCCGCAGGGGCGACCAGCTCAGGACCGGGGTCGCGCGCGATCGAATTCTGCCGCGCGACGCGCGCCGTGTCGGCGTCGGCGACCTTCCACTCGCGAAAGAACGCCGGACCCGGGCGATCCACGGCGGAAGCGGCGACGGGTCGAAGCGCACGCAGCGCGGCCGCCGCTTCCGGCGCCGTCAGATCCTTGCCCGCGATCCTGACCGACTCCGCGGCATGGCATCGCTCGAGCCGCGAAGCCGCGCCTTCGAGACGCTCCCAGGCTTCCGCCCGTGCAAAGAGCTCGCCCGCGCGCGCCACGAGGGCGCCGCTTCCCGCGGGGGCCTCGGGACGTCGGGCGACCTCGAGGAGAGCGAGTCCGGCCTCCGCGGTACGCCCCTCGGCCTCGAGGCGGTCGGCGAGAAGGCTGGCGGCGGCGCCCGCGGAAGAGCTGTTCGGGAAGCTGTCCCAGAATTTGCGCAGTTCGTCCGCGGTCCCCTTTTCCTTCAGTTTCTCGAGGAGATCCTTCGCTCTCTTTTCGATTTCCTCGTACAGCTCGACCCCGTGCTCGAGAACGATCTCGCGGATCTTGTCCTCCGCGAACTGGCGCACCGGGCGCGAGAGCCCGGCTTCCGTGACGAGCAGCTTCTCCCCGTACTTCTCGATGACCTCCTGGTATACCGCGACGGCTTCCGGCCACTTCCCCAGCTTCTCCAGGCAGTCGCCCAGGCTCTGGAAGACATCTCCCAGCGGCGCCTCCTTCGGCGCGGCGGCGACGGCCTTGGTGTAGTGCTCGATCGCATCCGGGAACCTGCCGGACCGCTTCGCCGCTTCGCCCAGCGTCAGGTGCAATTCCAGGATCCGCGTTTTCGCGCGGCTCGCGCGAACGGGGTCGATGGAAGCGGCGGCGGCGGCGATCCTTTCGTAGTCGGCGATGGCGCCCTCGTAGGTCGTGGGGTTGCGCGCGAGAACTTCGGCGTGGCGCTCGAGCTTCGCGAGGTCGGGATTCGCGGCGGTGAGCACGTCCCCGTATCCCTTGTCGAAGGTCTCGCGGTCCGTGAAGCAGGTGATTCCTGCGGCGCTCAGCGTCAGCATCCGGTCGCCGACCAGCACGATCGTCCCGGCGTCGATGGACTTCGTGTCGTCCTGCCACTTGGCGTCGAAGGTCAGCTTGAAGGTCTTCGAGTCGTAGACGTTGATTCCGGCGTCGAGCGGCAGGTAAAACCGGTCCGCGGTCAGGAATCCTCTTCCGGAAACGCGGACCTGCAGCATCCCGGCGGTGAGCTGGTTGGGATTCGCTTCCGGGGTTTTCGCGGTGCGGTCGATTTTCGACAGGTCGATCACGAAGGCGTATCCGGCCCCCTGGAACCACGCGCGTTCGTCGCGGATACCGGCGAACCAGCGGACGGTATCGGCGCCGATGGTTCCGCCGTCCTTCCTGGGGCGCGCGGGAATCGAGAGGAGCTTCTCCCCCGTCCGCGCGTCGTACTCCATGTAGTTTTCGGCGTCCCCCGCGAGGAAGCAGACGCGCTTGTCGATGATCACGATCGGGCTCAGTCCGCGGCCGTTGCGGTCGTTGAGCTGCTGCGGCCAGCGGCGGTTCGGCGGCATTTTCGCCGTGGCGGTCTCATATTCCGTCAGCCACAGCACCTCGGAGGTCGCTGCCTGCACGGCCGCGAGGGCGCCGATGTTGGTATTGATGTAGAGAATTCCGCCGGACTCCGCGAGCACGGGCGCTTCCGTGATCGTCCATCCTCCCCATCCGGGGTTGGTGCGGCGCAGCTCGCACAGGAAAACTTTTCGAATCAGTTTCCCGGTTTCGGCGTCGAGGACGACGAGCTCCGCCGTCGGCGCCGCCTGGCCCGATGAGGTCACGGCCGCATAGACGCGCCCGCCGTACACCACCGGCGGCGACCCGAACCATACGTTCTGCAACTCCGGGTCCGGCTCCGTCGTCCACCTCATGTCCCCCTTGTCCAGCGTGAACGACGCCAGCGAGGTCGGGGCGTTGTTCCCGCCCATGTTGACCTGCCGGGGCAGGAAGTTCACGTAGACCCGCCCGTCCGCAATCACCGGCGCCACCATGCTCACCACCCGCGGCTGGCCGATCATCGCCTGGATGAAGATCGCCTTCGCATCGGAGTTCCCGGGACTGACCCAGAGCTCGCGCCCGTCCTCAAGCGACAGCGCCCACACGCTCACCCCGTCCGCAATGACCACTTCGCCCCCGGGACTGACCGCCGGGTAGGCGTGGAGGAAGGGAACCTGGACCTGGGGCTGCCGTGTCTGCCGGGCCTGGTTGAGATGCTGCGTCAACTCCTCAGCGCTTTCCCACTTGGGGAAGGACCAGAGGCGCACGTCGTTCTTCGACCGGGAATCGCTCACGCGCGTCGCGGAATTGTTTCCGCCGATCCGCGGCCAGTCCGTGCCGCGGTCCGTCCGCGTCCTCGACGGCTGCACCTTCTCGATAATCCCCACCGCTTCCTTCGACGTCACGCGCTTCCCCGAAATCGTCAGGGGCGCGTCCCCGAGCGCCTCCAGCCGGGCTTTCGCCTTCTCCCAGCCTTTGACATCCCCCGCCCGGCGGCAGGCCGCACCCCACTTGGCCAGAAGCGGCGGCATCGCGACATCGGGTTTCGGGTAGAGATCGGCGGCGAGGGCCCAATAGTGAAGCGCGTCCTCGAGGCGTCCCTGCTCGGCGCAGGCGTCGGCAAGGCGGACCGCGGCGTCGTCGCCGATGCTCGTGAAGAAGTAGTCGTTCACAACGCGCTCGAGCCCGTTGCCGCCGTCCTTGATCGCCTGCTCGAAGAGAGACTTCGCGACGGCGTCGTTGGCCGCCATGTAGGCCGCGATCCCGGCTTCCGGGAATTTCGCGATCTGCTCGAACACATGCCTCCGCACGCTCCGCCAGGTTTTCTCCTGCTTCGGGGTCGGCGTCATGCTGTCCGGGTGCTCGCGCAGAACCCTGGCGTACTTGTCCACCGCCAGGTCCCAGTTCCCGTTCTTCTCGGCGTCGGCGGCCTGTTTGAGAAGCGGCTCGGCCTCGTCCGTCTCGACGTAGATCGGACTGTTGTCGTCGTCCTGCGCGCGAACGGCCGCGGTGAGCGCGGCGGAGAAGACGAAAGCGGCGGCCAGGTGTCGCGGCATCATCGGTCGATCCCCTGTGCGGATGGCCCGTCAAAAAAACGGGGCGGGCGAACGGGTTTTTTCCCGTCCCGCCCGCCCCCGTGGATGGCGTCTGTTGCGGCTACTTGTACTGGCGCAGCTTCTCCACGAGCGTGGAGACCTGTTCGTGCCCTTCCTTCGTCTGCACGATGATCAGAATTCCGTTCTGGATTTCGCATGAGGCCTTCGGGTTGTCGGTCCAGCTGGTGCCGCAGGTGTGGTTCTTGATCAGTTCCACGAGCACGCTCGGGTCGTCCAGCGTCGAGCCGGAGTCCTCGCTCGCCGCGATTTCGACGCCGATCCCGTCCGCTTCCCCGGCGCCGCTGCTCAGGCTGATCTCCGGCGCCTTGAAATCGCGCAGGTGCATCAGCAGATCGCGGACGTCGTACAACTCGAGGTAGGTGTTCTTCTTCGTCTCTTCCGCCGTGACGATCATCACGACGCCTTCCTCGACCGTGTAGCTGAGGTCGACCATCTTCGTGATGAGCGCGAGGCAGTCCGTCGCCTTCAGCTCGTCCACCTTCAGCGTCACCAGGTGGTCGTCCCCGCCGTCTTTGACGCCTTTCGAGACCAGAATGTTCACGCTCGTCACTTCGCGGAAGAAATCCACGACTTCCGAGAGCGGGGCGTCGGTGAAATTCAGCGACACCTTCAGCGTCTCGAGCATCGCGATCGTCTTCCGGTCCTCTTCCGACTTCGCCTCGAGCTTCGGGCCGTCGGCCCGTGAGATCGCGGCGCAGGCGAGAAGAGCGGCAACAACCATCTTGACCGACGTTTTCATGGATCACTCCGTTCCAAACGGCTCCCCCCGCTTGGAAGGTCGATCATTGTAAAGAAAAGTGGCATTGAGCTGGTAGCGGAAAGTGATTACGGCAGTTGCGAGTTGCGGGTTGCGGGTTGCGAGGAACGGCCGGACGCGCCGGCGGTGAAGAACGACAGCGCGGTCTGGCCGTAGCGTCGGATTTCGTCGAACGCAAATCCTGAAGGGGCCTCGAGTTCCACTCGGGAGCGATGCTCCACCACCAGCCAGCCCCCCGTTCGAAGCCCGCCTTCAGTCTTCAGGCGGGACAGGAGCGCGCGAAAATTCTCGCACTCCGCTGGTTCGTCGACGTACGCGTACGGTGGGTCCGCGAACGCCAGGTCCGCTCCTTCTCCCGCCACGTCCGTCAACCGATGCGCTACGTCTCCGTCGAGGACGCGAAGTTGCGAAGCGCAATCGAGCTTGGAAGCACTCGCGCGGATCGCTGCGAGACATTCCGCGTCGCGCTCGAAGATCGTCGCGGAAGCGGCGCCCCGGGAGAGCGCTTCGAACGACAGCGCCGCCGTCCCCGCGTAGAGGTCCAGCACGCGGGCGCCGTCCATCGCGCCCAGCACGTTGAAAATCGCCGCCCGCACCTTGGCGAGCGCCGGCCGCGCCACGCGGCCCGGCGGACTGAAAATCCTCGTTCCCGACCAGGCGCCCCCGGTCAGGCGGATCGGTCCCGTAGCCGCAGCGCGGGAGGGAGGCATTACTTGAAGAAATTCTCGAAATCGATGGAGAGCATCGTCTTGACGTCCGGGTTCTTGAATTCTCCCCGCACGCCGATCGCCACGGTCCCGGTCACAAACCGGAGAAATGTCCCTCCGACGATACCGTGGAACTTCGGCGTCATCTTGAGGCGGATCTTCCCTTTGAAGTCCAGGTACCCCTTGTCCGAAAGCAGGTCC
Source organism: Planctomycetota bacterium (assembly GCA_009773755.1). Lineage (GTDB taxonomy): Bacteria > Planctomycetota > MHYJ01 > WSZJ01 > WSZJ01 > WSZJ01. The sequence goes on along the minus strand of WSZJ01000053.1, from coordinate 17,093 downwards.
ATCGACTTGGACTCCAGGCTGAGCTTCTTCAGGTTGAACCTTCCGTCGCCGACGTCGAACGTGACCGTACCCCGGTCGAAAACGTCCTTCTTGCCGAAATTTACGACGTCGAAGACCCGCGCAAGGAGCGGCACGTCGTAGAGCTCGCTGTCCTTGAAGGAAATCGCGCCGGAGCCCGTGAACCCGAGCGAATTCCCTCCCGTCCCCTCCATCTTCAGCTCGCTGGTCGCGCGTCCCGTGATGTTCTTGCCGGCGAAAGTAGTATCGCGCGTCAACTGGAGCAGGTCGACGCTGACGGCCTTGAACTCCACCTTCCACTCCGAACTGGCTGTGTCGTACGACACGTCCCCCGAGATCCTCCCGTCGTAGCAGGTCGCGTCGATGTCGTCGATGCTCAACTTCCCGTCGCGCAGGCTCGGGTTTGCGCGAACTCCCGCCACTTTGAAGTCCTCGACGCGCAGGCTCGCGTTCTTGATCTGCGTCCTTACCGTGTGCGACTTCGGCCCCATGGCGCCGAACAACACCGCGATGTCCGCGTTCACTTCGCGGTACTCCAGCCCGGCGTCGAACGACCCGTCCTTCAGCTTGATCGACGCCGCGTCGTACCGCGACTCCCCCTCTCCCATCTCCGGGCCGCCCTTCCGGAAGTTCAGGTCCGTGATGTCGAGCGCGCCTTTCAGGTTCATGTCCGCGATGATCCCGCCGAAGTCGGTCGGCAGGGCCGCACGCAGGTCGCCGTCGAGCGGGATGTTGTTGCCGCTGATCGTCAGGTTGTACGCAGGATCCTTCTCAAGGTCGTTGACCGTGCCACGGATCTCCAGGCTCGCTTTGCCGTGCGCCCCGTCCAGCCGGCGCACTTCCACTCGCTTCGCGTCGGTCCACACCTCGCCCGTGATGTTCGACACCAGGTACGGCACTCCGTCGAACGTCGCCGTCATCCCCTTCGGCCGCACCGTCACGTCGTACGTCAGCTCCTTGTCCAGCCCCGGCTCGCGTTTCGTCACCCAGTGGAAGCCGATCGTCCCCTTCGGGTCGAAGTGCTCCCACACGTCCCGAACGGCCTTCGGAAGCGCTCTCCTGGCTTCTTCGTTCAGCCGCACGCCGTCCGTGTCGACGGTCACCGTAATCCCTCCATCCGCCTTGATGCTCGTGAGGTGGCCGTTCACGGAGAACCAGGACTCGTTGTTGCGGCACCGCGCGTTCTCGATCGTCAGCTCATCGCCGCGCAAGACGATCATGCCCGTGACGTTTGTGATGGGAAGCGGGAACGGTTTGAACGTGGCGGAGCAGTCGACCATGCTCATCTCGATGTCGTGCTTGATCGGAATGCCGGCGCCGTGGGGCTTGATGACGTCGACCTTTCCGCGAAGGCGCCCTGAGGGACTGAAGAGGTCGTACACGTTGGCGGCGTCGTTCTGGAGCGCGGCTCGCAGCTTCGGATTGATCGGCAGATTCTCGATATTGAAGTGCAGCGTGTACGCGGATTCGCCCACGTAGCCGTCCGTCGATCCGTCCATCTTGACCTCGACCGGATCCGCGCCGGGGACGGGAGTCGGGGACTCGCCATCGGTCCCGCGAGGCCAGAACTTCGCCGTCATTCCCTGGAATTCGATCCCGTCGTCCTTCAGGCGCATCAGCCCGTTCACGTTCAGCACCTTGTACCTGAAGTTCGCGTACTCGATCGAGATCCCGCGCGGCTGCACCTCGGCGACGATCGACACGGGCTTCGCCGCCGCCGGGTCGTGGGTCCCCTTCAAGGTCGCGTCGATCACCCCGACCGCCTGGTACATCCCGTAGACGCGCTGGACTTCCTCGCCGAACGCCGCCACCGTCTGCGGGCCGATCTCCAGCCCCTTCGTCTCGAGCCGCATGTCGCTCTTGCCGGTCACGGTGTCGATCGTCCCGTGGATCAGCCAGCGCCCGAGCGGCCCCGCGTCCGCGCTCCCCTCCACGACGAAGCGCTCGCCGCCGCCGTAGGGAAGGATGTTCAGGTCGAGGTCCTTCACGGTGATCTCGAGGCCTTCCTTCATGAGCGCCTCGTACGCGAATACGAACTCCCCGTGCCGCACGCTGATCTTCGGGATCGGCCCGCCCTTGGCCTGCGACTCCCCCGCGCGCCGGGCGATGTCCGTCACCAGGTCGAACAGTTCCGCTTTTCCGTCCTTCGTGATCTCAAGCCGCACCATCGGCCGCTCGAGCTCAATCGACGAGATCGAGACCTTTCCCTCCATGAGCCGGTTCCGGTCCAGCATCACGCGGATGCTGTCGGCGCGCAGGAAGGGCGACCCGTCGCGCGTCGGGATCTCAAAACTCTGCGCGACAAATCCCTTGAGCGGTCCGAACGAAATGTCCCTGAGACTCACCCGCCTCCCCACGATCCGTTCGATCTCCGTCGTGACGAAGTCGCGGTTCAAAAACGTGTGGTAGGCAAGGACCGTGTCCGCGGCGGCCAGGGCGGCAATGAACAGAGCCATGAAACCGAAGGCCGCGAGTTTTTTGGTGATCATGAAGTTCAATTCTAGCCCGCGCGAAGCGCGCGCAAGCCCGAATTGCACCCCTCAAACCGGCTCGATCAGCATCGAATCCCCATATGAAAAGAACATGAATTTCTCGCGAATGGCCTCCGCGTACGCCGCCAGCACCCTCTCGCGGCCGCCGAACGCGCACGCCAGCATCAGGGGCGTTCCGCAGGGAAGGTGGAAGTTCGTGAGAAGCCGGTGCACGGCCCTGAAGCGATATCCGGGCGTGATGAAGAGCGCGGTCTCTCCCGACCCGGCGCGAACCACGCCGTCCTTCCACGCGGCCTCGAGCGTCCGCGTCACCGTGGTGCCGACGGCGGTCACGCGCTTCGCGCAAGCGATCGCCGCCGCAGTTTCCTCCGGCACGACGAACGGCTCCGGCTCCATCTTGTGATCCTCGACGTTCTCCGCCGTCACAGGCTTGAACGTCCCGACCCCCACATGCAGCGTCACGAACGCCACCCGCGCCCCAGCCGCCCGGATCGCCTCAAGCACCCCTTCCGTGAAATGCAACCCCGCCGTGGGCGCCGCAATCGCGCCCTCGTGCTTCGCGTACACCGTCTGATACCTCTCCCGATCCTCCGCATCCGCCGCGTCGCCGTCCCGCCCGCGCTTGATGTAGGGCGGAAGCGGCATCCGTCCGGCCGCGGCGATGTCGGCGTCGGGCGGCAGCGCGACTTCCCAGGTGCCGCCGGAGCGCCGCACGCTGCCTTCGAACGTCCCGAATGACAGCGTCTCTCCGTCGCGCAGCTTTCCGCGCCCGCCGACAAGAGCTTCCCACACGCCCCAGCCCTTCGGCCGCACGAGCAGCACGTCGAACGCCGCGCCGGTCTTCCGCACGCCTGTCAGCCGCGCCGGGCGGACGCGCGTGTCGTTCAGGACGAGAAGGTCGCCGGGCCCGAAGAAGCGCGGGAGGTCGCGAAAGCGGAGGAATTCGGTTCCGTCGTGCAGCAGCGCGAAAAGGCGCGATTCGTCGCGGCGAGCCGCGGGATGCTGGGCGATGAAGCCGGTGGGGAGTTCAAATGTGAAATCTTCGCGTTTCATGAGGATTGGAGGGTCGCATGGGAAGGGTTCCCGGATGGGAGTGGCGGAGTATAGCAGCGAGGATTGTGCCGTCGGGGAGCGGTCGTCGCGGCGCAGAGCGTGGAGCGTTGATTTTTCCGCATCGCCTGATCATGCTCGGAGGACCATGAGCCGCCCGCTGCTGACGTTCGCGCTGCTGCTTTCATTCGCGCCCGCGATTCGCGCCGACGACGGTGTCGCGAAGACTGTCGCAGACCTGGCTGCACAACTCGGCCTGGAGGAAGTGGAGAAGCGGGATGCCGCATTCTCGGCTCTCGTCCGCCTCGGGCTGCGCGCGGAGTCTGTGGTGCGGGCGGAGATGAGCCGGGCGACCGATCCGGAAGTCCGGGGGCGTCTGCTCGCGGTCCTGCAGATGTACTCTCTCGAGGAGGAGGAAGTGTGGGCGATCGGACAACTCCGCAAGGGAGATCCGTTTCCACGTTCGAAAGAAGGATGCGACCGGATCGACATTGCCGGCCCTGCTCCGATCGCCGACCTCGTGGAGATCGTCCGGCACAAGTCCGGAGTGAAGATCGAGCTGTACACCGGGGATACCGGGCTGGCCGATTTTGTCGCCGGCGCGTCCTATCCCGCCGGAACGTCGACGTCGTGCACGGGTCCGGACGCCGCGGAGAACATGCTATGGAATGTTCTCTGCGCCGCGGACGTCGCGTCGGTCGTCGACGGCGACCGGGTTGTCATCGTTCGTCTCACGCCGGGATTCCTGTTCGAACGCCTCGGCCGGGAACTGGATCGCGGGGGCCTCTACTGGATCGCTTCCCAACTCAAGGACTTCGACTCGGGCCGCTTCAATTTCTGGCACAGCGCACAGCGTTTTCTCCAGTTGAAGGGCAAGGAAGGCGGCCCGGGAAGGACCCTCTGGTTCGAGCTCCTGAAAAGCCGCGCACTCGACCGGACGGAGTCGGAGCGCAACCGCTCGATGGCGCTCCTCGGGCTTTCAAAGTACCTGGGGGCCAGCGAGGACGCGCACCCGGACGTGGACGAAGTTTTTTCCCGACTGGTTCGCGAGCCCGAATCGCCGGCCGCGGTCCGCCGGTGGGCCGTCCGCGGACTCACCTGGGGAACGACCGACGGCGCGCAGGACCTCGTGCTGGACATCCTCGCGGGGAAGGATGAGCCGCTTCAGCGCGACCTGGTCGACGCGATGCTCGATGCGACCAACTTCGGTTGGAATGCCCTTTCGAAAATCGGGGAAAATCCGGACCGGCTCGCGCGCCTGAAAAAATCGCTCTCGGAACTCTCGGCCTCGAAATCGCCCGCGCTTTCGCTGCACGCCACGGTCCTTCGCGCCTGGAGGAAAGATCCGGAAGCGCTGGCGGCGCTGGCGGAAGCGCACGAACCCTCCGATCCCGCCGTCAGGATCTATTTCCTGCACTCGCTCTTCCTCGCGAAGACGCCTGCGGCGCGGGATCGCTTCCTCGAATTCCGCTCGAACCCGGAGCCGGGAGTTCGGGCGGCGGTGTGTGCGATTCTGGGCACGTACGCCGGCGGAAAAGGCCGCGGACCGGATGCGGCGGCGCTTCTCGATCTCCTGAGCGACCCCGCGCCGATCGTGCGAAACTTCGCGGCGGCCGGGCTCGGGACGATCTATGGCGCGACGGCTTCGGAGCCGTTTACGGAAGGGCAGGAACGCGCGGTGGCGCGGCTGAAAGCCCTGGCGGAGGTTGAGAAGGACCCTCGCGTGAAGGAATCGGTCGAGGCTGCGATCAAGAAGGCGGACTGGTAGCGCGCCCCTGCCCGCCTTGCCCTGCGCCCGCTCGCCGTTTACGCTCTCCCCCGATGCAGGACATCTTCAACATCGTCATCGGGACCGCGGGGCACATCGACCACGGCAAGTCGACGCTGGTGCGGAAGCTCACGGGGATCGACCCGGACCGGCTTCCCGAGGAGAAAGAGCGCGGCCTCACGATCGATCTCGGCTTCGCGCCGTTCCAGCTGAAAGACGGCCGGCGCATCGGGCTCATCGACGTCCCGGGGCATGAGAAATTCGTGAAGAACATGGTCGCGGGGGCGACGTCGCTCGACGGCGTGATCCTCGTCATCGCGGCCGACGACGGGATCATGCCGCAGACGCGCGAACATCTGAACATCCTGCGGATTCTCGACGTGAAGCGCGGGATGGTGGCGCTGACGAAGATCGACATCGCGGAGCCGGACATGGTGGAGCTGGTGGAAGACGAGATCCGGCAGATGCTGATCGGTACGTTTCTCGAGACCGCGCCGATATTTCGCGTGAGCTCCCACACGGGCGCGGGGTACGAAGCGCTGATCGAAGGGATCAACAAGCTGGCGGTCGCGACGCCGCCGCGGCCGACGGAAGGCGTCTTCCGGATGCCGATCCAGCGCGTCTTCAGCGCGAAAGGATTCGGCACGATCGCGACGGGCGTGCCGATCTCCGGGAAAGCAAAGCTCGGCGACACGCTCGAAGTCCTCCCCCTCGGGAAATCGTCGCGCATCCGCGGCCTCCAGGCCTACAAGGGCGACGTCACCGAAATCCGCGCGGGTCACTCTTCCGCCGTCAATCTCTCCGACATCGACCACGCCGAAGTCATCCGCGGCATGGTCATGGCGACTCCGGGCTACCTGCACGCCGCCGACCACGTCAACGCGCGCTTCCGCTTCCTCAACGAAGAAGTCGGCAAGCTGAAGAACGGCGCGGCGGTGCGGCTGCACACCGGGACGGTCGAGGGGCTGGGGACGCTCAACCTCGTCGAGGGGCAGGATCTCCTCGCGGGCACGGAAGCGCTGATCCAGGTCCGGCTCGCGGAGCCCGTGGTTGTCGCGGCGAACGACCTCTTTGTCCTGCGCCTGCAATCGCCGACGGTCGTGCTCGGCGGCGGGCGAATCCTTTCGTCGACGCTCGGGCGGCCGAAGCTGAACCGCGCGAAGCTGGTGGAAGACCTGCGGGGGGCGGAAGCGGCTCTCGGCGACACGCGCAAGACGCTCGAGCACCTGATCCGGCGGGCCGGAGCGGACCCGGTTTCGCTCGATTCGGTCGCGAAGCAGTCGCTGCTGCCGCTGGCGCAGGCGTACGACCTGGTGGGCGGGCTGAAACAGAAAGGCGTGGTCGCGGAGCTGCCCGAGACGAAACGCCTCGTGCATCGCGACGGCCTGGCGGCGGCCGCCGAAGAAATCGCGAAGACGCTCGACGAATTCCACAAGGCGAATCCCGTCTCCGTCGGCATGGAACGCATTCCGCTTCGCACCGCGACCGGCCTCGACGCCGAGGCCTTCGACGCGGCGCTGGCGCTCGCGCGCAACTCGGGGCGCGCCGCCGAGGAGCGCGGCTTCTGGCGCAAGGCGGCGCACGCGGTGGCGCTGACGGCGGAGCAGGAGAAGCTGATCGAGGCGGCGCGAAAGCTGCTGCTGGCCGACAAGTACGCGACGCCGCGCGTGGATGAGATGGCGGGAAAACTCGGGAAAACGCCGCAGCAGGTGGACAAGCTGCTCAAGCTCATGATGCAGACGGGCGAGATCGTGAAGCTGAAGGACGACATCCTGCTGCACCGGGACGCGATCGCGGAAGCGGTGGAGACGGCGCGGGCGCTGTGCAAGGAAAGGGGCGAAGTCGGGCCGAGCGAGTTCCGGGATGCGATGAAGACGAGCCGGAAGTACGTGATCCCGCTGCTGGAGCACCTCGACTCGATCGGCGTCACGGTGCGGCAGGGCGATAAACGGATATTGAAGGGATGAGGCGGGGAAGGCGACTGGCAGGAATTGGAAGGCTTAATTCATAATTAATAATTTATAATTATAAATTCTAAATTAGTAATTGAACTAGGCCGAGCCCAAAATCCGGCATTCCCCTCCGCTGCGCCCAGTAGAATCCGTCCGCCCTTCCCGGGCGCCCCCGTGAAAAAGCCGCCTCCGCCGACTGGCCCTTCCCCCGCGGCCGAGCCCGACCCGGACACGCTCCTCATGCTCCGCGTCCGCGACGACGACATGGAGGCCTACACCCTCCTGGTCGAACGCTTCCAGCAGCGCGTGGTCAACACGGTGTACCGCTATACCGGCGACGGCGCTGGCGCCGAAGATCTCGCGCAGGAGGTCTTCATCAAGATCTTCAAGGCGCGCAAGACCTGGGAACCCGTCGCGAAATTCTCCACATGGCTCTTCCGAATCGTCACCAACATCTGCCTGAACGAAATCCGCAACCGGAAACACCGCCCGAATGTCTCCCTCGACGACAATCCGCTTCTCGACCCGGGCCAGGAGGACCCGGCCGCCCTGGAAACCTCGCGGAAGGAGCTCGTGCACGCGGTGCGCAAGGCCCTCGACTCACTCCCCGAGAACCAGCGCATGGCGGTCGTGCTGAACAAGTGGGAAGACCAGAGTTACGAGCAGATCGGCGAGGCGATGAACCTCAGCGTGCCGGCGGTCAAGAGCCTGCTCTTCCGGGCGCGGCAGGCGATGAAAGACCAGCTGGAAAAGTTCCTGAGCCCTGACGCCTGAGCGCGTGAAACAGGCGAGCGCCGTCGGCGGTCGGACTTCGCGGCCCGACGACTATCGGGGAGTAACCGGGGCACTCTTCTCCGGAGGCCGCGTCATCGTCGAAGGTGAGAACGGAGCCGCGAATATCCCGCCGGGCCTGTTCGCCAGCTCGTCGTAGCCTGCTTGCTGTTCGGAAGTCAGAAGCGGCTTGAGCTTGGCGTTCGTTTCCGCGCAGAGCAGCTCTACGGCCTGTTTGGTGTCCTCACCGGACTTGCCCTGGCGGGCGTGCCTGAAATTTGAGACCTGGCCGCGCAGAACCTCCAGGACCTGCGACTGTTGCTGCGCCGAGAGTCCGAGCTTGTCAGTCAGGTTTTTGCAGATCGCGGACGACAGGTTTTCGAGCCATACCTGCTGCCTCGCTTCCTCGTCCTCCTTCGCCTTCCGCTGTGCTTCCGCGATCGCCGCCGGGTCGGTTGGCGGCTTGACCACAGGCGCCGTGGTGAACCCTTCGGGCCGGGCGGCCAACGCTGAAACCTGGCCGCGGAGCAACGCAATTTCGCGCGCGAGGTCGGCGTTGGAAATCTCGGCCGGCGCAGCGGTTCGCGCGGGAGCTGGCGATTCCAGCTTCGTGACGCGGTCCCTGAGCGCGCCGATTCCTGACACAGCCTGCCGCGCCTCGATCACTGCGAATGCCACTCCGAGCACGGACAACGCCGACAGCCCCATCGCAGCCGCTTCCAGTTTCGTCACCGAAAGTCTCCCTCTATTTCGACGAGTCGTCGTTCTCGTCGGTGCTCTCAACGCTCCCGCCCCACATGTTCCCCTTCTTCATCATCTCATCGTACTTGACCCCCTGCTCCGGGGTAAGCACCAGCTTGACCTTCTCATTCGTCTCCGTCTGGAGCTTGTTGTAGTCGACGGGTTCGGCGTTCTCATTCTCCTGCGTATCGGTATACATCGTGTTCATGCGGCCCCACTGGTCCGCGAAAATCGTGGCCAGCTGGTTCTTCTGCGTCTCGGTCAGCTCGAGCTTTTTCGCCAGGCTTTCCGCCCAGCTTTTCGCCGATACTTCCAGCTGCTTCCTGTAGGCCCGGGCCTGTTTTTCCTTGTCGGCCTTTTCCTTCCTGACCATCGCATCCTGCACGACCTTCGACAGATCGTCCTTGCTCAGGGCGGGTCCACCCTTGGCCGTCAGATTTCCGGCCTCGGAGGGATCCGCTCCGGCGGGCGAATTGGCGGCGCCCGATCGAAGGGCGGCGATTTCTTCGCGGAGCTTCGCGAGTTCTGAAGCGACGTCGGCGCCGGGAGGGGTGGGACGCTTGTCGGTTCCGGTCTCCGAAGCGCCGGATGAAGTCCCGTCGGTCCGGGGAGCTACGCCTCCCTCAACCCGCGCCAGCCTGTCTTCAATGGCGACGGTCATGCGACGGAATTGGACGGAAGCGATGACGAAGGAAGCCGTGACGACGAGGCTGAGGAAGGACATGACGACGGTCGAGCTCTTCATGGGAAGCTCCGCTTAGAGTCTCAGCATAAGACGACACGGAGAGCGCTGGGTTCCAGACCTGAATCATAAGGGTGCGGGCGTGAGAACGGTTCGACGAAGTTGCGCGTGCCCCAAGAGCTTTGTGCGCATGCCCTTGCGTCGAAACTCTTAGTAAGGCACCGGGTCGTCCATCATTTCCAGTTTCGCTTCAACTTCGAGCAGCAACTCGAGCAGTCGTTTCCGCCGCTCGTCCAGCGTCATTCTCGGAATGAATTCTGTCGGCGTGTCCTGGTTCGGGCGGCGCAGGATTCTGGTGTCCGCGTTCGCGGCGAGGGCGGCGGGATCGGGCTGGAGCCGAAGAGTGACGATCAGTTCGTCCTTCGGCCTGGCCGGCGGCGGATCTGCGGATGCGGGAGGCGCCAGGCTGGCGACACGAGTCTCGAGCCGCGGAGTCGGCGCCAGTTTCGGCGCCAGTTTCGGCGCGGGAGCGGCAGGTCGAGCGGTGGGACGGCCGGATGTCGGGGCCCACACACCGGGGCGGCCAGGGGACACGGGAACGAGAATCGGGATCGGCGGGTCTGCGGAAATATTTCCCCGCAGTTTCGGGGCCGGAGGCTCGGGCGAAGAGGGCGCCAGCGGAGGCAACGGGAGCGGAAGCGGGGGGCGCTGGGGCCTGGGGCCGCCACCGGGAGGTTGAATTGGCTTATGTTGGTTTTTCATGCGATCCAGTGGTTTTCAGGGATTCGGATTCGACGCGGCACAAAGTCGCAAGGCATGTGCCCGAGGGGGATGAATGCGGGGGCGAACGGAACTGCTTACTGCGTGAGGGTATAGCAAAATACTCGTTATGCTTAAAATTCATAAATGTTTATGATTTTTGTAAAGATGTACAGTGCCCTTTACGGAAAGAAGGGGCGGAACATCCGGGAATTCCGTGGGTCACTACAGGCAGGAGTCTCGAATAAAAGAGAATCAAAGAGAACAGTCTTGCGCGCTCAGGTCGCTACTCCCGACTCCTCAATCTCCACTTCCCCTCCCCCGATCCGGCATTTCACACCGATCGGGATCACCCAGCTCGAGATGTGATGCCCGAACGACTCCGTCTTCATCACCGGCCACTTCTCTTCTTCCGAAGCCTTCAGAGTCACCTGCTTCACCGTCACACCGAACTTCTGCTCTTCGATTCCCTCGAGATGACCCACGACCATCCCTTTCAGCGCCCGGAATTCTCCGCCCAGTCGCAGGTGCCAGAGCGCGCTGTTCACGTCGTCGACGTTTTCGCCGACGTCCTCCCAGAAATAAACGCGGCCGCGCCACGCCGGCTCGTAGCCGGTTCCTTTCAGCCACACCGTGCTCCAGAGATTTCCCGCGACCGTCAATCCACGCCGCGGCGCAGCGTCGCGCCAGACCGCCGCGTCGCCCGGCGGCTTCCCGGGCGGCCGCGGATCCATCAGCGCTCGCGCGAAATATTCGCGCGACTTCTCGCGCCCTTCGGAAAGCCCCCACAACACATTTTCCCCCATGAACGTCACGAGCCCGGTCTTGCGGTGGACGGCATTCAGAAGCGACGTGTTGTCGCTGAAGCCCATGAAGACCTTGGGGGCGCGGGCGATCCGCGCGTAGTCGAGCAGCTCCAGGATCTCGAACGCCGAAAACCCGCCCACGAGACAGAAAATCCCCTTCACCTTCGCGTCGCCGAATTGCCGGTTCAGGTCGTCGGCCCGCAGCGCGCGGTCGCGCCCGATGTAGCCGCGCGATTTCTTCACGGACTCGCCGACCCGGACGCGCAGTCCCTGGCCTTCGAGGAAGCGCACTCCGTTCTGGATCTGGTCGTCGTAAGGCGGGCAGCCCGACGGCGCGACGATCGCGACGAGGTCGCGCGGGCGGAGGATGCGAGGTTTGACGGAGGTCATGGCAGGAGCGGCCGTGGCGATTTCCGCTCCATCTGCTTTTATCCGCAGCCGCCGTTACTTGCCACGCATTCCTCAGAGCCCGGCTGCGTAGAATGGGAACGCTCGATGCCAACCTTCTCCGCCACCACACGGGAATCGAACCGCACCCGGCCCGAGGCTCCGCCGAGGCGCGAGATCCTCCTGCCGTCGCTGGCCGTGGTCATTCCCGCGCTGAACGAAGAAGCGCAGATCGAGGCCGCGGTGGCCTCGGCGTGGGAAGCCGGCGCCGACGAGGTCGTCGTGGCGGACGGCGGCTCGACGGACGGGACGCTCGAACGGGCGGCCGCCGTCGCGAGGGTCGTCGCCGCGCCGCGGGGACGCGCCGCCCAGATGAACGCGGGCGCCGCGGCGACGACCTCGGAGGTCGTGCTCTTCCTCCACGCCGATTCCCGCCTGCCCCGCGACGCCGCCGCGCTCATCCGAAGCGTCTTCGCCGATCCGCTCGTCGGGGCCGGCGCGTTCCGCATGCGATACGACGCCCCGGGCCTCTACTTCCGCTTCATCACCGCCCTTTCCCACGCCCGCGCCTGGTGGTGGGGAATCACCCTCGGCGACCAGGCGATCTTCGCGAAGCGCGAATCGTTCCGGCAACTCGGAGGCTACAGGAACATCCCGATCCTCGAGGATCTCGATTTCGCCGACCGCGCTCGACGCTCGTCCCGCTTCCGCGTCCTCAAGGCCGAAGTGCGGACCAGCGCGCGGCGATGGGAACGACACGGCCGGCTGCGCACGAGCTTCTCGAACTGGGCGATCCTGTTCCTCTACAAGCTTGGCGTCCGGCCGGAATCATTGAAGGGGCTCTACCGATGAAAAAGGTCAAGATCGCCGTTTGTGCGCTCGCGGTCCTCGCTGCCGGCGCGCTCGCGTGCTGGAAGCTGCGCCCCTCGCACCAGGTCGTCGTCAAGCCGACGGACAATGAACTCAAGAAGGACGAGGCGTTTCCTCACAATCTATGGACACAGGTTCTTGAAAAGCACGGCAAGAACGGATTCGTCAATTACAAGGCGCTCAAGGAAGACCATGCCGGGCTCGACGCGTACCTCGGTTACATCGCGAAGTTTTCCCCTGAATCCAGACCCGAGGCGTTCCCGAAGCGCGAAGACAAGCTCGCGTACGCGATCAACGCCTACAACGCCTACGTCGTCAAAGGCGTGATCGACAACTATCCCTGCGAAACCGTCAAATCCATCGGCACCATCCCGTTCGACTTCTTCAAGAAGTTCGAATACCCCTTCGGCGGCAAGTCGTACACGCTCGAAGCCTGGGAAACGAAGGCGCGCGAAGAATTCAACGAGCCCCGCCTGCACTTCGCACTCAACTGCGCTTCGCTAGGCTGCCCGCGCCTCCCCAGCGAGGCATTCGATCCCGCGCAGCTCGAGGAACAGCTGGCGCGGGAAGCGAAGAAGTTCGTGACCGAGGAGCGGAACGTCAAGGTCGAGGGGGGCAAGGCGAAGCTCTCGAGCATTTTCAAGTGGTACAGGGGCGACTTCGACAAGTGGCTCGAATCGAAGGGAAAGGCCAAGGACCTGCTCGTCGCAATCCGGGAATTCGGCGGCAAGGCGGAGGGCGAGATCGAGTTTGTTCCCTACGACTGGGGACTCAACGAGCTGAAGTGATTTCAGCAGGCGCTAGCCCCGCCCTCTTTCGCCCTCCCGGCGTGATCTTCCAGCGTCGATGCATCCACTGCCACTGCTCCGGGGCCATCCGAATGTGGCGCTCCAGCGCAGCGGTCGCTTCGCGCGTCATCCGCTCGATTTCCTGCTCGCGCGGCGCGGAAAGGTCGGGACGAATCAGATCGCCAAAGTGAAGCGTGTACCGGAAAGCGGTTCCCTCCCGGAGGCACGCGAACGGCAGCATCGGCGCGCCGGTCGCGCAGGAAAGCAGGGCCGGCGTCGTCACCGTCAGGATTTCGCGCCCGAAGAACGGCACGAGCATTCCCGTGTCGCGCGGGTTGCGGTCGGTGAGCAGGGCGACCATCGAGCCGTTGCGCAGCGCGCGAATCAGCCCGCGAAACGCGCCGTCCATCTTGACGGTCGTGTGGCCGCGGGCCTGCCTCTCGCGCTCCATCCGCTCGTGGAGGCGCGAGTTTCGCGAGCGGTGGGCAATGCTCGTCAGTTTCAGGTCGTTCCGCCCGGCCCATTGCGCCGCGAGCTCCCAGTTCCCGAGGTGGCCGGAAAGCCAGATGAGCCCCTTCCCCTCCCGGGCCAATTTCAGGATTGCCTTCTCACCCGGCGCCTTGACGACCTCCGCCCACCGGTCGCTCTTGGCGCTTCGCGGCACCTTCACCATCTCCGCGGTCATCTGTCCGAAGTGTTCGAAGCAGGCGATGGCGGTGCGCGCTGCCCATTCGGCAGACTTCGACGGAAAGGCGTCGCGCAGCTGTTCTTCAGCGCGGAGGCGGTAGCGCGGAAGGGCGATGGCGGCGGCGCGGCCGGTGGCTCGGCCGAGCTCGAGCGCGGCGGTGAGAGGGAGAGCGTGCACGGGCAGGAGGGCGAAGTTGAGGACCTGCATTTCGACCGCGCGAGCGACGTGGCCGAGGAAGCCTTCACCGAACCGGAAGAGTTTGACCGTCATTTCGAGGGCTTCATTCTAGTGGTTCGGCTCGCGCGCACCTCAAGTTGTTGCGGGTTCGCTCCATCCGCGACGAGTGCCGGCCGGCGTGCTTCGCCAGCGGCGGTGCGCCCAGAGCCACTGTTCGGGGCGCTCGCGGATGGACCGTTCGAAGATGGCGGTGTACCACGCGGAAATCGACCTCACGTCGGCATCCAGGTCTCCGGTCCGGGCAGGCTCCCGGTCGGAGTGGCAGCCGAAGACGTAGCGAAACGGGGCCTCGCGGTACGTGTAGAACGGCAGCAGCCGGCAACCGGTCTTCAGCGCGATCACCGCGGGCGTCGGCCAGGTCGACGCGAGCCGCCCGAAGAACGGCACGAAGACGGCGTCCTTCCCCGCGTTCTGGTCCGAGAGGATCACGCCAATCCGGCCGGCGCGGACGTCTCTCATCAGCTCGCGCAGGCCGCCGCCCGGCTTCACGACCTTGCCGCCTGTCGCCCCGCGCGCGCTGTTGAGGAATTCGTCGACGAAAGGATTCCGGAAAGGCCGCGCGATGCTCGTCAGAGGGTAGCCCAAGAGATTCATGACGATCCCCGCAAGCTCCCACGAGCCCTGGTGGCAGCCGACGAACAGCACGCCTTTGCCTCCCTTCAGCGCTTCATCCAGGATTTCTCTTCCCTCCAGCCTCACGTACCTGGACCAGTTGTCCTTCGCGATCCGCCTGCGGAGCACCATCCCCTCGATGATGGAAGAGGCGAAGTGCTCGAACATGTGGCGCGCGACCTGGCGGGCGCGACGGGGCGGGTAGCCCGCGGCGATCAGGTGCTCGATCGCCCGGGGCCGGTGGCGCAGGTCGACGCGGAACGCGACGCGGCCCGAGAGTTTCGAAATCCCCCGGAGCATCGGGTCGCCCAGGCCGAGCAGAAGAGACACCGCGAGCCGGGGCCCGGCGTATTGCAGCCAGTACGCCGCGCGCACCAGCGGCGGCATCTCGTCCGGCCGGCTCCCCCGCCGCCTCGGCGCGGCTTCAGGCGGTTGCGCCATCGGAGGCCACCGCCTCCCCCGGTTTCGTCTTCCACCGCCGGTGAATCCACATCCACTGCTCCGGCGCCGCGAGAATCCGCTTCTCCAGCGCCACCGTCAGCCGCCGCGTCGCCTCGAGAATTGCTTCGGGCATCGGAAGCGCCGGGTCGGGGACGAAGGACTCCTCGATCTGGATGAGGCTGCGCCCGCCGGGGAGCCGGGTCACCGCGAACCCCACGATCGGCGCGCCGGACTTGATCGAAAGCAGCGCGGGCGCCTTGATCGTCGACGCGTCGCGCCCGAGAAACGGCACGAACACGCCGTGGTTCCGCGCGTCCTGGTCGACGTAGAGCGTCAGGATTCCGCCGGCGCGAAGCGCCTGGAGCCCTTCTTTCATGGCGCCCGCGCGCCAGATCACGTGGGTCCCGACTTCCTTCCAGAAGTCCTCGAACCCGCGGTTCATGAGGGGGTTGTCGAGAGCGCGGCGGACGACGTTGACGTTGAATCCGCGGGACGCCATGGTCACGTTGAAGACTTCCCAGTCGCCGAAGTGCCCGCTGACGGCGATGACGCCCCGGCCCATCGCGTGCGCGCGCTTCAGGTGGTCGAGCCCCTCGATCTGAATGCGCCTGTCCCACAGGCCGCGCGCCCGGTCGCGCGGAAACCGCACCGTGCGCACGACCGTCTCCATCAGGTGGTGGAACGACCCCTCGGCAACGTCCTGACCGCGACGGCCAAGCACGCGGGTCGCTTCCTTCTTCGCAATCTCGCCGCGTTTGCGCATGAGGCCCCAAAGAAGGGCGGAGAGGAAGCGCCCCATTCCCAGGGCGAGCGCTTCAGGGAGCAGCATCGTTGTGTACTGGCCGCAACGGCCGGCCCAGTACTGCAGGTGCCAGGCGGCGGACATGAACGGTCCGCCGGAGTGCGCGCTCATCCGCGCACGATACACGCGCGTGAACGGGCGACCAAGGGCGGAGTGGTGCTCTACTCCTCAGCGCTGCCGAGCCGCAACGAAACACGCGCGGTCGCCGCATCTTAGGGACATGATATGCAACGGCTATCGGTCCGAATTCAACGGCAACCACAGAGGACACAGAGAACAGCAAAATCTTTTTTCTCTGTGCTCTCTGTGGTCGCCGTTTGTCGTCGGAACCAACCACAGTCGTCGGCTCGCTGCAACAGATCGCTCAATCGACCGCCTGAGTTTTGCAACGGTGGAGAGAAATGCGAGGTTAGTAGAGCAGAGCATTTGAGCAGTCCGGGCCGATGCAGCCTGCCCCACGCGGACTTCTCACTTGCTCTGCTGACGCCATCTGCGGTGCATCCAGAGCCATTGACCTGGATTCTGGCGAATGTGCGCTTCGAGCGTCGCGGCGATGCGGGCCGTCGCGCGCCGGACGGCCTCTTCCGATTCGCCCGACGGATCGGCGACGAAAAGCGGGTCGAACACGAGGCGAATGCGGCCGTCGGGGAGGCGCGGCGCAGCGAAGGTCACGATCGGCGCTCCGTAGCGGACCGAGAGCACCGCGGGCGTCCGGTACGTCGCCGCGGGACGCCCGAACCACGGCACTTCGATCGAATCCTGCCGCGCGTACTGGTCCGCAAGAATGGCGAGGAGTTCGTTTCTGCGAAGCGCCCTGAGCGCGTCGCGCATCGCGCCCTTCTTGTCGATCGTCGCCTGTCCGGTCGCGCGCCGGAACGATTCGAGCTTGCGACGGATGAAGGGGTTTCGGGGGGGCTTGATGACGGTATTGACTTTGTATCCCTGAAGCGACATGCCCCATCCCGCGGCCTCCCAGTTGCCCAGGTGCGCGCCGACGACGATGACGCCTTTGCCGAGCTTGAGGGCCGCGTCGACGTGCTCGAGACCCTCGAACACGATCGCGGTGCGCCACCGTTCGCCGCCGAAGATGCGGTGCGCGCGGACCATTTCGACGAGGACTTCGCCGAAATGCCTGAAGGAAGCGCGAGCCGCGTCCGCCCCGGCGGGACCGAGCGCCGCGACGGCGTTGTCACGGGCGGTGCGGCGCCGGCCGCGGAGCAGGAGGCGCG
>WSZJ01000052.1 GCA_009773755.1 Planctomycetota bacterium | reverse complement strand
GGCCGGTCCGGAGCTGCGGGACCAGGCGGTCGCTGTCGCCGGGGGCAAGGCCGGGCCGCGGCTCGCCGTCCCTCCACGCGACACCCGGCTCGCGCCCGAATTCCGCGGTGAACCCCTTTACAGGCCGCAGGCAGTCGCACTCGAACGCGAACGCGCGCACCGACAGCCGCCCGCGCGCTTCCAGCCGCGCCCGCGACTTCCCGGAGCGATCCCACTGCTCGAGCGCGATGCGCGCCAGCGCCATTCCCTGCGCATCCTTCGCCGCTTCGGCCTCGAGGTACCTCCCGGCGTGCAGTTCGCTCCTCCCTGAAAGCGCTTCGGCGAGATCTCCGTCGACCGAAAGCGCCTGGCCGAAGCGCGCGTCGGCTTCCGCCAGCGCGGCGATCCGCTCGTCGCGGAGTTTTTTCAGCGCCAGCTCGGCCGCCCAGAGCGGTTTCTTCACCGCGACCGGCGCGTACCGGGGGATCGAGGCGCGCATGTCCTCGACCCGGCGGTCCTCCTCCGAAATCCGTTTATCCAGCGCATGCGCGCGGTCGAACGCCCGCTTCCCCTCCGCGCACCGCGACTGCGCTTCCAGCCTCGCCCGTTCGCGCTCGCGAACGCCCTCGAGGAAGAGCTGCACGTCGCGGTGGAGGTCCATCGCCGAGGGGTAGCGGTCCTCGCGGCGCGGCGCCATCGCGCGCATCACGACGGCCTCGAGCGCGGCGGGGATCTCGGCGATTTCCGACGGGCGCGGGACGGCGCCGCGGGCGACCTGGCCGATGAGGACGGCGAGATTGTCGCCGGCGAACGGGGGGCGGAAGGTGAGGATCGTGTAGATAATGGCGCCGAGCGAGTAGACGTCGCTGCGGGCGTCGAGATCTTCGAGGCGTCCCTCGGCCTGCTCGGGAGACATGAACGCGGGGGTTCCGAGGACTTCGCCGGCGTAGGTGAGGTCGGGGGTTGCCGCGTGCGGACGCGCGGGTTTCGATTTCGCCGCTTCGGGAGCGGCACCGGCGGCGAGGCCGCTCAGCAGCGTGATCCGCGTCTGCCCCGACCGCCAGACCTTGCGCGGATTCGGGTCCCCGATGATCTTCGCGAGCCCCCAGTCCACGATCAGCACTTCGCCGAACTCGCCGATCATGACGTTCGCAGGCTTGAGGTCGCGATGGATGATCCCTCGCGAATGCGCGTACGCGATCCCGTGGCAGACGTCCTGGAAAACTCCGAGCAGCCGCGCCCGCGTCCACTTTTGACGCATTGCGTCATCGCCTCGCCCCAGGTCCGCGATCAGCGACGACAGGTCCCTCCCGCGAATCCGCTTCATGCACAAAAACAGCTGCCGCTTCCCGTCCGCCCCCGTGATCTCCCCGAAATCGTGCACCGGGACGATGTTCGGGTGGTCCAGCCGCGCCGTAATCTCCGCTTCCCGCGCAAACCGCGCCGCCAGGTCCGGCGCCCCCTCGTCGATCACCAGCTTGATCGCCACGTCCCGGTCGAGGTCCTTGTCGAACGCCTCCACGATCCGCCCCAGCCCGCCGCGCGCGATCTCGTCGCCGAGAAGATAGCGCGCGGCCTTGCCGGTGTCGTTGGAAGCGGTCACGCGGCGCAGAATATCAGAGCGCGAAGGAAATCATGCGGGTCAGGCTCCGTCGGCCCGGTGAAGGTAACCTGGGGCGATTCTCTCTTGCGGGCCGACTCCGCCCGACCCGCATGATTTCCTTCGCGCTCCGGGAAAACGGCCTGGCGCAAACTCAATTGCCGCCAGACCGTGGGTTCCGCGAGAGCCATCGTCCGTTACTTCGCGTCGACCTTCGCCTTCAGCCGCGCCTCGAGGAATGTGCCTTCGTACTTCTTCAGAAGCGCCTCCCATGCCGCCTTCGCCCCGTTCTGCGCTTCCAGCGTCGCGATTTCCTTTTCTCCCGCCATCGCTTTCTTGAACCCAGGATCTTTTTCTGAGGACTTCGCGGTCGTGTCGAGCGCTTCCGCGCCTGGGACATTCTTGAAAACGATCGCCCACTTCTTGAGCCGGTCCAGCGCGTCCTTCGGGTACCCCGCTTCGCGCCGCACATCGAAGCGGTTCAGCGCCAGGGGGATTGCTTCCTTGATCTGCACCAGGACGCGTACGCTCACCGGGTCGACCCCCTTCGACGCTTCGAGGTACGCCTTGCCGTACTCCTCCGCAGTGAGAAGCTCGCCGAGTTTCCCGGGGGCGTGAATCCTCACGAGCGGCGCGGACGCCTCGACGCGCTCGGCGAGCCACTTCGAAGGGTCGTGCCAGTCTGCGAGCCCCGCGCTCACCTGCTTGTACCCGTAGTTGTGCGTCACGACGAATCCGCCGGGGTAGAGGCCGAAATGCAGGTGCGCGAAGTGCCCGCCGTTCTCGATCGAGTAGGAGAGCCCCATCGTTCCGAGCAGCTGCCCGCACGCGACCTTGTCTCCGACCTTCGCGAATACCGTGTCTCCGCCGTGCATGTAGACCGCGCACTCGAGACTTTCTCCCGCGTTGTGCTCGACCACAAGCAGCGTCCCCATGTCGCTCCCCGTGTGCACGAACTTCAGGATCCCGTCCGCAATCGCGTAATACCCCGCGCCGTCGAGACAGCACCCGACGTCCTGCCCCGTGTGGTAGACGGTGTCGTTCTGGCGGAGGTTTGCGAAAGGCTGAAGCGACCCGTTGACCTCCTCTTTGCCCCATGAGCAGATCGGATACGTCCATTTCATGGCGGGCAGGATCGTGGCCGCGCTCGCGCCGCCCTGCCGCGGCTCCGGCTTCGCGACGTAGTCCGGCGCGACGGCCTTCACCTTGTCCATCCCGTCGAGGAACGGCGTCAGGAACAGCCCGTCGTCCAGCTTCACGGCGAACTCCGTCGACACTTTCTCGAAAACGAGCTTTCCCGCGATCCGCTTCGCCAGCGCCTCCATCGCCGCCCGCACCTGCACGTCGTCTTCCCTCGAAATCGTCTGCGCCAGCGACTCCGCCGCTTTCCCGCCCGACACCTGCTTCGCCGCTTCCGCGTTCCACATTTTCAGGCAGTAGATGGCGGCCTTCTCGCGCAGCCGCGGCTCCCCGTGCGCGAGCCACAGCCATGCGGTGTTGATCGCCGTCGCGTCGCCGAAATACTCGAGCGCATGGAGCGCGCGGTGGTTGACCTGCCAGTCGGCGTGACGCAGCAGCGCGTGAAAGAGCGGCTTCAACTCCGGGTTGCGGAAGCGCTTGATCGCCTCGATCACGAGCGGCGCCTTCGATTCGGCGTACGCCTTGATCAGCGCCGGCCGCTCCGCCACGGGCGCCTTGACGATCTCCGCCAGGTCGGCGCGCACGCCCTCGACCAGCGGGCCGCCGACGCCGGTGTTGACGTCGGTTCCCCAGTTGCCGGCAAAGACGCCGAGGGAACAGGCTGAGAAGGTCACCGTCGACAGGAATGCGAGAAGGGCTCTGCTTCGCATGGCGATCTCCCTGGATTCCGTAACGAGGCTCCGTTCGGCCGATCCGATGCGCTAGACTTTACGTTGGGCGCGCCCAGGAGTCAGGGATGAAACGACGGGTCCTCGTTTGTTACGCCATCGCAATGCTCATGGGAGGAGCTTCCGCGCTCATCGCGCGTGCGCTGCTGGTCAGCGCGCCGCCAACACGTGCCGAGGTCGAAGCGACGCGGGAGTGGCTGGAGCACGACCGGGTCATGACCACGCTTGACCTCGGCGGTTATCGCCTGTCCGCGCCTGGCGGTCAGGTTGGAATAAGGAAGCAGCACGGTGCGGCACGCCTGTTTGCCTACCGGGGACTCGAACTCACGGGCATTACCGACGCGACGCAGCTGGCGAGCTACGTCGCGCAGGTTCGAGGCAAAGAGGACGGCGATGAGTTCTGGCGGCTGGTCCGCGCTTTCAGCCTCGACGTTCCAGCCCCGGAACCGCAGGCGCTCTCCGCGACGCCGCTTCCGGGAATTCGCATGACGCCGCCCCCTCTCGCAGTCGGCGGTGGTTCCTTCTGGTGGTATGGCTACGACCTGGGAATCGGCGGAGGCCGCAGCTCGCCTTACCTCGCAGCCGGAGGTCGCCAGCTCGGCGAAGTGGGGTACCCGCATTTCGTGATCGAGTTCGGAACACGGCGCATGCTGGCCCCGGGTACCGCTCCGGAATTTCTGAGGGGAGGGGCCGGCATTGCGATCCACAAAGTCCTCACGTGTGACGAAGTGGGACTCACTTGCGCTTACGAAGGCACGCTCGAAGCCGGCCGTTTGACCCTGAACAGGCCGGCTAAGTGATGCCGGGATCGAACATCGCCTTTGCGACGGCCTGCGCGCTGATCGCCGTCCTCATGGCCGGATGCACTGCGGAACCACCGCGGCCCGCCGAGCCGGCCGCCGACGCGCCGCTGAGACCCGACCCGCTGGGGCTCAAGCAGCTGGAGCAGCTTCCGACCGCGGTGCAGGTCCGGGACTGCGCGCGCGTCGTCCGGACGAGTCTCGATCTCGGCGGGTGGGAGCTGCGTCACTGGCCGGTGCGCGACGCGGTGGAGGGCGCCGCGTTCGAGCTGCTCTACGCGGTCCGCGGCGACGAAGTCCGCGGCATCGGCCGCGTGGACGACCTGGCCGCGCTGGTCGAGAGGTACCGCTCGGCGGAGGACTACCGGGAGTTGATGGCTCTCGTCGAGCGCGAGAGCGCCGCCGGCGTGGATTTCTACACCGTGCCGGGGTCGCGACTCGATAAGGAAGAAGCGGCGGCGCTCGAAGCGCGGACCGGCGTCCGCTTCAGCGTCGTCCACAAGGACGATGCCTGCATCATCGAGCGCCCGCTTCCCCAGTCCTGCTGCGGGCACGATCGCGTCGTCCGCATCCGCGAGCGCTTCGCCCCGCGCTTGTATGCGATCGAATTCGTCGAAGTTCTCGAAACGCAGCCGCCCCGGAGCAAGTACCGCTTCACGCCCGAGCGGCTCCAGCAGCACGGTTCGAGAATCCGGACGACGATCCGGCCCGGCGGATGGGAGCTCTGGCTGGCCCCGCACAACCCGGAGAGCCGTGAGTCCCCGGCTTCGAAGGCTATTTTCGCGTGCAAGGACACGGAGGTCCGCTGCATCCACTGGATGGACGAGCTCGTCGCGCTCGCGGGCAGGATCGAATACGTCCAGGACGCGCTCGAGCTGGCGCAGATCCCGGCGCGCCTCGCCGCGCAGGAGAATCTGGGGTTCGACGAGGACAACGGTTGGGTTCCCGCGCGCGAGTGGGAGTACTTCAAAGACTTGAAGGACGTCCCGCAGGCGCCGTCCGTCGAGCTCACCTCAGGCGGCTGGACTGTCGAGCGCCTCGTCTGCCAGTTCTCCGGCGTCGGTACGTGCGTCCGCGCCGTCGTGATCCGCCAGGGCTTCAGCGGCGGCCGGGTGCAGACCACGGTCGTTCGCGTGGTTAAGGGCCTGATTCCGCAGTTAAGGTCGTATCACTGAAAGGCCGCGCAAGGAGGTAGCGGGTAGGAGGTAGGCACAGCTCCTCCTGAGAGCGTCGTTGCTACCTCCGATCCACTACCAACTACCCCTTGAGTCGCCCCTCTTGGAAAGGAGTCTGCGACGTATCATCGGCAGATGGGACACGGCGGCTGGCTGCTCGCCCTGGCGCTGTCCGCGACGTCGTGCGGTCGGGATACCGGCGGCCCTGCGGCCCCCGCACCAGCCGCGCCCGAGAATCCCTCCCCCGAGCCGGCCGACACGCCCGCTCCTCGAGTCCCGGATTATCCGCCCCAGCCGGACAGCGCGCTTGAGGTCGCCCTGGACCTCCGGCCGTGGAAGTTCCACGCAGTTTCCGCCGGGATGAGCACCGATGCAGTCCGGGTCTCCCTCTTTGCCCGCAGCGGCCTCGAATTCCGCGCCGTCGAATCCGCCGCAGACCTCGCGGGCCTTGTCGCCGCCTGGCGCTCCGAAGAGGACGTTGAAGAGTTCTACCGCCTCGTGGATCGGTACCGGCTTCCCGAACTGGCGGAGGATCCCCCTGGAGAAATGGGAGGCGGAAGCTTCCTGCGCGGCGAAACACGCCGGCTGAAGTGGATCCGGTCCATCGAGGGCGGCTTCGAAGCCGAACGCGACTCGGAGGTTGGATTCGGCAAAGCCAAGGTCCGCGGGAAGTCATTCAAGGTGACCCTGAAGCCGCACTCCTACGCGGCCCGCTTCCCCGACCGAAAATAGCAACGGCCGCCAGAAGGCGGCCGCAGTAGTCACTTAACTCCCGTCTCCCGACTCCGAACTCCCGACTGCTGTTACGCGCTTTCCTTCTTCTTCTCCTTCTCTTTTTCCTTCTCCGCCGCCTTCTCGCTCTTCTCGATCTTCGCCTCAACGCGCTTCTTCGGCACGATCGGTTCCTTCCCCTTCGCCATCTCGCCCGAGATCACGAATTCGGACGCGTCCTTCTGGCCCGGCAGGTCGAAAAGCACGTCGAGCATCATCTGCTCGATCGTGGACCGCAGGGCGCGCGCGCCGGTCTGCTTCTCGAGTCCGCGACGCGCGATTTCCTTCAGCGCTTCGTCGGTGAAGACGAGCGTCGAGTTTTCCATCCGGAAGAACTCCTGGTACTGCCGCACGATGGCGTTCTTCGGCTCGGTGAGCACCCGGACGAGCTGCTCGAGCGAGAGCGGGCGGCAGACGCAGATGACCGGGAAGCGCCCCACGAACTCGGGGATCATCCCGAACTCGATGAGGTCTTCCGGTTCGACTTTTTCCAGCAGGTCGCCGATGTTCTTGTCGTCGATCTGGTCGTTGTCGAGCTTGAAGCCGATCTGCTTTTTCCCGATCCGGCGCGCGATGATGCCGGGGAGGGCTTCGAACGACCCGCCGCCGAGGAAGAGGATGTGGCGGGTGTTGATCTGGATGTATTCCTGTTCCGGGTGCTTGCGGCCGCCTTGCGGCGGGACGTTGCTGATCGTGCCTTCGAGCATCTTGAGCAGCCCCTGCTGCACGCCTTCGCCGCTCACGTCGCGCGTGATGCTCGGGTTGTTCTGCGTGCGGCCGATCTTGTCGATCTCGTCGATGAAGACGATTCCGCGCTCGGCGCGGTCGAGGTTGTAGTTCGCGGCGTGGATCAGCTTGAGCAGCAGATTCTCGACGTCCTCGCCGACGTATCCGGCCTCCGTCAGCGTCGTCGCGTCGCCGATCGCAAACGGGACGTTCAGGATCTTCGCCAGCGTCCGCGCCAGCAGCGTCTTGCCGCTTCCCGTCGGCCCGATCAGCAGGATGTTCGACTTTTCCAGCTCGACCTCGTTCGCCGGGATCGGGTTCAGGATGCGCTTGTAGTGAAGGTTTACGGCGACCGCGAGCGACTTCTTCGTCTTGTCCTGCCCGACGACGTACTCGTCGAGCTTCACTTTGATTTCGGCCGGCGTCGGCAGCGTCTTGATCGACTGCGCGACGGAAGCGGCGCTCTGCGGCTTCGCGGCCGTCGCGGTGCCGACGGCTCCTTCGGCGCCCGCGCCCTTGTTCTTGTCGAGCCGGATGATCTGGTTGCACAGCTCGACGCACGCGTCGCAGATGTAGATTCCGGGGGGCCCGCTGATCAGGTGGCGGACCACCCGCTCGGGCTTGTCGCAGAACGTGCAGACCCGGCCTTCACCACGCGTGCGTCCGTAACGCGCCATCTTGAATTCCTCAAAACGCAGCAGGGACTAGTCGAGCGTCAAGGTATTCATGATTACACAGAGTTCACGGAGACCACAGAGGTCACAGAGAAATGAAAAAGATCTTTTTTTCTCTGTGACCTCTGTGGTCTCCGTGAACTCCGTGTCGAATCGATAAAACAACGGGTCCTCAAAGCTCCGCCCTTTCACCAGTTGCCCGGCTTCACGGGAGAAGCCGGGGAAAACACTGACTCTCAACTACGGTTTCTTCTCAGGCGTCCTCATCGTCTCGACGACCTCGTCCACGAGCCCGTACGTCTTCGCCTCACTGGCGCTCATGAAGAAATCGCGGTCTCCGTCCTTCTGAACCTTTTCGACCGTCTGGCCGGTGTGCTTCGCAAGGATCTCGTTCAGGCGCTTCTTCATCCGGATGATCTCTTCTGCCTGGATCATGATATCCGTTGCCTGCCCCTGCGCGCCGCCCCAAGGCTGATGAATCATGATGCGGCTGTTGGGCAGCGCGTGCCGCTTCCCTTTCGTCCCCGCCGCCAGCAGCACCGAGCCCATCGACGCCGCCTGCCCGATGCAGTACGTCGCCACGTCGCACTGCACGAACTGCATCGTGTCGTAAATCGCCAGCCCCGCCGTGACGCTTCCGCCCGGCGAGTTGATGTACATGTGAATGTCCTGGTTCTTGTTTTCCATCTGCAGGAAGAGCAGCTGCGCGATGATCAGGCTCGACACGTAGTCGTCGATCGGCACGCCCACGAACACGATCCGGTCCTTGAGCAGCCGGCTCCAGATGTCGTAGGCGCGCTCGCCGCGCCCCGTCTTCTCGATCACAACCGGCGTCAGCATCGCATGATTCGTATTCATCAGTTCGTCTCCGTAATTTTCGCCTTCTCCCTCAGAAACCGGCGGATCTTCTCTTCGCGCAACGTGCTCCGGAGCTCGCTCATCTGCCCGCGCTCCTCCAGCTCGCCGCGAACTTCACCCGGGTTGCGCCTGTACGCCATCGCCATCTGGTCGATCCGGGACTCAACCTCGTCTTCCGTCACGAAGATCCGTTCCTTCTGTCCGATCGCCTCCAGGAGAAAGTGAGAACGGAGCGTCTTCTCCAGCTCCCCCCGGGAGCCGTCGCGTTCCTTCTCCACCATCTTCCCGGCTTCTTCGGCAGAAATGCCGCGCAACTGGAGGTCCAGTTTTGCACGCTCCTCGGAGCGCTCCGCAAATTTGCGGAGGAGCGCCTCGGGAAGCGGGATCTCGTGCTTCTTCAGAAGGTCGTCCAGAATCTCGGTTTCGACCCCGCGGAGAGCGGCCGCATCTTTCTCACTAGAGAGGCGCCTCTTCAATTCAGTCTTCACCGCGTCCAGGGACTCGTAATCGAGCGACTTCGCCCATTCCTCGTTGATCGCCGGCTTGTTCAGGTGCTTCACTTCCTTTACAACAGCCGCGAACGTCACTTTCTTCCCTGCGAGCTTCTCGTCCTTGTGGTCGGCGGGCATGTCGAGGGCGGCCGAGCGCGTGTCGCCGGACTTGGCGCCGAGAAGCGCCTTGTAGACCTGCGGGGCGGGCTGGTGCGCGACCTCGATGTCCTTCGACACGACGACGCGCATGTTCTCCTCGGACAGGATCTGCGTCTCGCCGTCCTTGAGCGTCAGGTCCGCGATCACCATGTCGTCGTCGGCGACTACTTCCGCAGGCATCCACTCCGCGCGCGCCTCGGCGAGCCGGTCGAGCGCCTTCGTGAGATCCTCGTCCGTGACCTCGGACTTCTTCTTCGTCACTGCCACGCCGAGGTAGTCCTTCGGCTTGATCTCCGGCTTCGTCTCGACCGTCAGCTCGAAATTCAGCGGCTTGTCGAGCGCGAACTCGATCTTCTCAGGGTCCATGTCCGGGTCGCCGACCGCCTGGATCTTCTTCTCCTCGAGAGTCTTGGCGATCGACTTCTCGATCAGGTCGACCTTGGCATCCGCCTCGACCGACTTGCCGAAGCGCTTTTCGAGAATCGGCCGCGGCACGTGGCCCTTGCGGAAGCCCGGGAGCTGCACGTTCTGTCGGACTTCGTTGTACTTCTCCTCGACCTTGTCGCGGATCTCATCGGTCGGGATCTCGACCTTGATCTTGATCTTGCACGGGCCGAGGGTTTCGATTTCGGACTTCATGGGACTCCTGGGGAACGGAAGCGGAGGACCGTCGCGAACCGCGATGCCCTAAACCATTGCGCTTCAAGGGGTTGCGACAGCCGCAAGACCTTCCTGCGCGGGACCGGGTAGCGTAGGGGGCCGGCTAACCGGTGTCAAGGAAAGCCCGGAGAGCTCGGTGCGGGAAACTGTGCGGAAAGGCTTAGCCACAGAGGACACCGAGGACACAGAGAGAATCGACTTTGCCGCCGAGAACGCAGAGATCGCAAAGCACTTCGACTCGCTTCCTTCCCTCACCAACTCCGCTTCCTACAATGGCAGCCATGCTCCTTACCCGCGAATTCTCCTTCGAAGCCGCCCACCACCTCACGAAACTCCCTTCCGGCCCTGAGCCCGTCCACGGCCACACCTGGCGCCTCAACGTCACGCTCGAAGGACCCGTCCAGCCCGACGGAATGGTTTTCGACTTCGTGAAGCTCGGCGACGTCGTCGAGAAGAAGGTGCTGAAAAAACTCGACCACGCCGACCTCAATCGCGTCGTCGCGAATCCCTCCGCCGAACGGGTCGCGCTCTGGGTCTGGAAACAATTGGAAGCGCTGCCGCTTCTCAGCGCCGTCCAGGTCTGGGAATGCGAAGGCTGTTCCGTCACCTACCGCGGCGAACGCGAAAAGGAGCGCGTATGAGCTGCCCCCCGCCCCGCCCGCCCCGGGTCCCGTTCAACGTGGCGCCCCCCGAGCCGGCGCCGGAAAAGCCGGAGTGCGAACTCGATCACTCCATTTGCATCCAGTGCGGGACGGCGATGAACCTCATCAAGACCAAGTGGATCTGCCCGAAGTGCAAGTGGATCATCGGCTGCTGCGACTGAAGAAAACAACGGCCTGACGCGGAAACGCACTGGAAACTCAGGAAAAGCGCGGTTCCGCGTCCCTGTAGTTCTCCCTACTGGTTGCGCCTGAGGACCGGCTTCGGCACCGGCTCCGCCCGCGGCGCGGGTCGCGGGATTCCAAGAATCGCGCGCAGGATGTCGACGGAGATCTTCCCGTCCTTCACACCATCGGCCGCGTCCACCGCCTCGATCTTCGCGAGCACTTCCGCAGTCGTGACCAGCCCCTTGTCCGCCAGCGTCCGGAGCGTCGCGGCAACGATGAGCGAGAGGAACCCGACCTCCGCTTCCATTCGGCTGATATGCTGTTTCGCCTTCGACGAGTGGTCGTTCAGGCGCGCGCTATGGTTCATGAGCACCTGCGTGAGACCGCGAACCCGGTCTGCCCCGCCGTAGTCATTGGTGTCCAGGAACGCGTTGAGCAAACCGGAGACGTGGGGTTTCTGGCGACGGAGCATGCGTCACCTCGCTATCGCTGAAGTGGCTCCATCCTAATACAAGGCCAACCGATCTGGCACGCGGCCTCCGCATCCTCCTCTCCTCCTGCCTTTTTCCTGCATCTCAGTCGTTTCGTTCGGCAGACAGATTTGAAAAACGGCCGGAGTGCAGGAAAGAGGCAGGAGGAGAAGAGGATGCGGAAGGGCTTGCGGAAATTTGAAGGCGGGACGGCGAGACTGGCGACTACCACGGCGCCCGCCTCCTGTCTGATTGCGGCCAGGCCGCGCTTGGCGCTCGGTGGCCAGGCCGTTCCTTTGCAATACGGGCCATGCACCCCCGCGTCCTTCCTATCCTTCCACCAATTCCTCTTCCTCCGCGCGCCCGGCCTTCTTCCTGTCCCGCTGCTTCAACAGCCGCTTCCTCAGCCGCAGATGCGTCGGCGTAATCTCCAGCAGCTCGTCCTCGTTCAGGTACTCGAGCGCTTCCTCCAGCGTGAAATCCCTGGGCGGCGCGATCGAGATCGTCGCGTCGGCGGCCGAGACGCGGAAATTCGTGAGCGCCTTCGGGCGCGTCACGTTCACGATGATGTCGCGGTCCTTGCAGTGCTCGCCGACGATCATGCCTTCGTAAATGTCGTCGCCGTTCTTGACGAAGAAGTCGCCGCGGTCTTTCAACGCGTTGATCGAGTAGTTCGTCGCGGGGCCGCCGGACATCGAGACGAGCACGCCGGCCTTGCGCTGCGTGATCTCCCCCTTGAACGGCTCGTAACCCGAGTAGTTGTGGTACATGACGGCCTCGCCGCGCGTCGCCGTCAGCAGCTTCGAACGCAGCCCGATCAGCCCGCGCGCCGGAATCAGGAACTCGTAGTGCATGTGCCCGCGCCGCGTGTCCATGAACTTCACGACGCCGCGCCGCTGGCCGACGAGCTCCATCACTTTCCCGGCGAATCCCTCCGGCACGTCCACCGTCATCAGCTCGATCGGCTCGTGCCGCTCGCCGTCCACCGTCTTGTAAATCACCTCCGGCTTCCCCACCTCCAGCTCAAACCCCTCGCGCCGCATCGTTTCGATCATCACCGACAGATGCAGAAGCCCGCGCCCGTTCACCTTGAAAACACGCGGGT
Source organism: Planctomycetota bacterium (assembly GCA_009773755.1). Classification (GTDB taxonomy): domain Bacteria; phylum Planctomycetota; class MHYJ01; order WSZJ01; family WSZJ01; genus WSZJ01. The sequence continues at coordinate 11,224 of WSZJ01000052.1, read as the reverse complement.
CCTCCGTCTCCTCCACCCGCAGCGCAACGTTCGATTTCAGCTCCCTGAACAGCCGGTCCCTCAGATGCCGCACCGTCAGGAACTTCCCCGCCTTCCCCGTCACCGGGCTCGTGTTCACGCTGAACATCATCGACAGCGTCGGCTCGTCGATCAGGATCGGCGGAAGCGCCTGCGGGTTCTGCGGGTCCGCGATCGTGTCGCCGATGTCCACGTCCGGCAGACCCGCGATCGCGACGATCTCGCCGCACGGCGCCGAATCGGCCGGCGTCCGCTTCAGATTCTCGAACGTGAAGAGCTGCTCGACCTTACCCGTCGCCGTCCCGCCGAGACGCTTGATCAGCACGACCGGCTGCCCGACCTTGATCCCGCCGTTCTCGACGCGCCCGATCGCAATGCGGCCGACGTAGTCGTTGTAGTCGATGTTGGCGCACTGCAGCTGAAGAGGCAGCGCCGGGTCGCCCTTCGGCGGCGGGATGTTCTTCATGATCGAGTCGAACAGCGGCTTCAGGTCCATGTTCCCGTCGTTCACCTCGAGCCGCGCGTACCCTTCGCGCCCGCTGGCGTAGATGACCGGGAACTCGAGCTGCTCGTTCGTCGCGTCGAGATCGATGAAGAGGTCGTAAATCTCGTTCAGCACTTCCGCCGGCCGCGCTTCGGGCCGGTCGATCTTGTTCACCACGACGATCGGCTTGAGGCCGTTCGCCATCGCCTTGCGCAGCACGAAACGCGTCTGCGGCATCGGCCCTTCGTACGCGTCCACCAGCAGCAGGACCCCTTCCGCCATCCTCAGCACCCGCTCGACCTCGCCGCCGAAATCAGCGTGTCCCGGCGTGTCGATGATGTTGATCTTCGCTTCGCCCCACCGGACGCTCGTGTTTTTCGCCAGGATCGTGATCCCGCGCTCCTTCTCCTGGTCGTTGGAGTCCATCACGCAGACTGCGATGTTCTGGTTGGCGCGGAACGCTCCGCTCTGGCGCAAGAGGCCGTCCACGAGCGTGGTCTTGCCGTGGTCGACGTGGGCGATGATCGCGATGTTGCGGTAGTCCATGGGGCGCGGAACTATAGCGGCGGCTGAAGCGGTGCGCAATGGCGACACGAGGTGAACGAATCGGGGGAAGGGTTGACTCGACCACCGAGCCGCCTATAATCCCCCCAGTTCGCGGGCGTAGCTCAGTTGGTAGAGCACGACGTTGCCAACGTCGTTGTCGCCGGTTCGAGCCCGGTCGCCCGCTTCCGTGCAAGCCGCCGTCACTGTATTCGTAGCGAGCCGTGTCCTTGTGGACTCAAGCCTTACGGCGGCATGCCGTTGCCCTGAGCGAGCGGAGCGAGTCGAAGGGCACGCCTGTTCAGGAATCTGATCGTCGCTCCGAAAAAAAGGGGCCGCGCTTTCGGCTGCGCGGCCCTTCTTTTTTTCTCCGCTCCTCACCCTTTTACCTCATTCCCAGGCGGGCTACCGGAACGGACATGTTCAGAACTGTGTCACTTCCGGCCCAGCCGCCTTACGCGCCGGGTGAGAGCCCAGAATCCGGCCAGGAGCGGGAACTCCAGGCCCGTCAGGCCGCAGCGTTTCTTGTCGTCGTCGTCATCGTCGTCGTTGCTGCTGGAACTTCCGCCGCCGGACGGTGGGGGAGGCGGGGGAGGAGGAGGGGGCGATCCTCCGCCCACGCCGTCTCCACCTGTCCCGGTTCCATACAGGCTCACCATCCCGGAGACGTCGTCGGGTTGGGGATCCAGGGTGCCCGTAAAAGTCGACGCCATGACGGCACCCGAGACGGCTGAGTGGCCGAGACCGAGCGCGTGCCCCAGCTCGTGAAGGTTGATGCCCTCGATCAGGGACGAGGACGACCAGTCCATCGTTCCGTTCAACTCGACGTTTCCTTCGATGATCGTGTTCGTGCCATCGACAACCGATCCTCCAAGCCCTGCGACGCCCGGAGGGCCCGTCCAGGCCTCGTTCCAGTAGATGACGTTGAGGCCGTCGCTGTAGGTCGCGTCCGCCGCGGTCGATCCGCCGTACTCCAGGTCCAGCGCGCCGGACGTCGAAGTTTCCCAGTCGAGCAGGTCAGCCATGATCAGCGTCACTTCACCGTCCCCCGTCGCCGGCCCTCCTGCAAAATCGGGCGTGCCGGCGGAATTCATGAGCCAGACAACATTCCCTGAAGGACCTGGAATCGCGCCCGCACCCCACTTCGCGGGGGGCGACCAGGTGTAGGTGAAACTGCCCGCGGCGGTGGCGGCCGCGAGGAGAATGCCGAGGGTCAGGAAGCGCTTCATGGTTTTCTTTCGCTCAAGGTAAAGGGAGTCAGCCCCGTGGGGGTTGCACGCAATCCATGGTCCCCGTTTGGCCCGGGCAGCAAGAATAATGAATATCTTCAAGCGCTTCAAGCCCAGTCGTAAGCAATGAGGCTGCAAAATCTTGTGTGACGACAGGTAGGCGGCCGCCAGGGTGGTTCGGAGCGTGGTAACCGTGAGGCAAGGCCCCGTCGGACTCGGAAGCAAACATGCCATACAAACGCGCCGGAGGGCTTACAGGACGCCGCGGGCGAAACACGAAAAAAGGCCGGGCTTGTCGCCCGGCCTGATTTCGGTAGCGAGAGGTCCTAGTGGCGTCTGCGCCTGGAAGCGCGTCGGGCCATGCACCACAGTCCGAAGAGCACGGGATATTCGAGACCGGTAAGGCCGCAGGCGCTGCCGCCGCTGTCGTTGCTGGAGGTGGAAGGCGAGCCGGGGGGAGCTGGCGGAGGCCCGGGGGGAGGCGGAGGCGGCGGAGGCGGAGGACCGCCCGGCGAATCAACACCGTCGGAGCCTGATCCCGTCCCGTAGAGACCCACCATCCCCGCAATGTCGTCGGGCTGCGGATCAAGCTCGCCCGTGAAAACCGGCGCCATGACGGCGCCCGAAGTCGAAGTATGGCCGAGCCCGAGCGAGTGACCCAATTCGTGCAACGAGATCCCTTCGATCAGCGAAGCTGACGACCATGAGGCGGTGCCGTTCAGCTCGACGTTGCCTTCGATGATCGAGCCCGATCCCCCCACCATCGAGCCGCCAAGCCCCATGACGCCGGCAGGCGTGGTCCAGGCCTCGTCCCAGAAAATCGCGTTGATCCCGTCGCCGTAGGTCGCATCGGCCGGCGTCCCGCCTCCGTACTCGAGGTCGAGATTCCCCGCCGTCGAGTCCTCCCAGTCCAGCAGGGCGGCTTTGATGAACACCACTTCACCGTCCCCCGTCGCGGGGCCCCCCGCGTAGTCGGGCGTTCCTGCGTCGTTGATCAGCCAGACCACTTCGCCAGAAGCGCTTGGGATCGGGAAGGGTCCCCATTTCGCCGGAGGCGAATACGTGTAGGTGTAGCTTCCGACTACCGTGGCGGTCCCGAGCAACGCGGCGAGCGTGATGAGTCGCTTCATTTCTTTGAATCCTCCTGTCCCTGACGGGACCCGTTGAATTTTTTCTCGGCGGCCTGTTTATCGATTTCCTTCTGGAAGCGGGCGATGACATCGGCGAGGACTTCTTCGGCCTCGCTCGGTTTGACGTCCTCGACGGGCTGGTTTTCATCGAGGCGGACGAAGGTCGAGTCGGAGAAATCACGGCGGGCGAAGCGGGAACCGTCGTTCTCGGTGCGGACGAGCCAGCGTCCCTGGGCGAGGCCGGGGATCGGCGAGTAGTGGGGGTTGGTCAGGCTTCCCTCGAGGAAGAGGAGCGTGGAGTCGCCCTCGGAGAATTTGGGGAGACCGGGGATGTTGGTGGCCATGTTGCCGATGCGCCCGCCGAGCTGGCGGAAGGTGACCGTTTCGCCGGGGCGATCGCCGCCTTTGAGCGACTGTTCGACGCGGACTTCGATGGTCGTGTAGATCTGGGACTTTCCGTCGCCGTCGGGGTCTTCCCAGGACGTGGAGACGCGCGTGACGGTGCCGAGGAGAATGTGATCGCCGTGGGAGACGAGTTCCGCGTCGCTCAGCTTGATGAGCGTGGCGGCGTGGCAGAGGATCGCCGCGGTGGCAGTGACAGCGGCAATCGTGGCCAGGCGTTTTGGCATCGAATCTCTTCCCCGAGACGGAATGTTGACTTGCCCAGCAATCATTGTTCCCTCGAAAGTCTGTACAGCGAATCTCATTCTGAGTGAAGGAAGCGGGCATCGAAATCCCGCTGGATTGATCATATTGATATATGAATTGTAATTCTATATAGCATAAGCAGTTACATGATCTAGTGGTATTTCAAAATGAATGAGCGAGGGAGCGGCCTCGCTCGGCCCGCCCCCTCGCGACCAATCCGACGTCAAGCTGGCTGTACATTGCTCAGCAGCACTTACAGCTATGCCTCCCGCAGCGACGCTTGAGCCAGACCACCACCCCGAACACGATTGGGAACTCCAGTCCGGTCAAGCCACACTTGTTACCCTTGTGCCCGTCTCCCCCGCCCCCTCCCCCGCTGCTTCCCGAATCTGACGGAGGAGATTCTCCCGTTCCACCCGGTGGCGGTGGAGGTGCGCCGCCTCCCGTGCCGGTCCCGTAGAGCGCGCTGATTCCAGCGATGTCGTCCGTTGTCAGGTCGGTTGTTCCCATCGCGGCGGACGCCATGACGGCCGGGACCCCGTCCTCATGATCCATGCCGACAGCGTGGCCAAGCTCGTGCAGCAGGACGTTTTCGAACAGGACGGCGTCCGACCAGTCCATGTCCGAGTTCATCTCGACGTCCGCTTCTTCCATCAGACCGTCGAAATATACCGGCGAAGTCACGGCCCCGATCCCGGGCCCCAGGCTGCCCCAGGCAACGACGTTGACCCCGTCCATCGGAACGGCGCCCATCGGCGTCGAGCCGCCGTACGCCAGGTCGAGGCTTCCCCCGGTCGCGGTCTTCCACTTCCCCAGGTCCGACGTCAGCATCGTGACTTCTCCGTCCCCCGTCGCCGGCCCGCCCGCCACGTCGTCCGTGCCCGCGGCGTTCATGAAGAAAGTCACCGTCCCGCCGCTTCCCGACCCGACCGGCGGTCCGCCCCATTTCGGTGCCGGCGTGTCGAGGTAGGTGTAGGCGGCGGAAGCGCCGGCCAGTGCGGCGCAGAGCGCGAGGGTGCCGAAGCGTTTCATCAGCGCACCTCCTGCGGCGTCAGCCGTGCGATGACGTCGGAGAGTTTTTCTTCGGGCGTTTCCGGCCGATCGGCGGGGAGCAGCTTGCCGTTCACGACCGCAGCGAAGCATGAGTCGGCGTAATCGCGGCACGCGAGGTCTTCGCCGTCGTCGCCGGCGCGCACGATCCATCGGCCCTGCGCCCACCCGACGAGCGGCGTGTACTTCGGGTCCATCAACCGTTCGCCGAGGCAGAGCAGCGCGCGATCGCCGGCCGCGAACACGGGCATCCCCGGGATCCGAAGCGTCCGCCCGCCCACCTTCCCGCCCATCTGGCGGAAAACGAGCAAGTCGCCCGCGCCGTCCGCGCCCTTGACTGCGCTCTCCACCCGCGCCGTCACCGTCGTCCACGGCTGCGCAACCCCGTCGCCGTCCGGGTCTTCGATGGACTCCGTCACCTGCGTCACCGTCACCACGACCATGCGCACGCTCGCTGAAGCGAGTTCCGCATCGGCAAGGGGCACAAGCGTGACGGCAAGAGCCGGAACGGACGCGGCGATGCCGAAACCAACAACGGAAAGTATTAGTCTGCAATTCATGGCGCGAGTCCTTGAACAAGGAGGCCTCCCCCTGCGTTTACTTTGGGAAGAGCCAGCGCTGCTGGACAGGATTTGACGATTTTTCCGGAGATCGCGGCAGCGTCTCGCGAACGTCGCCGGCAACAACGACGAAGCGTTGGAATTGACGCCGATAGACTCGATAACCCTTTCATAAAACGCGACGCCACTTCTTCGATAGAAGCAGGAACCCGGATTGTCGGCTCAGCTGCATGTCCAAAGTACTTTCTTGGCTACATGGCAGTTTCGAAGTAGGTATCGAACCACACCTCTGGCTCAACTCGCGGGGGCAAATTCCTCCGCTGAATCCAGCGACAGGCCTCACGAGCCATACTTTCTTCTGATTCGAGAAAACTCAACAAGGTCCTTCGCAGAGAGTTCTCCGCCGCGAAATTGAACAAGTGATTGAAATGCCTCATCGACAAAACTTCTAGCAGAGTTCATAGAGGCCATTGAACCATACATCTCAATAAGTCTCAGCGCAGTCTTGACTGTCGGAGCAGCTCGAATGGCTTCGATAAGAGACCGGCGATCCGAATCGTCCGCTATGGCTGCGGCAATGTTGGGCGCGAGCAATTCGCATGCTGGCGGATCACCGCCCACCGCAGCCCCTCGGGAAGCGAATGTCGCGCTTGCGCTCCCCATCTCGAACGAGGCCCCACCTGAGAATTGAAGAAGGCAATCCGCGAAGCCTTTCAGGAACGTTGCGACCGCCGGCGTTTTCTGCGATGTGGCCAAGCACATCCGGACGTTGCACAGAATGCATAGGTCCCGTTGATCGTTGGACAATGACGCCAGGTTCAGGTCATGAATCAGTGCTGATGATTTCACATATTCTGCAACAAGTAGACACCTTAGGAACCTTGCCTCCACACATCGAGCTGCGGAATCCCTCGAAAGTGACGATGAGTCGCGCGGAGACTCAATCGGAGATAAGACTCGAACACGCCAGATTCTCCTTTGGACGCCATCAGTCGCCTCAAACCTTGAAGAGATTCTTGACTGATACCCACGCGATGCCAAACAACCGCGCAACTTCCCGGTCGAGGGGAGTTCCTTCGTTGGCGCGTAGATGAGTATCCGCATCGGAATCTGTCTACCTCCGGACGCTCGAACAAACTACCTTCCACTAGGGAACTTGTCGGTCCTGAATATCGGGGCCAGATTGAGCGGGGGCAAGCCTTCCTTTTCGCGCCAAAGTTCGTATTTTCGCAGGTTCTCGCCGGTCAAGGGACATGGTGGGCCCCACGGATAGAATACGCCAGGCTGACCAAACGCCGCGACGTACGGTTGAAACTGAGCAATGTCGTACCCATCAGCGTCCTTTACGATCTCGACATCTTCCGGCCGGATGTCCGCGCTCGGCAAGTCGCAAGGATCCGGACTGTCCCCGCCACCATCCTCGCCGCCGCCCGAGCCGCCCAAACCCCTTGAATCGCCAGGAAGACACAAGATCGCTGCCCTGAGCAACGCAAAAGCCCATTGCATCGGCGTGGCCTCTTGACCGGTGCGTTTCAAGAAGTCTCGCATTGTGTGCATCAACATGCAAATGCAATCCCACTCCTCTACTGAAAGGCCTCCTTTCGCCGCCATTTTGTTCGCCCATTTCTCGCAGGGCTCGGAGAGCATTTCCGGCAAGTCACCTGGTTCTGGTGGACGAAAAAGCATCGGCAGCGGTGAAACAGCGTCGACAGCTTCCGTGCCAAAGTGCTTTGAGATGGCATCATCAAGGGTCTGAACGAGCGAAAGCATGATTCGTGCCCACCGCGTTACTCTTCGTATTTGCATCGGCATACCAGAATCCGTTGCAAAACCGGCTGCGAAGTTCAACCGTCCCCAAAACTCTTCCAGTGAGGATGGCGTCGAGGCGGCATTTCGATCGTAGGCGTTCACCACCGCCTGTACCTGAGGAACTAATCCGCTGCGTATCGCGTTGTGCTTGAACAACGCTCGGTTCAAATCCTCCTGCGGATCTCCTTCAGGTTGCCCGCCATAAATCGCCGGCTGCATTGAGATGGCTTTCTGAATGAGAGCCCTTTGAATGTCGTCTTGCGCGTTCCCATTTCGATTCACGTTTGCCTCCTCAGAGATGGCACGGGTCACCGCGGTATCGAGCGCGGATGTCACAACTTTGACCGACGTTATTCGCTCGAATCCGAAGGGCCGGTCAGCGAGTCGAGCGAATGCCCTTTACTTTGCAGCAGAGACCTCAGTTTTTTCAGCGCCCTTTCCTTGCTTTCGGAAAGAGCCTGCGGTGTAACTCCGATGTCCCTTGACGCCTGGGAGACGCTCGATCCTCCCAGCACATTGCGCATGAGGGGCTTCAACTGGACTTCCGGAAGGTCAATCAAGGCCTCCATCAGTTCCTTCAGCCCTCTCATGGTCAAGTGTTGTCTGGTTCCCTTTGATTCTGCCTGCTCCGATCGTGCGTACTCTTGTAACCGCCCTGCTCCGTCCCTGACTTGCGCTTCATTTCCCGAACAATCAGCTTGGACGCCGTTACCAGCCAACCGGCGAGAGGCTCGACCCGCTTGCCGCCCTTGATTGCCTCAAACGCGCGATACGTGGCCTCTGCGACAGCTTCGTTTGCCAGTTCGCTTTTAATCTTGCGCTTTACGAGGTAAGCCCTAGCCTCCTCCATCGCCCGATTCCATGCTGAGGGGTCGGGAAGGAAAGATCCTGATTCTCTTTGCGTCACCATATAGTGACTCCCCCACGCAGTTCTTCAGGGTCGAATCTCGGGATATTTCCAGTTTTTCGGTCGCCGATCAGGGCCTCCCATGCCTGACAGTCCCTCCCCCGGACAAGATACCACCCTGATCCCGACGTACGGCCGGATGATCTTCGGCCTGATGCCGAACTTGTACGCCGACCGGAGCATTTCGCCCGTGTTCATGCACGCGCCGCCGCGGACGGCGCGCCAGTCGCCGCCGGAGCGTGAAGCGAAATTGCGGCACCAGGTGGCGACGTTGCCGGCGAGGTCGCGGATTCCGTAGGGCGAGACGTCCGAGGGCATCGCGCCCACCGGGAGCAGCTTCGGTCCTTCTTTGTGCGCGTGCCGGCAATTCGCAAACGCAGGGTCGTAGTAATCCCCCCACGGGAACTTCCGCCCATCCACGCCGCGCGCGGCTTTCTCGAAGTCGTTGTCGTGCGGCAGCCGGATCGCGCGACGGTCCCGCTTCGAGCGCCACGCGGCGTAGGCCGCCGCGGTCGCCCACGCGATTCCCATGATCGGGAAGCGCGAATCCCAGGGCTGTTCCTCAATCGGCGTCGGCAGCTTCCCGCTTTTCGGCCGCTCCGGATACCGGCCGTCGCGCCCCGGCTTCCACCACGACTCGAGCGTCACGTCGTGCCGCGGCGCGTGCGACGCCGCTTCCGCCGGCTCGATGCCGTTCAGGAATTCGCGGTACTCGGCGAGCGTCACCGCGTCCCTGCCGACGAACACGTCCGGCCAGTCGATCGTTTCGCGGTCCGGAAGAGTTGCGTCCACGTCGCCGCCGGCGATGAACGGTCCCGCGGGAACGTGGACGAAGCCGTCGCCGATTTCCTCGCGCGCGAACATCGTCGCCGCGGGCGCGGCATCCTCGCACCGTCCGATCCGCACCGGCACGCGCGTCGGCGCCAGCCCTGCCGACCGCAGCACGACGAGATAACTCCCCATCGGCGCCTGCACGCGGGGCGTCGGCGTGCGACCCAGAAACACCGCCTCACGGGCGTCGAGCCCTTCGGCCGCGAACGCCTCCCGCGGCGTAAGGCGCGGAGAAGGCACTGCGGGCCGAAGCGGCACGAGGCGGCGTCCGCGCTCCTTCCACTCGAAGAGCCACGCGTCGGCGTCGATCTCTTCGCGCCGGCATTTCGTGGTGTGCTGCCGCTGGCCCCTGCCGTCGCGCACCAGGCAATCGCAGGAAAACCGGCACGCCCGCACCGTCAGCGTTCCGTCACCCTTGAGCCGTGCCGAGTATTCCCCGCCGTCCACCGCTTCCACCACATGCCGCGCCAATCGCGCCCGCGATTCGTCGCCGAGCGATTCCGCATCGGTGAAGCGTTCCCAGTGGAGCCGCGCCTTTCCGGCGCGAGCCTCCTCGCACCCAGGGTCGACGCCGAGGGCCGACGTGAAGGCCGCGTCCGCCGCCGCGAAGGCGTCGATCGCTGCGTTCGCCATCGCACGCTCCTCGTCCTCCAGCTTCCAGAGCGTCTGCCTTTCTTTCGCCGTCCGCCACTTCGAGCCGTCGCCGCGGAGACGCTTGACCTCGGCCGACGTTTTCGTCAGCGACGCCCGCAGCTTCGGCAATTCCGCCGCCGCCTTCGACCCCGCCTCTACGCCGCTTCGCGCCAGCGCGCGACGCCGTTCCAGATCCTCGGCGCGCTCCAGCCAGGCCTGGACGGCGTCGTGAAGCGCCCCCGCGCCGGCGGGGCGTTTCGCGGGGTCGGGATCCATCGCGGCCGCCGACAGCGCGTGAAGTTCCGCGGGCGGTTCCTTTCCCAGCAGGTCGCGCAGGATCGCGCCGAGCGACCAGACGTCGCTTTTCTCGGTCACCGTCCGCCCTTCCGCCTGCTCCGGCGCCATGTACCCGGGCGTTCCGAGCACTTGTCCGTCCAGCGTCAGGGTTGTCTCACCTTCACGCGCCTCCCTTGCCCGCGCAAGGCGCACGCGCTCCGCGGCGCTCCCAAGCCCGCGCGCCTTCGCGAGCCCCCAGTCGACGATCAGCGTCTCGCCGAACTTTCCGATCATCACGTTCTGGGGCTTGAGATCGCGATGAATCACGCCGCGGTCGTGCGCGAACGCGATTCCCATGCAGATGTCCTGAAAAACGCCGAGGAGCCTCACGCGGCCGGCGTCGCGCCGCTTGAGGATCGCGGCGAGGTCTTCGCCCTCGATCAGTTTCATGCAGAAGAACGCCTGGTCGCCTTCACGGCCGAGGTCGTGCACGGGAACGATGTTCGGGTGCTCGAGCCGGGCCGTGACCTCGGCTTCGAACACGAAGCGTTCCCGCACTTCAGGCGCGACGTCCGCGCCGAGCCGGATGATCTTCAGCGCGACCGGGCGGCCGATCGTGTTGTCCCACGCCTCAAGGACGGTCCCCATGCCGCCGTGGGCGATTTCCCGGCGGATCGAGTAACGGCCGCCGAAGCGCGCTCCCTCCGGCACGGCGGGCGCGGCGGCGAGCGGCTCGCCGAGAATCGACGCCGCGATGCTGCGCGCAGCGCGGACCGATGTTTTTTTTTCGGAAGCTCCCCGGCGCTTCTTACCCGAGCGCATCCAGCAGCTCCTTCAGCCCCGCCTCCAGCTCCTCCCCCGCCGCCTCGCCGAAATCCGCCTTCACCTGCGCCTCGAGACACGAACGCAACAGCCCCTTCACCCGCTTCTCCGTCGCCTTCGCCCGCCCCTCCGTCAGCTTCAACGCTTTCCCCGCCGCCGTCCGCGACGGCCGCTCGCCTCCCGCCTCCAGCGGCCCCCGGTACCGCGCTTCCAGCCACCGCGCCGCATCCAGCTCCCCCGCCGCAGCCAGCGCGCGCTCGCAAGCCGCGACCGCGTCCCGCACC
>WSZJ01000051.1 GCA_009773755.1 Planctomycetota bacterium | reverse complement strand
CGGGTCCTCGACGGCGCCGTTCTCCTCCGCGAGGTCCACCGTCAGCCACCGTTCCGGCGTGACCGCCGCCCTCAGCGACTCCAGTGTCCCGTCCATCAGCACACGCCCGTTCCCAACGACCAGGACCCGACGGCATAGCGCCTCCACGTCGTCCAGGTCGTGCGTCGTCAGGATCACCGTCACCCCTCGCTCACGGTTGAGCCGCTTCACAAAGTCCCGCACCGCCAGCTTCGACGGCGCGTCGAGGCCGATGGTGGGCTCGTCGAGGAAGAGGATCGGTGGCGCGTGGAGAAGGGTCGCCGCGATGTCGCAGCGCATGCGCTGGCCGAGGGAAAGCTGGCGCGCGGGGGTGCGCAGGAGCGGGGCGAGGTCGAGAAGGGCGACGAGCTCGTCGAGGCGCTTCGCATAGTCGGCCTGCGCCACGCCATAGATGTCCCGGAGCAGCTCGAACGACTCGCCGGCGGGGAGGTCCCACCAGAGCTGGGTGCGCTGGCCGAAGACGACGCCGAGCCTGGCGACGTGGGCGCGCCGGTCTTTCCAGGGGACGCGTCCGAGGACCTCGCAGCGGCCGGAGTCCGGCACGAGAATTCCCGAGAGCAGCTTCACGGTCGTGGATTTGCCCGCGCCGTTGGGGCCGATGTAGCCGACGAGCTCGCCGGGCTCAATCGAGAAGCTCGCGCCGTCCAGGGCGCGCACGACGCGCGACTTCCGCGCGAACAGTCCCGCGACGGCACCGGAAAGCCCGGGACGGCGCTCGGCGACGCGAAACGTCTTCACGAGATTCTCGACGAGGATCTGGGGCACGGGGCTCCCGGGGCGCTGAAGAGTCGTGGGATGTTATCGCGCGGGAGCCCGAAAGGTTCCCACGCGATCACCGCGTCCGGGGAACGTGCGTCTTGCGCACGAGCTGCGTGACACGTTCTTCCGTCCTCGCCAGATCCCCCCGGATCGTGAAGATGCCCGCGATGCACGCCGCGGCGCTGACGAGGAGGGCGACGGGCATGAACAGGAACGCGCGCTCGAGCCCGTGATTGGCGATGAGCTTCCCGAAGAGCAGCGGCGACACGGTGTCCCCGAACGCGTGCATGCAGAAGATGACGGTCGCATAGGCCATCGCCCGTGCGTTCGGGGCGCTGATGTTGGCGATCGTCGTGTTGAGCGTCGGAGTGCAGGACATGAAGAACATGACGCCGAAGAAAAGCGCGGGAAGAAAAATCCACGGCCTCGGCGAGAGGATCGCCACCCAGAGGCACACAAGTCCGCCGACGAGCCCTACCGCGGCGACCATCAGGTACCCGCCCGGAATGCCCCGCTTCGATATCCGGTCGCCGGCCCACCCGCCCAGGAGCGTGCCGAGAATGCCGGGGAGGATCAGCGTGAGGCCGATCATGACGTTGGCCTTCGACGGCGCGATGTGCTTCACGTTGCCGAAGAACTGGGGGAGCCAGTGAAGAAGCGGCACGGTTGCGAAAGCGATGCCGGTGAGCGCGAGGGTGACGAATCCGAACGTGCGGTTGCGGAAGAGCGCGAGCTGCTCCCAGATGGTTCCCTGCTTTGGAAGCGGCGCGTGGATGCCGAGCTCGGTGTCCTGCGCGCCTCGCGGAGGATCGACGAGGACCCAGGCAACGGCGGCGATGGCGATGCCGGGGATGGCGACCGTGAAGAACGTTCCGCGCCAACCGATTGCGAGCGTTTCGCTCAGGTGAAGCCCCGGAAGCAGGCCGCCGAGCACGAAGCCGCAGGCGCATCCGATCGGGACGCCCGTGTAGAAGACGCTCAGCGCCTTGCCGCGAGATTCCTTCGAGAACGCATCCGCGATCAACGGCGGGCCAACCGTGAGAAAGCCCGCTTCCCCGACGCCGATGAGAACGCGGGCGAAGAGCAGCGTTTTGAATCCGATTGCGAGGCCGCACGCGAGCGTCGCCAGCGACCAGACCAGGCAGCAGAGCGCGACGATCCGCGGGCGGGTCCACCGGTCGGCGAAATTCGCGATGATCGGCGAGCTGAACATGTACCCGAGCGTGAACGCCGTCGCGAGCCAGCCTTCGTCCTCGGGGGTCAGGTGGAGGTCCGTCTTGAGCAGGTGAAGGACGGCGGAGAGGACGAAGCGGTCGGTGTAATTGAGGAAATTGATGAAGAAGAGAATGGCGAGAACGGCCGAGGCGCGACGGATCATGTTGGGCGCGGGACTATATCAGAGCGAGAGTGGATGTCGATTGAAGGCTCGACCGGACGTCGCACTTCGACTCGACCGCCGTGAGCCGGCCTGGCGAGTCGAAGGGCCTCGCCCGTGTTTCCAGGTAGAGATACGCAACCTGGCCGTCGAAGTGCTCGGCCCGGCCGAGCCCTCAATCGACATCCACTCTCGCTCTGGGAAACAGCCCGGCCCGTCAACTTGCCGATACACTTCCTGAATGCGCCACCCGACTCCCCTTCTCGCCGTTCTTGTCCTCGCGCTGATCCTCGGCGCGCTCGCCGCCCTCGCCGCGCGCGCGGGGCTCGGACGGGACCCGCACGGGGACGAGTTCGTCAACATCCCTCTCGACCGCATCCAGCACACCATCACCCTTCCGCCCGACCACAACGCCCGCACGACCTATTACGTCGACCCGGTGCTCCACCTGCGACGCAGGAACGAGGCTGAAGCCAGGCGGCGGCTCGATTTCAGCCGTCCGAAGGTTCTCGACGCCCTGCAGTCCACCCTTTCGCGCTTCCATGTCACAAATCTGGGAGGCGACCGCGGCGACAACATCAAAAACGAGTTGGCGAGCGAAATGCGGGCAACAGTGAACGAGGTTCTGGGTGGCGACTATGTCGAAGCGGTGTCGGCGCAGATGAGCGCTTCTCGCTGAAGCGCCGGGCACGCGAAAAACGCTCCAAGCTACCACACCGGTGCGGGCGCCGTTCACGCCCCCCGGTTTCAGGCGCGTTCGATCCGCAAATCTCCGGCCCGCCTGACGTTATGTCATTGACTCAGGGGCCGGGAAGGGTTAAGAGGAACGTATGCGTCTTGAGAAGCTCCCCAGTGGAATTCGACTTACGGCGGAAGACGAGGTCTATCTCGATCTCACGATGGCGCAGTATGAGGACATCTACTACGCCATGCCGCTGGAGAGCTCCAGTCTTTATCTGCTGATGAACGGCACGGTGCTCACGCACGCGGACGACCGGGCCATTCTCCAGTTCATCGTCGAGGCGAACGGCGGCGTGGACGAGGCGATGAAGTCGCTTCAGGAGCTCGTCCAGGCCACTCCTCCCCCGACGGCGACGATGCAGGTTGAAGAAGCCAAGCCTGCCGAGTCGACGCTGACCGAGAAGCCTGCCGCGCCGGCGCCTGCCGCGCCTCCCGAGGAACAAGCGGACGAGCCCTTCGAAATCCTCGTGCATCCCACGAAGCCCGCGGTCGATCCGTTCGCGGAAATCATCAATCCGGCCGAGGCCGCGAAGATGTTCGAAGTCAAAGACGTGCCGAAGCCCGTGAAGCCTGCCGAACTGAAGCCGAAAGTCGGCTCCGAGGTGCGGCGCCCGGGAACGGGGGTTTTCGAGAAGAAGCCGACGTCGCCGATCAAGATCGAGCCGCAGCCTGACGGGAAGCGGGTGCGGATCACGGTCGGGTCGAAGATCCTGGATCTCGGCGTGGTGCGCTACGAGGACCTCTACTACGCGGTGCCGGGGGACAATGCGAGCCTGTTCCGGCTGATCAACGACACGATCCTGAACAGGCCGGAGGAGCGGGATGCGCTGAAGGACCTGCTCGGGCTGTTGGGCGGGATCGACGCCGGGATGACGTTGCTGCAGGAAGCGGTGCAGAAGGTCGAGCCTCCGCCGAAGCGCGGGAAGTCGACGCCGCCCTCGGTGGCGGGGCAGAAGGCGGGCTCATTCGGGAAGTCGGGCTCGTCGGCGCCTTCCGTCGGGCCGAAGACATCGACGTTCGGGGGAACGACGAAGCCGGCGTCGACGGTGCAGCCCGCGGCGCCCAAGTCCGGAGTTGTGATTCCGACGGCGCCTGCGGCGGGCGTGAAGGCGCCTGCCGCTGCGGCGGCGATCCGGATGCCGTCGCCTCCGGCAGGGGGCGGGATCGCCAGGCCGCCGGTCATGCCCTCGAACCCTGCGAAACCGCCGACGATCGCGCCGAAGCCGGGCCCCGTGGGAGTCCCGCCGAAGATCGTGGGCCCCAGGCCCTTTACCGTCGACGTCCCCGACGAGGTCGACGAGGTCGAACTGGTGGACGACGTCGAAGAAATCCCGGTCGCGCCCGTCGACGGCGGCCGGCCGGGCCTGGCGCCGGCGGCCGCGAAGGCAATGCCGGCTCCCATGCCGAAGGCTCCGGGCTCGATAGCCAGGCCCGGGACGGCGCCGCCCGTCTCGAAGGCAGGCGCCCCCGCCCCGGCTCCCGCCGCTTCCATCGCCCGCAAGAAAGGCAAAGAGATCGACCGCCCCGCGGGCCAGGCGGCGATCAAGATGTCCAAGGAAGACATGGACCGCACGGGGGTCAAGGTCAAGGCCGTCCCCAACGTCGGCTACCAGATCATCTGCAAGGAGTACTTCATCCAGCTCTCCAAGGCCCAGTACCAGGAGCTGCACTACGCCCTGCCGATGCCCGTCATGAACATGTTCAAGCTCGTCCACAACGACCTGCTCAAGGACCCGCAGTCGCGCGGCGTCCTCATGAAAATGATCCACCTGGCCGGCGGCCCGAAGGACTTCATGTCGGCGCTCTCCCTCCAGGTCCAGGCGATCAAGCCCACCGAGGACTGGCAGTAAATGGACGCCCCCATCGCCCCCTCAGCCCTGCGCCACGCCGACGACGGCCCGGCCTACGACCTGATTTCGCTCGGCCTCGTCGTCTTCACGATTCTGCTCATCACCGTCTGGACGTCGCACTTTTTCCGGCAGGCGCCCGCGGGCCTCAAGGAAATGAGGCAGATGGAAGCGCGGGTCGCCAGCGATCCGGCCGCGATGGAACTGACGACTTCGGCGGCGTGCCTGGAGGCGGCGAAGTGGGCCGACTTCAACCTTCCCTCTCCCGACGGCAACCACCTCTCCAACGAATTCGTCTCGCACCTGAAGCGGGCGATCAAGCTGGAGAAGGCGGAGCGCGCGGAGCTGCGGTTGCTGCTGGGCCAGGGGGACAACAAGGACTTCGACCGCGTGGCCGCGAGGACCGAACTCAAGTCAGAGGGGCGGGCGCGTCAATACGCGCGCGACTGGTACAAGCGGCGGGCGGCCTGGCTCGATGCGTGCGACACGAGAAAGTTCGAAGTGGACGTCCATCGCGAGTTGGGTGAGCTGCTCGAGGCTCTCAGCATGCCCGAGGAAGCGGCGATCGAGTTCGGCAAAATCGAGCGCTCCCTGCCCGTCATCCGCGAAGTGCACGACGAGGACAAGAAGTAGCCCGGCGCCGCTTCACGCATCGAACGAGCGGATGAGCGTTTGAATGGCCTCGTCGGCCAGCCGCAGCCGCGCCGCCGTCTTCTTCAGGAGCCCTCGCAGGATTTTCACGGCTAGCCCGGGGTCGGACGCCAGCAGCGCGTCCAGATCGCGCTTCTCGATCATGCGCAAACGACCTTCGCGCGCCGCAATGGCCGAGGAAGACCGCGCGCGCTCTTCGAACATCGCCAGCTCGCCGAAGATCTCTCCGTGCTCGAGGATGGCGATGCGCGTCGGCTGGCCGCCGCCGTTCGACTTGGCGATCTCGATGGCTCCGGACTCGATGATGAAGAGCTTGTCGCCGGGATCGCGCTCGTTGAAGACGGACTCGCCTTTCTGAAGCGGGCGTTCGCGGCAAAGGGCGGCGATCTTCTCGAGCTCGGCGTCTGTGAGGGCGCTGAACGTGTCGACCTCGCGGAGGAATTTTTTCAACTCCATGGGCGCGGCATTCTACGGAGTAGCGGCAGGAACCGGAGCGATCTTTCCGCCCGGCCGCCGGACTTGATAAGCTGACGGGGAACATCTTCCCAGTCCCCCCAGGAGGAAGCCCGCATGGACATCGATCGCGACACACAGATGCGCCGGAAGTCGAAGCTCGACTTCAAGGGCCTGCTGATCGTCATCCTCGTGGCGGGGCTGGCGGTGCAGGGGCTCGCGTGGGCGAAGAAAGAGAGCTTCGGCTGGGACGAGATGTCGAATGCGACTCTCTGGCTGGTGCTGCTGATCGTCTCGTTCAACCTCTACCTCACCGACCACAGGAAGAAGTCGCCGCCGCCTCCGATGCCCCCGTCGGTGCCGCCGCCGCCCGGGGCGCCGCCGTTGTAGCCACGCCGGATGAGCTTCACCTTCTTCGACCACACCGGCGATATCGCCGTCAATCTCTCGGCGCCGACGGCGCAGGGGCTCTTTTCGACCGCAGCGCTCGCGTTCGCAGAAGCGATTTCGGACACGTCGCGCGTCGAAGCGAAGGTCACGCGGCCGATCCGCGCTTTCGGCGACGACCTCGCCGACGTGCTGAACCGCTTCCTCACGGAATTGCTCGTGATCTTCGACGAGGAGCGTCTGCTGCTGCCGCACGTCGCGATCCACGAGCTGGACGAGCACGGCGTGACGGCGACGGCGGCGGGCGAGAAGTACGATGCGGAGCGGCACGAAGGCCGGACGGAGCTGAAGGCGGTGACGTACCACGCGCTCAAGGCGGAAAAGACAGCCGACGGGTGGCGCGCGACGGTCGTGTTCGACGTATGAGTGAACCCATTCGAACCGTGAGCGATTGACCCCCCATGGAACTCCGCCGTGTCAGCGACTGCGTCTGGGAAATCCCGAAAACGGGCGCGATGCGCGTCCCGGGGCGGATCTACGCGGACAAACGGCTCCTAGACCTCGCCAAAGGCGACAAGGCCCTCGACCAAGTCGTCAACGTCGCTACCTTGCCGGGGATCGTCAAGTGGTCGCTCGCCATGCCGGACATTCACTGGGGGTACGGGTTCCCGATCGGGGGCGTGGCGGCGTTCAGCCTCGATGAGGGGGTGATTTCGCCGGGCGGAGTCGGGTACGACATCAATTGCATTGCCGGTGGCACGCGCGTGCTGTCGGCCGACGGTTCTTCGAGGCCAATCCGTGAGCTTGTCGAATCGCAAGTTCGCGGGCGTGTGGCCAGCCTGGCTGGTCGCGATCGGAAGGACACGCAGGTGGTTGCCGGCCTCGCACGGACACCGCGCAGCCGGGTGCTCGAGCTCGTGACGGCATCCGGATCCCGAATCGTCGCCACCGAAGACCACCGCATCCTCTCGCCGAACGGATGGCGGACACTGGGTGCGCTCCAGCCCGGCGACCGCGTCGCCGGCGTTGGCTTCGATGGAGTTCCCTGGGAAGACCCGGGGCGCCGAATTATTGCGGCGGAACGTGAGCTTCGGATCACGGCGAAGCGGTTGGGCAAGCACGATCGCGGCAACGCCGTCACACAGGCCCTCGCCGCAATCGAGAAACTGCTGCCCCTCACCTTCGATCACCCGGCCCTGCCCGTTCTGCTGAAGGTGACGGGACTGGTGCTCGGAGATGGCTCGATTCACTTCGAAGCAGGCGAAGGCAAGGGTCGGGTCTCGATCAGCGGCAGAAGGGAGGACCTGGAATCCGTCGCACACGATCTTCGACCCTGGATTCGCGTTTCTCCGATTCATGAGCGCACGCGGGATCATCGAATTCGGACCACGTACGGCCTGAAGGAGTTCGAGAGCACCGAGTGCTTCATCCGCATTTCAAACACCGGATTTGCCCTGCTGCTTGCAGCGTTGGGAATCCCGGTCGGGCCGAAGGCTTCCCAGGACTGGAGTCTGCCCCGCTTCCTTTTCGCCGCGCCGCCGTGGCAGCGGCGCCTCTTTCTCGCGGGATACTTCGGAGCAGAATTGACCTCACCTGCTGCCTTCGTGAAACGGAACCGGAACTTCACATGCCCGGTCCTGACGCTTGTCAAACGGGGCCCGTGGGTCAAGAGCGGCCATCGCGTTCTCGAGGACGTCGCGCTTCTACTCGGGTCCCTCGGTGTGCGCTCCCTGACCGTGTCCGGTCGCGCGGAACAGGAGAATCCGGACGGATCGCGCTCCCACCGGTTGAGGCTGGTCATCGCCTCTGACATCGAGAACCTGACGGCGCTCTGGGGCCGGGTGGGGTTTGAATACAACCTGAAGCGTTCGCGCCTGGCTTCCCGGGCCGTGGTGTACCTACGGGCGAAGAGCGTCGCCCTGGCTCGTCGTGAAGCGGCGAAAGCCCGCATTCTTGACATCCGCGCGGCATCGGGCTGGGGAGCGAAGAAGACTCTCGCTGCGATGGGCGACTCGGGGATAAACCTGCGCTTCGTGGAACGGACCCTCTACGGCAAGACCGAGCGGGCTGTCCGTTCCGGAGACGCATTCCCTGCCTTGGACGAGTGGCTCAAGGGACGCACGGAGGGCGACATCGTCTGGGAGGACGTCGTGGCGGTCACGCCTCGCCCAGACGTGACCCGCGTCTACGACATCGGTGTCGCTTCGAAGGAGCACAACTTCGTCGCGGCCGGGCTCGTCGTGCATAACTGTGGAGTGCGCGTCTGCAAGACCGGGCTGCGCTTCAACGAGCTCGAGGGCAAGCACAAGAAGCTCGTCAACGCCCTGTTCAACGCGGTCCCCACCGGCGTCGGCGGCGACTCGGCGATCGGGCGGCTGTCGCGGGAGGACGGGACGCGGATCGTGACGTCCGGGGCGCGGTGGGCTGTGGAGAACGGCTACGGCAAGCCGTCGGACCTCGACTACACGGAGGACGGCGGGACGATGCCCGGGGCGGATCCCGCAGCCGCGAGCGACACGGCGTTCAAGCGCGGGCTGGGGCAGGTGGGGACGCTGGGGAGCGGAAACCACTTCCTCGAGCTCGACCGCGTCTCCGAGGTCTACACGCCGGAAGCGGAGTCCGTCTTCGGCCTGGCCGAGGGCGACGTGGTGCTGCTGATCCACTGCGGTTCGCGTGGCTTCGGCTACCAGATCTGCGACGAGAACGTGCACGACTTCGTGAAGATCGCGGGGCGCTACCACATCGACCTAGCCGACCGGCAGCTGGCGTGCGCGCCCGCTTCGAGCCACGAGGGGAAGAAGTACCTCTCGGCGATGGCGTGCGCTGCGAACTACGCGTGGGTGAACCGGCAAGTGATCATGATCCTGGCCGGAAGGGCGATCTCGGACTGCCTCGGCCGCAACGTCGAGCCGGAGCTGATCTACGACGTCTCCCCGCCGGCCACGCGCTCACGCCCGCGAAGTACAAGGACGTCGGTCAGCCGGTGCTCGTCCCCGGGGACATGGGCCGGTCGTCGTTCCTGCTCACGGGCCTGCCGGGCGCAATGAACGAGACCTTCGGGTCGACCTGCCACGGCGCCGGCCGCACCGCCTCCCGCGGCGAAATGAACCGCCGCATGGCCGGCCACGACCTCGACGCGGAGCTCCGCGCCATGGGCGTCACCGTTCGCGGCAAGACGCGGTCTTCGCTCGCCGAGGAAATGCCGAGCGCCTACAAGGATGCGGGAGTCGTCACCGAAGTCATGGAGCGCGCGGGGATCTCGAAGCGGATCGCGAAGTTCGTGCCGTTCGCGGTGATCAAGGGGTGAACTCGCCCGACTTCAAAAGCACTGGATTGTAGAAGCGGTGACTCGGCATTTCTCGCACCAGAAGGTGTAGATCACACCTGCGTCGCCCCACTCGAAACCAGCCGCCGCCGAGGGACCGATTTGCCCCCAGAAGGACATCAGCTTCTGGCATCTGGGACATGACTGCCAGTCCTCGGATTGGACCCAGAGCGGCGATCCACCGAGTTTCTCGACACATTGGTCTTTCACGAGCGGCGTTGGATCCGCCAGCACGGCGGCGCACGGTTTCGGCTGAAGCCGGTCACCGCCGTCTTCCGGGCGTGACTTCTTGTGCCGTCGCAAGGAAAACGCCTTCGGATTCCCCGGGTCGCGATGATCCACAAACCACGCTCGCTCATCACAGGTTCGGTCGACGGGGTAGCTGCAGGCATCGCACCAGAGCACGGCCACCGGGTCAACCCAGAGAAGGCACCGCATTGGATTACCGCAGCCGGGGCAGGAAGGCAGGTGCACGTGTGCAGGGGCCTCTCCAAATCTTCCGAGTTCGCTGCCCTCGCCCCCTTCCACCAGATAACGCGGCTCTGTTCGCGGAACTTTCCGGACATCGCTGCGTCGCACGGCATCGATTACTTCCCGTTTTTTGGCGGCCTCGAAGAAAATCGGCTGCCAGGCAAGGGGATGTCCAACGATCTTCCTGAGAGTCTTGACACGGACTTCCACAAGCTGCCCACGGCGTCGACGGTACTCCCGCGTTTCCAGGATTTCACCCGCCAGAATTTCTGCCGCGCTGTCGAGCAGCCCTCGCTTCCAGCAGAGCCGGGTCCGAACGGGTATCGACAGCGAATTTCGCGTAAGTCGTTCCGAGAAAAGCGGCGAGACGATGCGTTCAATCTCGACGGGCCGACCTTCGTCGTACCTCAGCCGGCGCACCGGAGTTGCACCCGAATACTCATAGGACTCAAACAACTTCGCGTAGGGCCAGTCCTGCCAGATCAGTCGCCCCTCCTTGTCCCAGCCCAGGCGATGGGCGTACTCGTAGTCTCTGCCTTCGACTGGATGGATTTCTTCCAACTGCGGCTCCAACCCCGCCCACATGTCGGCCAATGGCGGAAACCACATTACGCCGGCCCAGGAAGTCCGCGCTGCATTCTTCTCGGCCTCCGCGCGGGCCTCCCGCTCGCTCGGAAGTCCGCGGAAGTGCGAGGCCAACCCGCATCCCCGCTCATCAAAGAGTTCCTGAATGCGCTTCGAGAGCTTGAACGGCTCGACGCCCTGCAGCTCCGCCGGGGACACACACGAAGGCAGGACGGCGAGGCCTTCCAACATCGTGCTGACGAGGTGGTTCCCACATCCAGGACATTGCAGCACTTTCATATCGACGACTTCGTAGCCCAACGATCGCCCGCAGAGCAGGCAGGGATATCTCATCGACCTGTTCTCTCCATAGGAGAATCCTCGCACATCATCCTACGTTGTGCGTGGCGACTTTCGCGACCACACTTCCCATTCCGTCTCCGACCCTGGGACCACCTCGACGACGCGACAAACTCGGGCCTCCCATGCCCGGGTCTCCGCATGTCGCCGTTCACTGATATCATTCATAAGTCGTCGTACAACGACATATTGATTTGTCATCGATCGGCGACTCCATTACAATGCACCGGCGTCCCTTCCCGGAGTCCCGCCCATGCGACTGCGCACCCCTTCCGACATCGGAGCCCTCATCCGCGAGCGGCGCCGCGCCCTCGGGCTCGACCAGCGGACGCTGGCGCTTCGCGTCGGCGTGAGCCGGCAGTGGATCGTCGAGGCCGAGGGGGGCAAGCGCGGCGCGCCTGTCGGGCTGGTGCTCCGGACGCTGGAGACGCTCGGCGTCGGGCTGCGGGCCGGTGAGGACGCGGCACCTGCACCCGGAGGACGCACGGTTGGAGCGGCGGTCGACATCGACGGCATCCTCGCGGCCCACCGCAGGAAGGGTGTGGCGAAGCGGTGAGCGCACGGGAGCTGGTCGCGATTCTCTGGGGCGTGGAGGCCGGGCGCGTGAGGCAGGACGGCCGCGGCCGGCAGGCGTTCGCGTACGACGCGGGCTGGCGCGGGCGCGACGACGCGGTGCCTCTCTCACTGTCGCTGCCTCTCGCCGCCGTGGATCACGGGCATGGGGCCACAGAGGCCTTCTTGTGGGGCCTGCTGCCCGACAACGAACTCGTCCTCGAGCGCTGGGGCCGGCGCTTCCACGCCTCCCCCCGAAGTCCGTTCGCCCTGCTGGCGCACGTCGGCGAAGACTGCGCGGGCGCCGTCCAGTTCGCCGCGCCGGAGCGGGCCGCTGCGCTGCTCGGGCCCGGCCGGATGGAGGTTGCGTGGATCGAAGAGCGAGAGATCGCCGCCCGGCTCCGCGCGCTCCGGGAAGACCACGCCGCCTGGCGCGCGGCGCGGGACACGGGACAGTTCAGCCTCGGGGGGTCGCAGCCCAAGACTGCGCTTCTGCTCCACGACGGGCGCTGGGGCGTCCCCGCCGGCCGCACGCCGACGACGCACATCCTGAAGCCGCCGCTGCCCGGGCTCGCGGGCCATGTGGAGAACGAGCACCTCTGCCTGGTGCTGGCGCGCGAAGCGGGGCTGGCCGCGGCGACGTCGGAAGTGCGGCGATTCGCCGGAGAAATCGCGATCGTCGTGGAGCGGTACGACCGGATGCGTGGAAAAGAGACCAGCTCACCGAAGTCGGCGGGCGTCCCTTCCATTCTGCGCGTTCACCAGGAGGATGCCTGCCAGTCCCTCGGCATACGCCCGGCCCTCAAGTACCAGAACGACGGAGGCCCTTCCCCCGCGGTGATCGTCGAGCTGCTGCGCGCCCACTCCTCGAATGTCCCCGAGGACATCGACGCCTTCGTGGACGCCCTGGCGTTCAGCTGGCTGACCGCGGGGACCGACGCGCACGCGAAGAATTTCTCGATCCTCCACGGCGCCGGCGGTCGCGTGCGACTCGCGCCGCTCTACGACCTGGCGAGCGCGCTTCCCTACCCTGACTTCGACCAGCGGCAACTCCGGCTGGCGATGAAGATCGGCGGAGAGTATCGCCTGGCGCGCATCGGGCGCCGCCAATGGACCGCCCTGGCGCGGGAACTCCGGCTCGACCCGGCGGGGACTGTCGCGAGCGTCGCCGCGCTCGCCGCACGCATCATCACCGCGCTTCCAACCGTGCGCGAGCAGGCGGCCGCGGACCGCCTTGAGCCGCGCGCCGTATCGGCGCTGCTAGGACCGTTGAAGTCGAGGCTGGAAGAATGCCGGAAGGAACTGCGCGGGCGCGGCGCAGCTTCGCGGAAATCGAAGCGCTCATGCGGGAGATCGAGGAGTTTGCCAGGAAGGTGAAAGCGACGGCCGTTCGAAGGAGCGCCGGTGGGAAAGCTTGAGTCCCTGGCGGCGAGGCTGGCGGTTTCCAGGTTCTATTGCGAAGCGCGGGAAATTGCGCGAGACGCGGAAAAGCACGCGATCGCCGCGGGCGAAGCGGGTGGTGATTGTCGCGCAGAACTCCGCGGGTTTCAGCGCTGAAGTCGATTGGCAGGACCCACCTGCGCTTGGCGACGCCGCGCGTATCGCGAGGAGAGGTCCGATCTCGCACGCCAGTTGCGATAAGCCTTAATCGCAGTGGGGACGAAACGAACGCTTCGTGGGAACAGCCGCGTATCCGCGGCTGGGCGCCGGGTCGGCCCCATCTCGCTGGGAGACTCCACCATGAATCGCACACATCGCCTTCTGCTCGTTCTGCTCGTCGTTTCAGCGCTCCTCGCGGGATGCCATCGCCGGCGACATCACCATTGGTCCGCGGGCGATTCGTCCGCGGATGTCGTAGCGCCTTCACAGACCAACAACCTGTCCGTGACGGGGACGACGGACTCCACGGTGACGCTGACGTGGACCGCGCCCGGTGACGACGGCACCGCGGGGCAGGCGGCCGCGTACGACCTGAGGTATGCCTTCACCCCGATCAACACCGAAGCGGATTTCACGGCGGCGACGCAGGTCAGCGGCGAGCCGGCGCCTGCGCCCTCGAGTTGGCCTGAGCTGATGGCGGTCGCCGGATTGCTGCCAGGCACGTCCTACTGGTTCGCACTGAAGACGCTCGACGAGGCCGGCAACGCGAGCGGCATCTCGAATTCGCCCCGCGGAACGACGCTTCCCGCGCCTGACGTCACGCCTCCGGCGGCGGTGACGGACCTGACGGTTCTTGGAACCACATCGGTGAGCGCCTCGCTGCAATGGACGGCTCCCGGGGATGACGGCATGTCGGGAACCTCCTCCTCGTACGACCTGCGCTACGCAACGGCGCCGATCGTCAGCGAAGCGGATTTCGCGGCGGCGACGCCGGCCGCCGGTGAGCCGGTGCCGGCGCCTGCGGGGGAGACGGACGCGCTGGTGATCAACGGGCTGACGCCCGGGACGACGTACTGGTTCGCGCTGAAGACGAGCGACGAAGTGCCCAACGCGAGCGCGCTGTCGAACGTTCCGACGGCCGCCACGGCGGGGACCGACGTGATTGCGCCCGGTGCGATCCTCGACCTGGCGGTCACGGCCGCGACGTACGACACGCTGACGCTCGGCTGGACGGCGCCCGGCGACGACGGCGCTTCCGGGACAGCGGCCTCCTACGACGTGAGAATGTCGCTTGCGCCGATTACGACCGACGCCGAGTTCGACGCGGCGACGCCGGCCGGGCCGGTGCTGGTTCCTTCGCCGGCGGGGACGCCGGAAGTCATGGTCGTCAACGGGGTCCTGCCCGCGACGCAGTACTGGTTCGCGATCAAGGCGAGCGACGAAGTGCCGAACACGGGGGCGCTGTCGAATTCGCCTTCGGGGACGACGCTGCCGCCGCCGGACGTGACGCCGCCCGCGGCGATCGCGGATCTCGCGGTCGTGGCCTGGACGGATCAAAGCCTGACGGTGTCCTGGACGGCGCCCGGCGACGACGGCGCGGCGGGCATCGCGGCCTTTTACGACCTCCGCATTTCGACGTCGCCGATTCTCACGCTCGCCGATTTCGCTGCCGCTTCCCAGGTGCCCGGCGTGCCGGCGCCGCAGCCCGCCGGATCGATGCAGGTCTTCGTCGTCGATGGCCTCGCACCCGGCGTCACGCGGCACTTCGCGATTCGCACGGGAGACGAAGTCCCGAACCTGGGCGCCCTCTCAAATCCTGCTTCGGGCACGACCTCCGCTCAACCGGTTCAGCTCACGATCGAGGAGACCGAACCCAACAGCACGATCGACACGGCCACTCCGCTTCCCATCGGGACCCCCGGCCATGGCCGCCTCGATACGTTCGACGACGTCGACTTCTGGTCCTTCGGCGCCTCGGCCGGCGACATCATCCGCGTCGATCTCTTCAGCACGCGCATGACCCAGCAGGGCTGGAACACTTCTGACGCGATCCCGATTCTCAAGATCCTCGACGCCGCCGGCACCGAGCTGCTGCGGCACGACCGCGCCGCGTGGCTCGACGGCGACCACGACCTCGATGTCCCGCTCTTCCGGATTCCCGCCGCCGGAACGTACTTCCTCCGGCTGCAGGCCTCGAATGGAAACGCCGAGCGCGAGTACGCCGTGCTCGTCCAGGACGTTCCGATGACGGTGACCTTCGAAGCGGAAGCCGCGGGCGCGAGCGGCGCGAACGACACGCTGGCGACGGCCGAGTTCGTCGCCGGGCCCGCCACCGTCTACGGGTGGCACGTCGACGGTGAGTCCGACTACTTCGCGTTCACGGCCTCTGCGGGCGACATCCTGCGCCTCGGCATTACCGCTTACCGCAACGGGATCGTCCAGGGGCCCGGCTACTTCAATCCGCGCCTCTGGCTCTACGGCCCCGATGGAAAAAAGGTCGAGAAAGTCTCCAGCACCGTTTTCCACGACGTCGAGCTCGCCTACTACGCCGATGTCCCCGGCACCTACACCGTCCGCGTCATCGAGGACGGCGGGTCGGCCGGCGAAGGGCCGTACTTCCTGGCCATCAACGCCGCGCCGGCGCAGGGCGGCTTCGACGTCGAACCCAACGACACGCCCGCCACAGCCAATCCGGTCGGGTACGGGACGTTCGTGGCAGGGACCACCGGCTCGAAGGACGACGACGTCTTCGCGTTCGACGCCGCCGCGGGCGACATGATCCGCGTCGAAGTCTACGACAAGGTCAACTCCGACGCCGCGAAGCACGACGTCGGCATCGAGCTGCTCGCGTCCGACGGCATCACCGTCCTGCCGGGCGAAGCGCCCGCAGGCGCCTTCAACACGTTCCGCTCCATCCTCACGGCTTCCGGAACTCACTACCTCCGCTTCACCGGCAAGGGCAACGGCTCCTTCTACGCCTTCCGCCTCGTCCTCTTCAAGGACGCGGCCTGGGAAACCGAGCCCAACGACGATCCCGCTTCCCCCGGCGCGCTCGATGCCGCCGGCCGCGCGGCAGGGTCCGTCGCTTCCGCAGGCGACGCCGACGCCTTCGGCTTCACCGCGACCGCGACGCAGCTGATCACGCTCTCCGTCTACGCGGGCCGGGCGGCGGTGCCGCCGGGAAGCGATGGCGACGACCAGCGGTCGGGTTGGGGCTCCACGCTCTCTCCGCGGGTGACGGTCCGCGACGCGGGCGGCAACGTCCTGGCGGTCAGCGAGAACGGCCTCGCGAACGTAAGCGCCGAAAGCGTCACGAATCCGCTTCCCACCCTCGAAGTCTCCTTCATCGCCCCGGTTTCCGGCGCGTACACGGTGACCGTCGAGGACGCGACGGGCGCCGGTTCCGCGACGAAGACGTACGTCATTCAGCGACGGTAGGCGACTTCGGACGATCCTCCGGCCGCGCGAGACCCGCGCGGCCGGTTTACGTTCGAGGTCAGGGCGTCCGGAGCGAGTCGAAGGGAGAGACCCCTGCGGCCCGGCACGCGGCCTGCATCTCCTTCCGGCGGGACTCCAGCGCGACCGTGTCGCCGATCCTGGCGAGAATGGCGATTCCTTCGCGGAAGAGGCCGCCGGCCTCCGGGTGCCGTCCCTGCGAGAGCCTCAACAGGGACCAGTCGCACAGGTGAATTCCCTCCCAGCGCGCATTTCGCACGGAGCGGTGAATGGCCACCGCCTGTTCGAACGCAGCCTCCGCCCGCTCGTGGCGCCCGGTCTCGTGGTAGAGACCCGCCATCTGGCCGAGCGCGACGCCCTCGTTGGCGCGCTCCCCGAACGCCCGGACGATGGCCAGCGCCTGTTCGCCCGATTCCTCCGCCGCCTCCGGTCGGCCCGACTCGCGGTAAAGAGCGACCAGGTTTCCCAGCGCCTGCGCGAGGGCGTGCCGGTTTCCCACCTCGCGGTGAACCGCCAGCGCTTCCGGGCAAGACGGCCAGATGAGCCTACGCTTCTTCTCGCGGCGCTTCGTCAAATGGCGAAACCCCCGCCTTGCCGCAGGCGGCACGCATTTCCGCCGATTTCAGCGCAAGAGAATCGCAGTCCGCCACTTCTTGCAGGATGGCCGCTCCTTGCCGCCAGGATTCTTGAGCATCCGCTACCCGCTGAAGCGCGAGCAGGCACAAGGCGTATTCGCAGAGATGAATTGCTTCAAAGCGGCGGTGGCCGACCTCGCGATGGATGGCTAAGGCCTGATGGAACAGGAGTTCCGCTTCCCGGTAGCTCCCGGCATCCCTGCGGCGGATGGCGATATTGCCCAGATCAACTCCTTCGAATCGTCGGTTTCCGACACTGCGGTGAACTGCAAGGGCCCGGATGAAGAGATGTTGGGCCAATTCTGCGCGTCCGCTGTCAAGGTACATGCATGCCAGATTGCTCAGCGTGACGCCCTCCGAGCGCCGATTGCCTACTTCGCGACTGATGGCGAGCGCACCTTCAAATGCAGCTTCAGCTTCCCTGAAGCACCGATTTGCGGCCAGAACGTTGGCCAGAGATCCCAGCGCCATGCCTTCCAGCATGCGATTGCCCGTTTCGCGGTGAAGTGCCAGCGCCTGCTTGAAGTGCTGCTCCGCTTTCTCCAACCGTCCCGTGTTGTGGTAAACGATTGCCAGGTTGGCGAGCGCGATGCCTTCACCCCGTGCGTCCTGCAACGCGCGGTCTATTTCAAGCGACTCCCGGAGGTACTGTTCCGCGAGCGCCATGCGGCCGGTGTCGCAGTACAACAAACCAAGATTGTGAAGTGCCCTGCCCGTGCCCGCGGCGTCGCTGACGTCGCGACAGACTGCCAGAGACTGCTCGTAAAGTTGTTCTGCCCGGGCTACGTCTCCAACACCCTGGCAGACGACTGCAAGATTGGACATGGTTACGCCTTCGCTCCGCCGATCTCCTGCTTCCCGTTGAATCGACAACGCCTGCTCATAGGCCTGCGTCGCCTGCTCCATCCGGCCTGTGGACTGAAAAATGATGCCAAGTCCATTGAGATGAACGCACTCCCCGCGTCGGTTGCCGGCCTTTCGCCACCGGTCGAGAACCAGCTGGTGCGTCGCCTCCGCTTCCTTCAACAACCCTGCATTCTTGAACGCCTCCGCCGCGCGGCGCAATGCGTAACGCGACACCAGCTCAGGTGAGCGGTCCGCGAGCGTTTGCCAGCATTGGGCTGCGGCCCGATTTCTGTATTGAGTTTCGGCATACTCAGCGGCCCGGCGCAAGTAGAGGACGCTGAGCGCGGCCATGGTTGAAGAACCGTCACTGAAAGCGACCTGGGCTGCTTTGGCGTGGTCGGCAAGCTCGACTGCGACCAGGTCGGTTGGGTGATGCGCAACCCTGGGCGGGTCAATGGCGTCAAGCGGCGGAGGTTCGAGCGCGCGCCCGCCGTGGAGGCGCTCGATGATTTCAAAGGCAAGCGCGTGCAGCTTCGCGCGGTCGCCAGGGAGTTGCAGTTGGTACGCGGCGTCGCGCAGAAGCGCGTGCCGGAAGAGATACGCGTCCTCCGCATGCATCCCTGAAGTATGCCTCAGGCGCTCGCCGGTTGACGTCGAATAGGAACCTCTAATTCGTCTTGTGCGCAGGCAGACGCGGGGATTTCGCGCCCGCTCCCGCAGTCGTGAGCCAGCTGGTCGCCATGCGCGAGGCTTGTGCGAAGTCGGGAGTTCCGCCCTTCCAGGAAGGGACGGCGTGAAGTCGCTGTGCGTTCTGCGCATTAATTTCCGCATCGCTAATTCGTTTTTGTATGATATAAACGAATAATGTACGCGCGATTGTTAATGCCTCCGGAAGACAGTTTCTTCCTCTTCGGCCCCCGCGGAGTCGGAAAGACCGCGTGGCTGCGGAAGACGTTTCCGGGCGCCCTGTACTTCGATCTCCTCGAGGACCGCACCTGGAACCGGCTCCTCACGGATCCCGGCCGTCTCGACACCGACATCGCGGCGTCGCACCGGGACTGGGTCGTCATCGACGAAATCCAGCGCGCCCCCGCCCTTCTCAACGAGGTCCATCGCCTCATCGAATCCCGGGGCATCCGCTTCGCGCTGACGAGCTCAAGCGCCCGGAAGCTCCGCCGCCGGGGCGTCAACCTGCTCGCCGGCCGCGCCCTCACCCATCACATGCACCCGCTCACGGCCCGGGAGCTCGCCGGCGATTTCGACCTCGCGCGGGGCCTGAAATGGGGCGGCCTGCCGCACGCATGCACCATCGCCGATCCGGAGCCGTTCCTGCAGAGCTACGTCGCCTCCTGGCTCAGGGAAGAAGTCCAGCAGGAAGGCCTGTCCCGGAACATCGCCGCGTTCGGTCGATTCCTGGAAGCAGCGTCGTTCTCGCAGGGCGCCGTGCTGAACATGGCCTCGGTCGCCCGCGACTGCTCTGTCTCGGCGAAGGTCGTCGAAGGGTATTTCCAGATCCTCGACGACCTCCTCATCGGCTACCGGCTCCCGGCCTTCACCCGCCGCGCGAAGCGACGCGTCGCCCTTCACCCCAAGTTCTATTTCTTCGACGCCGGAGTCTTCCGGGCGATCCGCCCCGTGGGTCCCCTGGATGCGCCCGAAGAGATCCGCGGCGCGGCCCTCGAGACGTTTTTCCTCCAGCACCTGCGCGCCCATAATGATTACGGCAACCTCGGGTACAGCCTGCACTACTGGCGCACTCCCACCGGCCGCGAAGTCGATTTCGTGCTCTATGGAGAACGAGGCTTGCGCGCGTTCGAGGTCAAGGCGTCCGAGCGCGTGCGAAGCGGGGATCTCGACGCGCTTCGGGAATTCCTGAAGGACTACCCGATGGCGACGGCGAAACTCGTCTATCTGGGCAACCGGCGTTGGCACGAGGGTGGGATCGACGTGTTGCCTGTTGCCGAGGTGCTGAAGGAGCTGGACGCGCACCTCTGAACAGGCAGGATCAAAGGGTGAGATCGGCTGCACCAGCGCGCCCCAATGGTTCATCGGGACCGGTCTGGTCCACCGCGGGATCGCGGGCTACTTCCTCTCTGCGTTCCGCTCCAGCGCCTCCCGGACCGCCTTCAACCGCTCCGGCGTCGCGGAGAGAATGGCGTTGACGCCGCCCTGGAGCGGAAAGCCGAGATCGAGGTGCGCCGCGTCCCTAGGCGCGCCGAAGAAGACGATAACGGCCGAGCCGGCCCGGGCTTCGATCGTGAGGATCTCGTCCTCGGTCAGCGTGGTGGCCATGGAGAACCAGGGGGTTTTCCCGAAAATCGGCTTCGCCCCTTTCAGGAACTCTTCAACCCTGACTCCCAGGGGGTCGCCGAATTTCAGCAGATCGAATCCGCCCAGCTTGCCGACGAGGACGATCTCGGCGCTGCGGGCCGCTGCCGCAGCGTCGATCTTCTCCTGCACAGGCCCGTCTTCCTCCCGGCGCTTCGCCACCGCAGCTGCGCGCACCCGGGCCGCTTCCGCCTCCGCCTTGACACGGTCGCGCCGGGCCTGCAGTGCCCTCGCGACCACGGCGTGCCTCTTCTCTTCGAACGGATACCGGCAGCGCGTGTGCGGCAGGAAAGTCGGACGCGCCTCCTCGTCCGCGCTCATGAGGATCCAGACCGATCCCTTCCCCGGCGCCTCGCAGGGCCTGTTGTTCCAGGCCTCGATCGCCTCCGCACGCCCCTCCCCGGTCCAGTCCACGCCGTGCGTTCCCTGGTACCAGAGGATCTTCACTTCATCGCCGGCCTTCAGGTTGCCTCGCATCGCTTCCCGGATCCTGATCGTGACGCCGGGCGGATGGCCGTTGGTCGGCTTGTCGCCTCGGACCTCGAGGATCTCGACGACGTAGACTTCGCGATCGTCCAGCGCGAGCAGCTCCTCGTCGCTGTAAAGGCTGTCTATGGAGTCGCCGGCAGATGCACCGAGGGCAACCGCCAGGAACAGGGCGCGGGAAACGAAGCGGATCATGTCGGGGCTCCGAAGGAATGCCCGCATCCTAACGGCCCTCCGGCCGCGAAGTTCGGCGAATATCGGCGGCGGTCGGTGCAGTTCTGGTAGCGACGCCGGTACAATCGGCTCATGGGAACCCGTCGTTTTCTCGTCGCGATTCTTGTCGCGGCCTCCGCGCTGTCCGTTGCGGCCCAGGACGAGAAGCCGCCGGGCCGCGTCATCGCCAGGCTTCCCACGGACGTGCAGCTGGGGATCTGCGAGCCGGCGTTCAGTCGCGGCGGAAGACAGGTTGCCTACGAAGCGCTGATTGAAGACAAGTCGGTCGTCATCTACGGCAGCGACGTATCCGAACCGTGCGACGGCGTCGAGTGGATCGAGTATTCGCCGACTTCGGGCGAACTGGCGACGCTCGTAGTGGTCGGCGACAAGTATCGCCTCGTGGCGGGGAAGAAGGCCTTGCCCGACTGCGAGAAGATCAGATTTCCGGAGTGGACGCCCGACGGTTCGCGCGTGGTGTGCGTCGGACGGTTGGACGGGAAGGACGTGGTCTTCAACGGAAGCGATAAAGGCGCCGCCTATGAAGAGGTGCGGCCGCCGGTGTTGAGCCCCGACGGAGCTCACCTGGCGTACGCCGCGAAACGCGACAGTCAGTACTTTCTCGTGCTCGACGGCAAAGAAAACGGCCCCTGGGACGACATCATCCAGCCGCAGTTCAGCACCACCGGGGGCGTCGTCGGGTTCGCGGGGAAACGAGGCGCGAAGTGGCGCATCGTCTGCAACGGGAAGGAAGAGCCCGAGCACGAAAAGGTCAGCCTGACGAAGGGCTTCAGCCCGGACGGCGTGTCGATCGCGTACGTGGCCGAGGACGGCGGGAAAATCCGGATCGTCCGCGATGGCAAGGAGGACGAGCCTCACGAGGGGATCGGCTGGGAGATGGTATTCCGCAAGGCGCCGGACCTGTTCGCGTGCTCGGTCTACGACAAGGGAAGGTGCCGGTTGCTCGTGAACGGCAAACAGATGGGGCGCGACTGCAAGTTCATCGAGATGCTCTGCGCCAGCCCGGACGGCAGCCGCGTCGCCTGTTTTGCGGGCGAGGACAACAAGGGATACGTCGTCGTCGACGGCCGCGAAGGCGACAACTGGGAGGAGGTCACCGGCCTCAGGTTCAGCCCGGACGGTGAAAGCGTTGCCTATGTCGCGCGCACCCTCGACCAATACAAGTTCGTGCTCAACTCGAAGGTTGTCGGGACCAGCGAAGAGGCGACCCGGCGCTTCGAGTTCAGCCCCGACGGGGCGACCTTCTCTTTCGGCGTGTACACCAACCAGCGCTTCCGCTGGGTCGAGGTCAAGACCCGGTGAGCGTCCCCTGGTTCCACCCCGCCGTCCCTTTCCGCTGCCTGGGCCCCGAGTGCGGCGACTGCTGCTCCGGCAAGCACGGGCCCGGCGCGGTGTGGGTGAACGACTCCGAGATCGAGGCGCTAGCCGCGCACCTCGGCCTGTCCGTCGCGGAATTCACACTCCAGCACGTCCGCGCCGTGAACGGACACCTCTCCCTGCGAGAGAAGCCGAACTTCGACTGCACCTTTTACGAGGCCGGCAAAGGCTGCACCGTCTACGCCGCGCGCCCGTCCCAGTGCCGCACTTACCCGTTCTGGAGCAAGGTGATGGCCGCGAAATGGAAGTGGGATTCGGAGGCCGAGGTATGTCCCGGCATCGGCGCAGAAGGAGCCTCGACGCCTGCTTCAGAAGTTGAAGGTCTGCTCGCCGAAGACCAGGCGCGCTTTCCCGACGGGCGTCCCTCAAAATAGTCGTGGTCGTTCTCTGTGCCCTCTGCGCCCTCTGTGGCTAAGCCTTTGCATTTTTCCCCCGCACAATCTCTACCCATCGATGCTTGACTCCCGCCCCCCAATATGCAACCTTATGGTTGCCCATGGAC
This sequence comes from Planctomycetota bacterium, assembly GCA_009773755.1. Taxonomy (GTDB): domain Bacteria; phylum Planctomycetota; class MHYJ01; order WSZJ01; family WSZJ01; genus WSZJ01. The sequence goes on along the minus strand of WSZJ01000051.1, from coordinate 27,866 downwards.
GCCACCTTCACCGCCGCTTCCCACCACGTCCGCCGCAGGATCCTCGACCGTCTGCGGCGCGGCCCGGAAACCGTCGGCGGCATCTCCAGGCGCTTCCCCATCTCGCGGCAGGCCGTCGCGAAGCACCTGAGGCTGCTGGAGCGAGGAAGGCTGATCGTGGTGCGTCGCAGCGGAAGGGAACGCCTGGTGTCGTTGTCGGCGCGGCCGCTTCGTGAAGTCGACCGGTGGCTTGCCGGGTACCGTCGCTACTGGAGATCGCGTCTGCTCTCACTGAAACGGCTGGCCGAGGAAATCGAAAGGAGAGGGGGATGAGGAATGCGGAGAAGCTGGACATCCGATTCGAGCTATTGATCAAGGCGAAGCCGGCGACCGTGTGGCGGCTGCTGACGGAGCCGGCGCAGATCATCCGGTGGAGCTACATGGCGACGGTGACGGTCGACCGTCTCGCGCCCGGCGGAACCTTCGTCTTCGGCTCGCCGACCGACAAGGGCGGCCCCGACACCGGGCGGATCGTGCGCGTCGAGATGGGCAAGCGCCTCACTTACTGGTGGAAATCCAGCGAGCCGGAGGAAACGCTGGTCGAGTACGCGCTCAAGCCGGAGGGGCACTACACGCGCCTCATCTTTCGCAACCGCGGCTTCGCGGAAGGCGGACCCTGGGCGGATTTCTACGAGCGCGATTTCACCGGATGGCTGGAAATGCACGTCGTGATGAAGCGGCTCGCCGAAAGGCGTCCTGCGAAGGCGGGCGGGAGAACCTAGGGCGCTTCCAGTCCGGCTCCGGCAGATTGCCAATGAACGGCAGTGGGTAGTCGGTAGTGGGTAGGAGGTAGAAAAGACCCGCGAACGGGGGCCGTTCCTACCACCCACCGACTACCCCCTGACCACTGGCGTCGTCTCGCAATCTACCGGACTCAAACCAGACGCCTCACTAGGCGGCCTGGTCATTTCCACTGCTCGTCCTCGTCCCGCAGAAAAACCACTTCCGGAACGTGTCCCAGCATTTCGCGCACACATACTGCACCTTCTCGTCGAATTTCACGAACTGGTGCGTCGGGATGTACTCCTGGCAACGGCAGCGCTGGCACATGTGCTTTTCCACGGTGCGGCTCCCCTCTCTCGTTGTGGGCCCGCTGCCGCGCGACCCTGCGGGGGAAACCGGTGGTCTCCACCCCGGGCGAACGCAGCTGGCCGAAGGGGCTGTCCGCCGGGTCTCCGAGGCCACGGCGGACGGGTCGCCCCCACTCGGGACTAGATTCGGCGGGCGGGCGGCGGCGACTTGAGGGGAATTCGCTTATTTTCCGCCAGTGCGGGCGCGGATGGCGGAAGCGGTTTTTGTGGCGGCGTCGCGGACCTCCTGGGTCTTGAGTTCGTCATAGAAGGTGGAGGCCTTTCCCGCGGTGATTTTCTCGAGGGCCGGAAGGGCGTCTGCGGCGCCGTCGTGCTCGAGCGCGCGGACCAGGAGGAGGAGGGACCCGGGAGCGAGCGCGAGGGTTTTCCCGTCGACCATGGCGGTGAGGACTTTCGCCTGCGCCTCGCCGGCGCGGGGGGTACGGACCTCGGCGAGAACCGGCGCGAGCAGGGCGACGTCATCGGAGCGCGGGAAGGACCCGCTGAGGACGGACATCGCGGCGTCAACGGCGGCGTCCCCGGTTGCGGCGATCGCCGCCTTGTCGCCCGTCCCGATCGCCCACGCCGCTTTCTCAGCTTCGCTCGCCGGCGCCCATCCGCCCGCCTTCAGCGCCGCCACCGCCGTCTCCCGCGTCGCGGCCTTCAGGCACCCCTTCAGCACGTCCGGAACCGCGACTTTCACCCCTAACGCCGCCGCAATCAGCGCCGGCGCGAGCTTCGTCCGCTCGTCGTTCATGAGATGGTCCATCGCGACCACCCGCACCGGCATCTTTTTCGAAACGTATTCCATCTTCAGACTCCCCGCTTCGACCGTGAAATCGAGCGTCGGGGCGGAAGCGCCTTTCGGGGTCACGGCGAAGCGGAGAGTGAAGGTCCAGCCGTCATCGCCATTGTCGAACTTGCCGCAGATGCGCTCGCTGCACGCCACGGTGAGAGTCGCGTCGTACGATTTCGCGGGATCCTTGTCGGACCCGACCCCGTTGCTGCCGAGCCCGCTGTAAATCTGCGACCACAACCCGTAGCCGTTCGCGCTCTTGTAGTGGCTCGGGATTTCACTGACCCAGAGCACGTTTTTCTCGATGGGCGTGTACTTCACCGCCGGGCTCCCCGTCGCCGCGGGAACGGGTTTCTTCGAGCACGCCGCCAGCAGCACGCCCAGCGCCAGCACGCGCAGCCGCTTCATCCCGCCTCCTCGAAGATCGTGCCGCCCTCTCGCGGCAGCGATAGAATGCCACAACAGGGTCACAGGGAAGGAAAAGGATGCTTTCGCAGGCCATCAAAGCAGGGTTCAAGCGGTCCTTCATGACCGGCATCGCTTCCCTGCTCCCCACGACACTCACGATCCTGATCCTGATCGCCGCGTTCGGCATCCTCAACGACTACGTCGGCAAGCCGATGGGCGGCCTCGTCCTCTGGGGCCTCGACCGCTGGGCCGGACGGCCATTTGGCGACTTCATCATTTCCTACACCGGCCACGCCCTCCTCGACCTGCGCGCCACCGACCACTGGCTCAAGTCCGCGATCGGCTTCCCCGTCGCCGCAGTCCTCATCTTTTTCCTCGGCTTCCTCTTCGCCTCCTTCCTCGGCCGCCGCCTCATGGGCGCCTTCGACGGCGTCGTTGCGCGCTTCCCCATCGTCGGCAACATTTACGGGTACGGAAAGCAGGTTTCGGATTTTCTGATGAAGGGAAACAAGCAGGTCGAGTTCAAGAGCGTGGTGCTGGTGAAATATCCGTACGAGGGAATCTGGTCGATCGGGTTCGTCACGAACGACGGGATCAGCGTGCTTAACGAACGAGAGGGGAAAGAGATGGTGACGGTGTGCGTGCCGAACGCGCCGACGCTGATCACCGGGTGGGTGCTGATTCTCCCGAAATCGGACGTGATCCCGCTGGACATGAGCGTGGAAGAGGCGATCCCGTTCGTGGTGAGCGCCGGTGTCCTGCTGCCCGAGCGTCTCCGTCCCGGGAAATCGCTCCCGGTGGAGGCGAAGCCGTGAGGCGCGTCAAGGTCGACGAAGCGGTTCCCGGGCAGCGCGTGGCGCGGGCGCTTTATTATCCGAACGGCACGGCGATGCTCGCTTCAGGCGCGGCGCTCACGCCCGCGGCGATCCAGCGGCTCGCGCAGGCCGGGTACCGTGACCTGTACGTCTTCGAAGAGGGTGCGGAGGACGTCGACGGGCGCGACCTCGTGATTGAAGCGGCGCGGGCGCCGATGGCGCGCAAGCTCGCGGCATTCTTCAAGTCGGTGCGCGACACGATCGGGCGAGCTGCGGCGATCGGCTCGGCGGACGAGGCGACGACCGTGAGCGAGAAACTCGCGCATCCCGACGTCCGCAAGGCCGTGAAGTCGCTCCGCTTCGTCGAAGCCATGTCAGGCCCCGAGCTCGACGCGTTCTTCGACGGCATCGCCCTCGAGAAAGACGCGCCGATGGTGACCGGCATGCCGCGCACGGAGGCCAGCCACCACGTCGACCACGCGCTCAACGTCGCGGCGAGGTCCGTCATGGTCGCCCGCCGCCTCGGCTGGCTGCCGCGCGAGTGCCGCGAGCTCTGCGTCGGCGGCATACTCCACGACGTCGGCTACCACGTGCTGCCGGAAGAAGCCGTGAAAGCCGCGCCCGGCCAGCAGCTTCACCCCGCCGCCGGTTACCACCTCCTCCGCTCCGACACCGGCCTCTCACTCCTCTGCGCCCATTGCGCCTATCAGCACCACGAACGCTTTGACGGAAGAGGCTTCCCGCGCCGCCTTGTCGGGATGCAGACGCTGTCCGCGCGCGACTCGACGGGCCCGGGTTCGATGCACCGCTACGCGAGCGTCATCGCAGTGGCGGACATCTTCGACCTCCTTACCTCCGGCTTCCCCGACGGCTGGGCGATGCGCGACGACGAAGCGCTCCAGCTCATGCGCAACGAGTCGGGGAAGGCCCTTCATCCCGACGGCCTCAAGGCCTTCCTCGCGCTCACGCCTCCCTTTCCGGTCGGCCTGGAAGTCGAAGTCCTCGACGGCGAGTGGGCCGGCTGCACGGGCATCGTCGCTTCGGTCGCCGCGACCGCCATGGACCGTCCGGCGATCAAAGTTCTGAGAAGCGGCGGCGCGCCGTTGCCGAAGGCAGTGGACATCGACTTTTCGAAGACGGAGACGAGTTTCCGGCCGCGCGGGAGCGAAAGGAGATAGGGCGGCGCGCGTTGCGCGCGCGGGCAGGCGGGCGCGCTCGCCCGCTCGCCCGCTCGCCCGCTCGCCCGCTCGCCCGCTCTCTTTACTTGACTCCGAGCATGCTCGAATACCGGTAGTAGACTTCGAGCGACATCGTCGCCATCGCCGTTCGGACGGCGGTTCCCGTCTGGCCGGACAGCCCGGGCCACGTGCCGTCACAGAGCTGGTTCCGCACGAGAACTTCCTTCACGGCCTGACTCCATGCCTTCCAGGATTCGCCCGGCGGGTCGACGTGACCGGGACCTTCGAGTTGATGTAGCGCCAGCGTGGCGAAGTACCAGCGCGTAAACTCCGGCTTCTCCCAGTCCGGGAGTGCGCCGGCGAGGGAGGCCGCGAGGCCGGGGAGCGATGGGTGTTCGCGGTCCTTCGTGATGAGGAGGTAGGCGGCAGCCGCTTCCGGCGTCGGCCCTGCGTCGAGGGACTCCTTCAGCCGCGTCGAAGTCCGCTCGGCAGCGAGCTGGTCGAATTCCACGCCGGACAGCCTCGCCGAAGCGACCGCTTCCGCCGCCCATGACTCCGCGAGCGCGTCGCCGCGGGTGCCGTCGAAGCGCTGAAAGGCGTCGTAGCGGGCGAGGGCGGCCTCGCATGAGGGGCCGAGAAACCGGGTGGTCGTGAGGCCCCAGGCTTCGGACATGACGAGGGCCTCGAGCGACGCGTCGAACGCATCCGACGGAGGCCGGGCGTCCAGCCAGGCCAATGCCGCCTTGATCGTCTCGCCGTAGGTCTTTTCGCTTTCCGATCCCTCGATTGCGACGGATTCCTTCGAGAGGTGCGTGTAGCCCGCGGAAAGCAGGGCGAAGAGGCACAGCGCCGTCGCCGACGTCTGCGCATAAACGCGGCCCTCGAAGATCTCGGGGTCGCCGCCCCACGAGCCGTCGGCGTTCTGGCGGCGCACCATCCACTTCAGCGACGCGCAACCTCCGGATCCGCAGGCGTAGACTGCGGAGGATCCCTGGACGAGCTCGGGATCCGGCTTCTCACCAGAAACCGCAGGGTCGGCAGCCGCAGACAGCTCAATTGCGGAAGCCTCTTCCGGCGCCGCGAAGAGCGGGGCGGCGTCCGGGGCGCGCTGAGCTGCAGGGGCTCCCATGCGAATGAGAATCGCGAGGAGGAGAGCGAACACGAACGCCGCTGCGATCCTGCGCATGGAAGTGCCAACGGACGCGCGGCTCGCCGGTTCGGCGTATTCCCGGTTGCGGAATTCGCGACCGTCCTGCTTACTCCCCCCGTGCTTCGCTTCGCCCTCCTCAACATCCTGACCCGGCCGCTGCGCTCCTTTCTCGCGCTCGTCGGCGTCGCCGTCGCGATTGCGGGGGTCGTCGGCCTGATCAGCGTGTCGTCCGGGTTGAAAAACACGATGACGGACACGCTCGACAAGGTCGAGGGCCTCGTGATGATCGAGGCGAATTCGGTCGACCCTATTTTCTCCAGCCTTCCGATTTCTTACGCGAACCGCGTGGAGAAGATCCCCGGTGTCGCCGCCTGCGTTCCCGAATACTGGAAAGTCGCGCCGAACGTCGAGGGGCAGAAGACCCTGATGGGAATGTTCTCGGCGGTCGTCGTCCTCGGACTTGACCCCGAGCGTCACACGCGGCTGTCCGCGGGGCATGTCTATTCGCGATCGATGAAGCGCGGAAGGAACATCGAGGGGCAGGACGCGGGGAAACGGCGCGTTGTGGTTTCGGAGCGCATCGCGAAGAAATACGGCAAGGACGTCGGCGGCTCCATCAAGGTCGGCGAGCTGCTGTACGAAATCGTCGGCGTGTACCAGACCGGGTCGCTCTTCCTCGACGGCACGCTGGTCATGCACCTCGACCAGGCGTGGGCGTTCGCGGGGATCTCGGGCAAGGACGTCGTGACGAGCTTCTACGTCGAGCCGAAGGTGCAGTCGAAAGAGGAGATGGCGCGGATCGAGAAAGCGATCGAGGACGAATTCTCGAAGGACCCGAAGAAAGTCGACTGCCTCTCGACCGCGGAGTGGCAGTCGGAATTCGGCAAGTTGATCTCGAACCTCGACGTGTTCCTCGTGGTCGTGAGCTCGATCGCGGTGATCGTCGGCGCGATCGGAATCCTCAACACGATGCTCATGAGCGTCACCGAGCGCATCCCCGAATTCGGCATCCTCAAGGCCAACGGATGGTCGCGCGGCGACGTCACCCGCCTCGTCCTTGTCGAGAGCACTTACCTCGGCATAGCCGGCGGCCTCCTGGGCTGCAGCGTCGGCGTCGCCGGCGTCCAGATTGCGGCCCGCTTCATGCCGTTCGCGCCCGCCACGCCTCCTTCCCTCGTCGCGACCGCGTTCGGCGTGGGCGTCGTCCTCGGGATCCTGGGCGGCGTTTACCCCGCGAGGCACGCGGCCGGCCTCTCCCCCGTCGAAGCGATCCGCGCCGCGTGAGCCTCCTGCGCGCCGTGAATCTGACGAAAACTTTCGCAATCGGCAGCCGCCCCGTCGAGGCTCTGCGCGGCGTTTCCATCGAACTGCCTGAGAACAGCTTCACCTTTGTCGTCGGCCCGAGCGGAAGCGGCAAGTCGACGTTCATGCACCTGGCGGGCGCGCTCGAGCGCCCGACGTCGGGGACGATCGAGGTCGCGGGCCGGGACCTCGGTGCGCTTTCCGACGACGAGCTGTCCGACTTTCGCCGCGAAAAACTCGGCTTCGTCTTCCAGGCCTTCAACCTCATCCCCAACCTGAACGCCGTCGAAAACGTGCTCGTGCCGTTCTACGCCAAAGGGCTGGCGGAAGGCATGCGCGAGAAAGCGAAGGAAATGCTGAAGCGCGTGGGGCTCGGGGACCGGCTCGACCACCGGCCCAGACAACTCTCGGGCGGCGAGCAGCAGCGCGTCGCGATCGCGCGGGCCCTGCTCAAAGACCCGCTCCTCCTCCTCGCCGACGAACCGACCGGCGAACTCGACTCGAAAACCGGCGCCGAAATCTTCGCCCTCATGCGCTCGCTCCATCGCGAAAAAGGCGCTTCAGTCGTCGTCGTCACCCACGACACGCGCTACATCGAACCCGCCGACCGCGTGATCCGTATCGAGGACGGGCGGATCGTGGAGGAGAAATGAAAAACCTGGCGAAGGTGAAGCGGCTTCTCGCGAACCCGGTGTTCCCGCGGGCTTCGAAGTACGACCCCGCGTGGATCCTCGCGAACGAGATGGGCCCGAACGCGCTGTGGCTCGCGGAATCGCTGACGGAGGTCATGCCGCTTCGTCCGGGCATGCGCGTCCTGGACATGGGCTGCGGGCGTGCCATGACCTCCGTGTTCTTCGCGCGCGAGTTCGGCGTGACCGTCTGGGCGAACGACCTCTGGATCACGGCGACCCAGAATCTCGCGACGCTTCGCGAAGCGCGCGTCGACGACCGGGTCTTTCCGATCCGCGCCGAGGCGCACGCGCTTCCGTACGCCGACGGTTTCTTCGACGCGATCGTCAGTCTCGACTCCTACCACTATTACGGCACGAGCGACACGTACCTCGCGTACTTTTCGAAGTTCCTGCGGCAGGGAGGCCGCATCGGCATCGTCGTCCCGGGGCTCGTGCGCGACATCAAGGGGAACGTCCCGGGCCACCTCGCCCGCCCCTTCGGCAAGTCGCCGCCATTCTGGGACCCGAAGGAATGCGGCAGCTTCCACACGGCGCCGTGGTGGAAGCGGCACTGGGCAGCCACGGGTCTCGTCGAGGTCGAGTCCTGTGCGCTCATGAAAGACGGCTGGAAGCACTGGCTCCGCTGGGACGAGGCGCGCATGGCAGGCGGCGGCGGCCATTCCGGGTTCCCGACCGACGCCCCGGCGATCCGGGCGGACCGCGGCCGGTACGTCGGCTTTGTGCGGATGGTCGCGCGGAAGCCGTTGGCCTGATTCCCGGACGGTCAGGTCTACTGGCCGGGCTGCTTCGGAGTAGAGCCCTTGATCTGCCAGCCGCCGCGCTTCATCTCCATCACCGACGAAAAAGACTCGGCGTCGCGTTCCGGCTTCTGTCCCGCGGGGAGGCCGAAGGCCCCGCCGATCATGACGCAGCCGGGCGCGAGTCCCAGGAAGACCAGGGTGCCCATCGCCCATCCCGGCATGTCGATCGGCTTCCAGACGACGAACACCAGGAAGGCCGCCACCGCTCCCAGGAGCGCGACGGTCAGACCGATGGTCATGACCCGCATATGCCCCGCCCGGCACTCCGCGCAGCGCGGCACCAGGACCGTAGATTCCAGCGTCCGCAGTCGGCCTCCCTCGCCGTCCGTCACCTTCGACAGGCTGACCACGCAACTCTTGCCGTGGACCGGCGGGCGGGCTTCGCAAAAACAGCACAAGGTGGCGCCCCGCCAGTCGAGCAACTCCTGATCCCTGACGATTTCCATCGCGCCTCCTGTTTCCCGTCCGGAAATGGGGCTCACGGGAAGAGGATTCTACGACGCCGCTGGGGCGAACCCTCGGGATCTCCGAAATGGGACGCCTGCCGCGGCCACGGGTAGGATCCGCGCCTCGCCACTTTGATTCCATCAGCTCGGGAGATTGCTCATGCTCTTCAGCGCCCAGAAGGCCTTCGACCACATCCGCGTGATGGCCAGGGAAATTGGCATCCGTCCAGGCGGCTCGCCGGAAGAGCGGAAGGCCGGCGAGTACGTCCTCAGGCAATTCAAGGCGTACGGGCTGGAGACGTCGGTCGAGCCGTTTCGCGTGGAAGTCCCGGGCAAAGCCGAAGCCTCAATTCACGTCGAGGGGATGGGCGCCCTCCAGACGCGCCCCGTCTGCGCGACCGCGAGCACCCCCCCGCGCGGAGTCGAGGGGGAGCTTGTCTTCGTCGAGAGCGGCGAAGAGGTCTTCCTCCCGAAAACAAAACCGGGACAGATCTTTCTCCTTTACGGCGAGCTCGGCGCCCCCGACAAGTACGAGCCCCTCATGCGCGCGAAGCCGGCCGCGATCGTGCTCGTCGAAAACGCCCGCTTCATCGAGCCTCGCCTGACGAAGCTGTCCAACGAGAAGCGCGACGCGTTCGGCGCGGTGCCCGTCGTGCGCATCCGCTTCGAGGACGGCGACAAGATCATGCGCAAGGGGCTGAAGCGCGCGAAGGTCATCGCAAAAGTCAGCCACGAGTGGAAACAGTCGCAGAACATCTGGGGTGTCCTGCGCGGCACCGAAAAGCCGTGGGAGGAAGTCGTGGTCGGCGGCCACTACGATTCCGTCTGGGGCGGCTACGGCGCGCAGGACAACGCGGGCGGCGCCGCGGTCGCGATGGAGGTCGCGCGCGTCTTCTCCCATCGCGGCTCGAAGCGCACGATCCGCTTCTGCACGTTCGGCTGCGAGGAGCTCGGCCTGCGCGGCAGCACGGCGCACGTCGAGAATCTGCGGAAGGCGCATGCGCAGCACCTCGCGAAGAAACGGAAACCCGGCTGGAGGCTTGACTGGTCGCCGCTCGAGCGCACCCGCCTCATGCTCAACGTCGACCTCCAGGGCCTGCTCTTCGGCGAAAACTACTGTCCCGTCGGCGGCCCGCCCGAGCTCATGAGCGCCTGCAAGCTCCTCGCGAGCGAAATGGGTCCCGCGATGAAGTTCGACGACGAGTGTTATTCAAGCGACAACGCGCCGTTCGCGTACGCCGGCGTCCCCACCGCCGCCTTCGGCCGACTCGGCGTCGAGCTGATGTGGGCGCACACTCCGGCGGACACGTTCGACCGGTGCTGGAAGGACTCGCTCGCGCCTGTCGGGCAATTCCTCGAAGTTTTTCTTTCGCGCTGGGTCGCCGACGCGAAGGCGTTTCCGTTCAAGCGGGAGATCCCGGAAGTTCACGCGAAGAAGGTTCGCGAGTACTTCAAGGGACGTGTGTTCGGATATTGCGAGGATCGTGGATAGGCAGCTCACCTCCAGGGCCAGGCTCCTGAAGGCGGGCCGCCGCCCCTACAATCGCGCCGTGCCCTCGGCCGAAATCGCATACCTGTTCCGCCACGCCGTGCTCCGCGATGCCGCGTACCAGCTTCAACTCCCCGGCGACCGGGCGAGGCTCCATGCCCTGGCGTTGGAAGCGACAGAAGCGTGCTTCGGAGGAAGGCCGCCGGAGCCGCTGCCGATGAGCGGCACTGGGTCCGGTCGCTATCAATCGCACCCGATCGACGCCCGGGCGAACGATCTCGCCACGCACGCCGGCCTCGCGCGCAAGGGCCTCATCGGCGCCGCGGAATCCCAGCTCGCGGAAATGGAGGCCGTGCTCCGGCATTACCTGCGCCGTGCCGCCGAACACACCGAGTCACACTTCAGAATAGAAGCCTCCGAGGTTCTGTGGCGCGAGCTTGCCTCACTCACAACCGGCGCGGAAAGAGGCGAAGTCCTGCGCCGCGCTGGATTCGCAGCACGAAAAGCCGGTCGATCGGCGGAATCCGAAAGGCTCTTCGGCGAATCGCTGGCCGCGTTTCGCGAGGCCGGCGACCGGAAACGCGAAGGCATGGCCCTCGCGGACCGCGCCGGCCTGTCGTGGGACCTGGGGCGAAGGGAGCAGGCGGATCGCGACTGGGAAGCGGCACTTACCCTGATCCGCACTTCAGGCGACCGTCGCGCAACGGGAGTTGCGCTGGGACAATTTGCAACGTTCCTGAAGGAGACGGGGCAGGTGGATCGGGCCGAGCGGACTTCCGAAGAGGCGCTGGCGATTCACCGTGAGGTGGCGGATCGGCGGTCTGAAGGGATTGCGCTGGGAAACCTTGCAAATTTGTACCTCGAGACCGGCCGCGTCGAGAAAGCGGAGCGCACCTATGAAGCGGCCCTTGCGATTCACCGCGAAGTCCGCAACCGGCGCTTCGAGGGAGTCGCGATCGGAAATCTGGCGAACCTCTGCAGTGAAACCGGCCGCCTTGAGAGGGCGGAAGTCCTGCACGAGCAGGCGCTGTCGATTCACCGGGAAGTGGGAAACCGGCGCTCCGAGGGGGTGGCGCTTTCGAACCTCGGGTCGCTGTTTGTCGCCACGGGTCGCACCGAACCGGCCGAACGCACTTTCGAGCTGGCCCTCTCCGCAAGCCGCGACATGGGCGACCGCCGTTCCGAGGGGATCACGCTGGCCAACCTCGCTTACCTGTTCCAGGAAACCGGCCGCAACCCGCAGGCGGAGCGCGCCCTGGAACAGGCTCTCTCTCTTCAACGTGCCATCGGCGACCGGCGCACGGAAGGCGCCGTGCTGGGCAACCTGGCGGGCGTGTACCGGGAAACCGGGCGAACGAAGCAAGCCGTTGGCGCCTTCGAGCACGCGATCGCCATTCATCGCGCCGTAGGCAATCGGCGATTCGAAGGCATTCACCTGTGCGACTACGCCCAGGTCCTGATCGTAGAGGGCAGAGTGGAAGAGGCTCACCGAGCCTTTCGGACGGGCGCGGCGATTCTGCGCGAGGTCGGCGACTTCAAGACGCTGGAAACCAAGACCTCCGCCCTTCGTGACTCCTGTAGCAAGGCGGGCGTTCCGCCCCTCGAAGACGCGCGAGACTCGGCGCCGGAATGAGGACCCCGACTCTCCCTGCTTTCAATCCTGGCGTTCATTCCGGCGGCGGGAGGGTCGGTGTTCGATGGGAAGATAGAAGGTACCAGCTGAGCCCGGGCAGAACGGACAGCACGACCGGAGCGGCCGCCGCGACGCCGACTCCGCGAGTCAGGTAGCCGTACAGGGCGAAAAGCGAGGCGGCGGTCAGGACGACGGCGCCGAACGGAAGCGTCCGGCGGAAGGCAAACATGGCCGCTCCGAGCATTTGCAGGGCGCCGAAGGCGAAGATGACGGGCTCCGGGTACCCGACCGCGGCGATCAGCTGATTCTCGCGCGCCGCCGGGACGAACTTGAGCAGGCCGGAGAGGCCGTGAAGGCACACGAGCAGCATCTGGAGCAGGCGGCCGGTCTTCTCCCTCATTGAATCGCCATCAGGATCGGTAAGAGACAAGCGCGAGAACGGCGGCCCTGCGCGCGACGCTGTTTGCACCAGGGCGCTCATCGGGCTGGGGCATCGCGACCTCCTGGTTGGGCTTCGTGGTTGGGGAGGAGGGAGCTGAAGGGGCTGGGCGGGGGCGGCAGCCGAGGAGGGCGGGAACAAGGAGGATCATCGTCACGACCGTGCGCTTGAAGAGTGGCATGCGTGTCCCTCCTGGTTGATGTATGAAATTATCATATTACTGTATTACAAACATTTATTTCTGCATTACGGCAAAGGCTCGCGCCGCGAAGAGGGCGGAACTGACAGAGTGGGCATCGCCGGGGCCACCTTGGACTTGCTGAAAGAAGACGCGGGAAACGCACCTCTTCTGCCGGTCCGGCGCCCGACCTCGTGCCGGCAAGCGGAAGGGCGGTGGCGGAATGCACGTGGCGCGTGATGATCGAGCTGGTCTGAGACGCGCCGTCTTCGTCGCCGTCGTGGTCCTCACCGCGTCGCTGGACCTCTGGAGCAAGTCCGAAGCGTTCGCCCGCATCGGCCCGCCGGATACGGGGCGCGCGCGCGAGGTCGTGGCCGGCATTCTCCGCTTCGAGACCGCGACGAATCCCGGGATCGCATGGAGCCTGCTGTCGGACCGGAACGCGCGGTGGTTCATCGTCTGCCTCTCCCTCGTCGCGCTCACGGTCATCGGCGCCGCGTTTCTCCGCGCCCGGTCGCCGGGCTGGCCGCTCACCGCCGCGCTCGCGCTCATCGCGGGCGGAACGATCGGGAACCTGTACGACCGGATCGCATTCGGCGCGGTGCGCGATTTCGTCCACGTCACCTGCATCCGCTTCCCGATCTTCAATGTCGCCGACTCCCTGATCTGCATCGGCGCCGCCCTGTTCGCGATCGAGCAGTTCTTCGCGGCCAGACCCCGGACACTGGCCGCGGAACGCGGAGCTGAAGCGGATCCGGGACGAGGCGGCAGCGCAGCTGCGAGTCGTCATTGAACCGAAGCCGACGCACGTCATGGTGGCGGAGGATGGCAGCGCCGGGCCGCGCGTTTGACTCCAGTTCCCGTCCTCCGCAGAATGCCGGCTTCCCGGGAGGCCCGCGTGAATGCTGAGTCCGTCGACTCGCTCCGCTCGCGCACGCTGGAGCAGGCTTACCTCTTCCGCCACGCTCTCCTGCGCGACGCCGCCTACCAGCTTCAGCTCCCCGGCGACCGCGCGCGGCTCCACGCCCTGGCCTTTGTGGCGATCGAGAGGCAAGCGGGCGGCCGGCCACCCGAGCCGCCGCCGCTGCACCAACCCGTGCCGGCTCCGTTCAGGCCGCATTCCGCCGATCCGTTCGCGCAAGAGCTCGCCGAACACCTCCGGCTGGGACGCCATCCCGGCGGCCTGCAGCCGGCTGCCGCGCTCTCCGCCCGCAAGCTGTACGAACGCCGCGCCGCCGAACATGCCGAGAGGCACCTCCAGCCGGCCGCTGCCGAACTCGCATGGCAGAGGTTCGCCGAGCTCTCAACCGGAAGCGAGAAAGCGGAATCGCTTCGCCGGTCCGGCGCGATGGCCGCCCTTGCGGGCCGGCGCAAGATTGCGGAGCCGCTGTTTGCCCAGGCCCTCGCGTCGTTTCGGGCCGCCGGCGAGCGACGGCTGGAAGCGAAGGCGCTGGCGGACCTGGCAACTTTGCTGGGAGACACCGGGCGCGTGGTAGAAGCGGAAGCCGCCTACGCGGAGGCCATCGCGATCTTTCGCGGGGCGGGCGACCGCCACCTGGAGGGCGTGACGCTCAGAAGCCTGGCAAATCTTCAGACGGCGACCGGCAGAATTCCGGAAGCGGAGCGAGGCTACGCACAATCGCTTCAGATCCAGCGCGAGATCGGAAACCGGCCGCACGAGGGAATCGTGCTGGGGAGCCTCGCCCTGCTGTACCAGGAATCGGGGCGGATCGAGGAAGCGCGCCGGATGCAGGCCGAGGCGCTCGCCATCCATCGCGAAGTCGGGGACCGGAGATTCGAGGGGATCGTGCTCGGAAATCTTGCCGGCCTGAATGTGCGCGCGGGGCGTCGCGACGAGGCCGAGCGCGAATTCGAGCTGTCGATCAACCGGCTCCGCGAGGTCGGCGACCGCGCGGTGGAGGGAATCACGCTCGGGAACCGGGCCATCCTCTACAAGGAGACAGGCCGGCTCGAAATGGCGGAGCGTGCCTGCGAGGAAGCGCTTCGCATTCACCGGGAAGTCGGAAACCGGCGATTCGAGGGCGTCACGCTGGGAAGCCTGGCGAACATTTTCTGGGTGACGGGGCGCGTTGCGCAGGCAGAGCGAATCTACGAACAGGCGCTCGCCACTCATCGTGAGGTCAGGGACCGGCGCTCGGAAGGCGTGGCCTCGGGAAACCTGGCCCAGCTTCTGCATGGCGCGGGCAAGCTCGACAGGGCGCAGGTCCTGTTCGAGCAGGCGATCGCCATCCACCGCGAAGTCCGAAACCGGCGATTTGAGGGCCTTCACCTCTGCGAGCTCGCCGTGTTCCGGTTGTCCAGCGGGCGGGCAGCTGAGGCGAGGGAAACCTGGCTGGAAGGGGCGGCGCTCCTGCGCCAGCTCGGGGATCCGGACCTCGCGCTCAAGACTGGCGAGATGCGCGAGAAGTGCGCCGCCGCCGGGATTATTCCCTTTGACGGGGCGACAGCCTGAGCGACAGATCTCGCCCCGACGTCATCGGTATTGCCCCAGGTCGAGCATGCCGGGGTCGATGTCGCCCGAGAACGGAAGGTTCCACCGGGAGCCACGCCAAGGCTGAAAACCATTTCCGAAACCCGTTGCATTGCAATGATCATCAGGATTTGCGAAGCCCTTGCCATCGATAAGCAGCCCGGAACATGTGGATTGAAGGGACGTCGAAAGCCCGGCGCGCGCTGCTGCATTCCCGAAATCCGGATCGGTCATTTGCGCGACGGCACGGACTTCGAAATTGAGGTCGGCTCTGGAGTCTGCCTGCAGCGGGTTCACGTCCTTTGACGTTGCGGGTTCAGTTAGACGCGGCGACCCGCACCCAGGGAAGAGAATGATCGTGATTGCAACGAGACTAGGCCAGCGCACGGACGAACCTCTCCATCCGGTCCAACCCCTTCTCCAGCGCGCCCATTGAGGTCGCGTAGCTGATGCGCACGTGCCTGTCGGTCCCGAATGCGACGCCCGGCACCGCAGCGAGCTTCTCCTTCTCCAGGAGCGCTTCGCAGAACGTCAGCGAATCCGTCACCTTCTTTCCACCGATGCTCTTTCCGTACAGGCCGTCGACGCGGATCAGGAAATAGAACGCGCCGTGGGGTTCGACGGTGGAGACGCCGGGGATCTTCCGGATGCGCTCGACGCAGAATCTCCGGCGCTTGTCGAATTCCTTGATCATCGCGTCCGTGAACGACTCGTCGAGGATCATGGCGGCGAGGGCTGCGTGCTGGCTGGGGGTGGCGGTGTTGGCGGTCATGTGGCCCTGGAGGCGGTCGCAGGCGTCGACGACGTCCCTGGGGGCTGCCGCATAGCCGACGCGCCAGCCGGTCATGGACCAGGTCTTCGAAAAGCCGCCGACGAAGGCCGCCTGCTCGCGCAATTCAGGGACGAGCTCGAGGATCGAGTGGTGCTTCTTCCCGTTGTAGATCATCTTTTCGTAGATCTCGTCGCTCACCACGAAAATCTTCTTCTCGACGCAGAATTTCCCGATCGCGATCAGCTCTCTTTCGTCGTAAACCGCACCCGAAGGATTGTTCGGCGTGTTGATCACGATCATCCGCGTCTTCGGCGTCCACGCCTTTCGCACGGCGTCGGCCGTGAGCATGAACCCCATTTCCTCCGGGCACGGGACAAAGACCGGGTTCGCGCCGCAGAGCTTCGCCATCTCCGGCGTCGAAAGCCAGTACGGCGAAGGGATCAGCACGTCGTCCCCTTCGTCGCACAGCACGAACGTCAGGTCGAAGAGGCACTGCTTGGCGCCGACGGAGACGAAGACCTGCGTGTGGTCGTACTTGAGGCCGTTTTCCGCGTGCAGCTTCTCGGCGATCGCGCGCCTCAGGCTCGGCATTCCGATCGACGGCGTGTACTTCGTCTGCCCCTCGCGGATCGCCTTGATCGCCGCGTCCTTCACCGGCTGCGGCGTGTCGAAGTCCGGCTCCCCCGCCGAAAGCGAGATCACGTCCTCGCCCTTCTCCTTCATCGCCGCCGCCTTCGCCGCGATGGCGAGCGTGAGCGAGGGAGGGACGGCTTTGATGCGCCGGTTCATTCGCGGAGTTTCTTCACCTCGGCCGTCAGCACGGGAAGAATTTCGAAGACGTCGCCCACGATACCGTAATTCGCGATTTTGAAGATGGGCGCATCGGGGTCCTTGTTGATCGCGACGATGAACTTCGAGCTGCTCATCCCCGCGAGGTGCTGGATGGCGCCGGAGATTCCGCACGCGACGTACAAGGTCGGGCTCACCGTCTTCCCCGTCTGCCCCACCTGCTCCTCGTGCGGCCGCCAGCCCGCGTCGACCACCGCCCTCGAAGCGCCGTGCGCGCCGCCGAACGCCGCCGCCAGATCCGTGATGAGACCCCAGTTCTCCGGACCCTTCATCCCACGGCCGCCGCTCACGATCACCTTCGCCTCGGTCAGTTCGATCTTTTTCGAAGCGCTCGCCAGGATTTCCTTCACGACCGCGCGGAAATCGGCGTCCTGCGCATCGATCGGAAGGTTCTCGACCTCGACGGATCTCGAAGCGTCGGGTGCCGCGGCCTTGAAAACATTCGGGCGAAGCGTCGCGAGCAGAGGCCCGGCCTTCACGGCGACCGTCGCATACGCCTTTCCCGCGTAAACGGGCCGCTTCGCAAGAATTCGCCCGCCTTCGACATGCAGCTCTGTGCAGTCCTGCGCCACGCTCGTCCCGAGCATCCCGGCGACATGCCCGGCCAGGTCCTTCCCCAGAGCGCTCGCGGTGATGAGGATCGCGGAAGCCCCGGCGCCCTGCTTCGCGATGACGCGCGCCCAGGCGGCATTCGCGTAGGTCTGCAATTTCGCATGGTCCGCGACCTTGATCGCATCCGCGCCGTAATGCGCGAATTCCTTCGCCGCGTCGGCGATTCCGGCCCCCACCGTGACCGCATGAAGCGGCACGCCGAGCGCGGTCGCGAGCCGCCGCCCTTCGCTCAGCGCTTCATATGAGGCGCGCTTGAATTTCCCGTCGCGCTGCTCCACGAACACCAGCACCGGACCCGGCATGCGCATCTCCCGTTGGCAATCAGATAACTTTCGCCTCTTCTCTCAGCAACTTCATCAGCGCCGGCACCGCGTCCTTCCCCGTTCCGACGATCCGGGGCGCCGGCCTCGCCGGCGGGTTGTCGAGCTTCACCAGCTCCATCCGCGGTTCGCCCGCCGCCGCAGGCTTTTCTTCGAGCGGCTTCTTCTTCGCGGCCATGATTCCCTTGAGGCTCGCGAACCGCGGTTCGTTCAGGCCCTTCTGCGCGGAGAACGACGCGGGAAGCGCGACCTCGACGACTTCGACGCCGCCTTCGACCGGACGGTGCGCCGTCGCGGTGCGTCCGTTCAGCTCGAGCTTCGTGATGACCCCGACGAAGGGAAGGCCAAGGAGCGTCGCGACCATCGCCGCGACCTGGGTCCCGTCGTCGTCGATCGCCTTGTTTCCGAAAAGCAGCAGATCGAGCGGCCGGCCCTTGAGCTCCGCGGCAATCGCCTGGGCCGTCGCGATGAAATCGCGGCCGGTCGTCCCCTCCTTCAGGTGAATCCCCTTGTCCGCGCCCATCGCGAGCCCCTTGCGGATCGTCTCGGCCGACTCCGGCCCGCCGAGCGCGAGAATCGTGACCTCGCCCGCGCCGGCCTTCTCTTTGATCTTCAGCGCTTCCTCGACCGCGAATTCGTCGTAAGGGTTGAGCACGTACTCGACGCCCGCCGGGTCGATCGTCCGGTTGTCGGCGCCGACCTTGATGCGCGCGGAGGAATCCGGAACGCGCTTCACGCAGACCACGATGTTCATCTTAAGTCCTTGGAGAGGCGTGACTTAGGGAAGCGGTGTTCGGCACCATTGGCGGGAGAACCGCATGATAGCCCGGCAGAGGTGAGTGTCAATCATGCGAAGGCAGGGGGTAGTGGGTAGGGGGTAGGAGGCAGGAAAGGCCATCATGCAAGCGTTGAAAACAAAACATCGGTAGATGCCCGCCCGCATGCCCGCTCGCCCACATGCCCGCTCGCAGTTAGAATCCCGCCCCGTGACCTGGCTCTCCCGCCTCCGTTCCACGCTCCACGACCACTCCCACGCCCGGCGGGCCGTGGAAGCACTCGCCGTCGCCCTTGCGGTAGGAGTTGTCCTCTCGATCTCCGCCCGCTGGGAAGCAATTGAGCTCTTCGAACGAAGAACGCTCGACGATCGTTTCCGCAGGTACGCAGACCCGGCGAAGATCCACAAGGACATCGTCGTCGTTGAACTCACGGACGACGACCTCGAGTCGGTCTACAAGGCCAACAAGCAGGGTTGGCCCTGGCCGCGCACGGCGTACGCCCTCGCCATCGACTGGCTCGTTGCCGCGGGCGCGAAATCCGTGTTTCTTGATTTTTCGTTTCAAGACGAGCACGGCCGCTTCCCCGACCAGGACAAGCGATTCAGCGAAAAGGTCGCCGCCGCCGGCAACGTTTACATCCTCGCGACTTTCAATGCTCCGGTGCAGCGGTTCGAAGAACGCATACCCGCGCTTCATGCCCGCGCAGCCGGCAGTGCGCCTCCGTGGATGAAATCGCACCCGACCATTACTGGCCCGCTGGATGCGCTCATCCCGGGAGCCAAGGGGATCGTGAGTCCGACCTACGGGGTCGATGAGAACGACCCGGAGGGCGTGGCCCGGCGATATCCCGTAGGACATGCGCATGGCGGGAAGGCGTTTCTTTCACCCGCCGTCGCGCTCGCCGCCGACTACCTGGGACAACCGGTCACTTTTGACAATCGCGGAGCGTCCATCGGCGATCGGCGCATCGACGTCGACGAACGGGGGCTGTTCGGCGCCAGTTGGAAAGCGAAGGTCCGCGAGTACAACCCGAATCGTTTCACACTCGCGGGAATCATCGCGAACAAGCAGGGCAAAGCGGCGGTGAAATACAATCCCGAAGACTTCCGGGGAAAAGTCGTCCTGATCGGCGCGTCAGCGGAAGGGCTCTTCGACTTCAAGGCCTCTCCTCTCGCCCGCGTGCTGGGCGTCGAGGTTCACGCCGCCGCCCTCGACACGATCCTGCAGAACGAGTTCGTGCACCGCGTACCACGCTGGGTCGTGATCGCCGCAGTCTTTGCCCTCGCTCTCCTCGCTGCAGCCGCGGGGATTGCCATGCGCATCAGGTTCCTGGTGCCCCTCGTGATCACCGTTGCGATCGGGTATGTCGGGCTAGCTTTCTGGTTCCTTGGCCACCGACACGTTTGGCTCGACATCGTGTCGCCAACGATGGCACTCCTCCTCGCGACAACGGGCTCCGCCCTCGTGAACTACGCGGTCGAAGGGCGGCAGAAGCGCGACATCCGGTCGAAGTTCGGGACGTATCTCACTCCAGAGTACGTGACGATGCTCGAGGAGAACCCGTCGCTCTTCAAGCTCGGCGGCGAAGAACGCGTGGGCACGGCGTTCTTCAGCGACCTCTCCGGCTTCACGGCGATGTCCGAAAAGATGACCGCTTCCGAGCTCGTCTCGCGCATGAACGAATACCTGACGCTCATGACGAACTCGATCAAGCGCTTCAAGGGGACGGTGGACAAGTACGAGGGCGACGCGATCGTGGCGTTCTGGAATGCGCCGATCGAGCAGAAGGACCATGCGGTGCTGGCGTGCCGGGCGGCGCTGGACAACCAGAAGGAGCTGGCGGGGCTGCGGGAGCGGTGGATCAAGTCTTACGGTGTCAGCGTCCTCGCGCGGATCGGCCTCAACACGGGAAAGATGATTTTCGGGAACATGGGCAGCGACGACAAATTCAACTACACGATGATGGGCGACCCGGTGAATCTGGCGGCGCGGCTGGAGAGCGCGAACAAGGACTACAGCACGTACCTGATGATCGGGCAGGACACGTACGAGCTGGTGAAGGACGCGATGGAGTGCAGGGAGCTGGACCTGATCAAGGTGAAGGGAAAGCAGATTCCCGTGACGGTTTACGAGCTTTTGTGCGAAAAAGGGCGGCTCGAACCGCGAACCCGGGAGTGCATGGAGCGCTACAACCTCGGGTTGCAGGCCTACCGGATGCAGCAATTCAGGGCGGCGCAGCAGCGGTTTCTTGAGGCGCTGGAGATCGACCCGAACGACGGGCCGTCGAAGCTGTACGTGGAGCGTTCGAAAACGCTGGTGGAGAAACCGCCGGACACGAAGTGGACCTACATCTACGAGAAGAAAGACAAATAGGAGGCTTCGAATGAGACGCAAGGTGGTGCTGGGCGGCTGGTACGCGATCGCGATCGCAGGCCTGCTTGCCGCGGACGAGTTCCGCGTCACGGTCAAGGAGGCCTTTCTGTTCAAGGAGGCGGACCCGTGGGCCGAAACTTCCGGCTCGGTCGCCTTCGGCAAGACGGTGACGACGACCGGCGCCGCCAACGGGGACTTCTACCCCGTCAAGGGGCCCAACGGCGAAACCGGCTGGATTTCGAAAACCGACGTGCTGGAGCCGAAGGATTTCGAAGCGGGGACCGCGGGGACGAAGAACGACAAGGGCGCGCAGGAAGGAGCTTACGTGAAGGGGTTCGACCCCGAGGTCGAGGACCGCGCGAAGCAGGACGACAAGACGCTGGCGAAGTATCTCGCCGAGGAAGTTCTGCCGCTGGTCTGGGAAACGCGCGGCAGCAAGGCGCTGGAGGACAAGGAAGAAGACATGGAGCGCTTCGTGCTCCAGCACCCGCTCAACGCGCGCGGCGAGAAGGACCCGGGGCTCTCCGACTCGGAGAACAACGTGCTGGCGAGCCAGTGGAAGCACCTGAACGAGGAAGCGGCCGTGCTCCGGCAGGCGGTCGAACCGCTTCGATCGAAGTGGCAGGCCGAGTTGCGCGCGTTCCGTCAGGCAGGGCAGGTCGGCGAGTTTGCGGGGAGGAAATAGCGATGAAGAAAATCTTCAGCAAGAACCTCCTACCGCTGTGCCTCCCGTTCGTGATCTGGGGCTGTGAGGCGCTGTCGAGGGCGGCGCACGGCGACTTCCGGGGTGCGGCGGTCGAGGGTGGCAAGGCCGTGGTGGGCGCGACGAAGCGGATGATCGAGAAGTACTGCGAGAACACGGACCAGGTGAACATTTCGCAGGAGTACTACATCGGCCGCGGGTCGGCGGCGAACGTCTTCTCGAAGTACAGGCGGGTGCACGATCCGGCGCTCGAGCGCTACGTGCGCAAGGTCGGCGAGACGGTCGGTCGCGCGGCGAAGTCGAGCGGGGCGGTCGGGCTGGACGGTGCGACGCTGCAGGAGCCTTACAAGGGGTACTTCTTCGCGGTGATCGAGGACCGGCACGTGAACGCGTTCTCGGCTCCGGGCGGCTTCGTGTTCATCACCACGGCGGCTCTTCGGGCGATGAAAAACGAGGACGAGCTGGCCTGCGTGCTCGGCCACGAGATCGGGCACGTGATGGACCGGCACGGGATCAAGTACGTGCTGGAATCGCAGAAATTCAGCATCCCGTTCGAAGCGGTCGGCGAGGAAGTCGCGGCGCGTTCGACGGAGCTGGTCGGGAAGTACGCCAAGCAGTTCAGCGGAATGTGCGGCGAGCTGGCGACGAAGGCGGCGGGCGGCCTGGGGACGGAATACGAGCTGAAGGCGGACGAACTGGGCGCGATTTTCGGCGCCAGGGCCGGCTACGACCCGAACGGGCTCAAGGAATTCATCAAGCGCACGCGCCACGGGGAGGACCTGGAATGAAGATCAACGCGAAGTCGCTGGCAGCCGTGGCCGTACTCGGGACCGCCGCGCTTTTCTGCGGCTGCTCCTCGGGCTACCCCGACACGGAAGACCGGATCGAGGGCATCGACGAGACGATCAAGAAGGGAAATCTGCAGGGACGCGGCAACGAAGCGCGCGACCAGAGATTCGACAAGGAAGTCTCGAACAGCCCGTCGGTTCCCGCAGGGGCGCCGGCGCCGAAGTAGTGACATTCGGGAAGGGCGGGCCCGGCGTCCGCCCTTCCCGTTCTCTTTCCGGAGACAGCGATGCGGATGCCATGGACGGCCGCGGGCGCGGCGCTTCTTGCGGGAGCGCTTGCCGCCGGTGGAGTCGAATGGACGGTGGCGGTGCGGAGCGCGGAGGTGAAAGAGAAGTCGTCGGGGCTGTCGCGTGGGACGTCGCAGATCGGCGAGGGCGAGGAGATTGAAGGCGTGCTGGAGGGCGACTGGGTCCGCGTCACGGAAAAGGAACACCAGGGGTACATCCACCGGACGTCGCTGGCGGCGGAAGGTGAAGAGCTGAAGAACCCGTACATGTCGCTCCGGATCGCGGGGACTTTTTATCCCGAGGACGTGCAGGCTGCGGACACCGCCGTAAGCGACTGGATTCAGCTTCCGACCGTGAGGGACACGGGCCGGGCGCCGTCGGCGTGGGCGCTCGAGGAATTCCGCAAGCAGGGCGGGCTGGGAGGCGGAAAGTGAAGAAGCTCCTGCAGGCCGCCGCCGCCGGGGTGCTCGCGTGGCTCGTCGCCACGGGGTGCGCGTCGGAGCCGAAGCGCGACCCTCCGTTCGACGCCGTGACTCCGCTGACGCAGTCGGAAGAGTTCGCCTACGGCCGGTCGATCGCCGCCAGGTTGACGCGCGGACACGAGCTGTCGTCCGACGTGAAAGCCCGGGAGTACCTGTCGCGTGTCGGCGGCGTGGTGGCGTCCGCTTCCTCCCGCCCTGACCCGTATGACGGCTGGCGCTTCTATATCGTCAGGGGTTCGCAGGTCTCAACCTGGTCGGCCCCGGGCGGTTTCATCTTTATCACCGATGGCGCGCTCAAGGCCGCGAAGAACGAGGACGCGCTTGCCGCGCTTCTCGCGCAGGAAATGGCCCACTCCGCGCTCCGCCACGCGCTCGACGGAGAATCTGTTCTCGACATCCGCCCGACCCGCGAGTCCTGGCCCTTCACGCCCGCCTGGGGCAAGGAGGCCTTCCGGCAGATCTGCGACCGCGCCGCGAACCGGGCGACCGCGGGCTGGACGGAGGCGCAGGAGCAGGCTGCCTCTGCGTGGGCGAACGCCGCGCTCGCGGGCGCCGGGTATGCGACGGAGGTTGCGGCGGTGCCTGAGGTGCGAGTGAAGCGGTTTGAGGACGAACTCGGGGGAATCCGATGAGGGTTACACAGAGTTCACGAAGATGAGCGAGCGCGCCACCCGGGATCGCATCGGCCTTCTGCGCGCCGCCCTGGCGCTCACCCAGGAGCGCGACGTCGAGAAACTCCTCGGACGCATCATGGACGAAGTCACCCGCGTCCTCGACGCCGACCGCTCGACCCTCTTCCTCTACGACTCCGAACGCCGCGAGCTCTTCAGCAAAATCGCCCAGCGCGCCGAGGTCACCGAGATCCGCCTTCCGATCGGCCGCGGCCTCGCCGGACACGTCGCCAAGACCGGGACCGCCATGGCCGTGGACGACGTCTACGACGATCCGCGCTTCACGCCTGAAACCGACCGGTCGACCGGCTACCGGACGAAAACCGTCGCCTGCGCCCCGCTTCTCACGCCTGACGGCCGCACTGTCGGCGTGCTCGAAGTCATGAACAAGCGGGAAGGCGTCTTCGACCCCGACGACGTCAAGCTCCTGACCGCGTTCGCCGCGTTCTCGGCCGTCGCGATCGAAAACGCGCGCCTGTACGACGAGGACGCCCGCAAGTCGATGCAGATCCAGGCGCTCAACCGGCAGCTCAAGGACGCGCTGGAGAGGCAGACGAAGCGGCTCGCGAACGTGGAGCAGGAGCTCGAGTCCTCCAAGCGCGAACTGGGCGAGAGATTCCAGGCGCGCAACATCGTCGGGCGCGCACCGGCGATGGTGGAGCTGCAGCGGCTGGTGGACCGGGTCGCCGGGACCGACGCGCCCGTGCTCATCCAGGGCGAGAGCGGGACCGGCAAAGAACTGCTTGCCAAGGCGATCCACTTCGGCTCCCGCCGAGCCGCCGGGGAATTCGTCGCCGAGAACTGCGCCGCCGTGGCCGAGACCCTTCTGGAAGCGGAGCTGTTCGGACACAAGAAAGGCGCATTCACCGGCGCCGACCGCGACCGCCAGGGGCTGTTCGAAATCGCTTCCGGCGGCACGCTCTTCCTCGACGAAGTCGGCGACATGTCGCTCGAGATGCAGAAGAAACTGCTGCGGGCGCTTCAGGAAGGCGAAATCCGCCCCGTCGGCGCGCGCGACAACCGCAAGGTGGACGTGCGGATCCTGGCGGCGACAAACAAGGATCTGGACGTGATGATGAAGGAAGGGACGTTTCGGGAGGATCTGTACTACCGGCTGAACGTCGTGCGCCTGCGCCTCCCTGCATTGCGCGAGCGCCGCGAGGACATCCCGATCCTGGTCGAGTTCTTCCTCGACCAGATCGCGAAGGAATCCGGCCGGCCGCGCGCGACCGTTTCGGACCGCGCGATGAAAGCGCTCGTGCGGCACGGGTGGCCCGGCAACGTGCGCGAGCTGCAGAACGAGATCCGGCGCGCCGCGATCATGGCCGACGGCCTGATCGACCCGGAGCATCTGTCCCCGCAGGTGCTGGGAAGCGCCGGCGCGGACGGGATGCCGACGGGAGGGACGCTCAAGGGCGCGAAGCTGGCGTTGGAGCGCAAGATGATCGAAGCGGCGCTGAAGCGGACGGGGGGAAACGTAGCGGCCGCCGCGCGTGAGCTGGGAGTTCACCGGCCGCAGCTGAGCGTGCTGATCGGGAAGCACAAGCTGGCGCGCAAGGGCGAAGAGGCGTAACAAAGAACGTCGGTGCGTACGGAATTCAGACTCATTTCCGATTCGCGCCGTAAGCACGGAAACGCGCAAATTCAAATGCAGAAGCACCTTAGACATTCTGCGCCAGCGAGGCACACCCGTTGCTTTACCAGTACATCGCTGGAATGGTGCGGGCCGGACGGCAAGGCCACTGGCGCGGACCTTCGCCGCTCCGACTCGTTATCCAGCATCGAGCCCGGGGACTTCGGTCCCCGGGTTTTCTTTTTCGGGGGCCTGACTGGGCTCCCGAGCGGCCAAGCCTCACGAGTCACCATGCTAGAATGCCGGCAATGCGTCTATTCCTCCTCGCCGCCGCGGTCGCTCTCGCGGGTTGCTCCACATCCCCCGACGATCCCGACAAGGACCGCTCGCGCCCCGAGGACCGCTTCGACGTCACGCGCCCCGGCGCGACTTTCCTCGACGGCGCCCTCGTCGTCACCCGGATGGCCGTCCCCGGGAAGAACGAGACTTTCGACGGCTATGACGCCGAGATGGAGAACAAGGGCGCCGCCCTCCTCTCGTTCGAAGTCCGGACCATCTGGAAGGACGCTTCCGACAACGCCCTGGGCGCCGGAGAATGGCAGGCCGTCGAAATTTCCGCGGGCCGGAAGAAGACCGTGAGCGATGACAACGGGTCCTACCCGAACGCCCGCTACGTAAAGCTGGAAGTCCGCACTCGTCCTTGACCCTTATCGAAAGAGAGAAATCGCGCTGAGACAAAGCCACCAGACGGTGATCCGGGAGAGCGTGCTGCTTGTGGGAGTGGAGTTGAAAGGGCACGAAGGGGACTTCGAAGAGCGGCAGCGCGAGCTGGCGATGCTGGTGAAGACGGCGGGCGCGACCGTGGTCGGCCAGGTGATCCAGCGGCGGGAGAAGCCGGACGCGGGAAGCTACGTGGGCGAAGGCAAGGTGGTGGAGATCAAGGCGAAGGCGGAGGAGCTGGAAGCGGACACCGTCGTCTTCGACCACGACCTGTCGCCGGCGCAGGTGAAAAACCTGGAAAAAGGGATCGGGATGAAGGTGCTGGACCGCACCGAGATCATCCTCGACATTTTCGCGACGCACGCGCGATCGAAGCAGGCGAAGCTGCAGGTGGAGGTGGCGCAGCTCGAGTACACGATGCCGCGGCTGCGCGGGCAGTGGCAGCACCTGGAGAAGATCGCGGGAGCGCGCGGCACGAGCGGCGGCATGGGGACGCGCGGGCCCGGCGAAAAGCAGCTTGAAGTCGACCGGCGGATCGCGCGCGACCAGATCGTGGCGCTCAAGCGCGAGCTGAAGGAGATCGACACGCGCAAGACGCGGGAGGTGAAGGCGCGCGGCGAGAATTTCACGGTGGCGCTCGTCGGGTATACGAACGCCGGCAAGAGCACGCTGATGAACCGCGTCGCGCACACCGACGTGCTCGTCGAGGACAAGCTCTTCTCGACGCTCGACACGAAAACGCACACGTGGAAACTTCGCGGCGGGATGAAAGTGATGGCGAGCGACACCGTCGGGTTCATCCGCGCACTGCCGCACCACCTCGTGGCGTCGTTCCATGCCACGCTGGAAGAGGTGATCTACGCCGACCTGCTGCTTCACGTCGTCGACGCTTCGGCCCGTGACGCCGTGGGGCACATCGAGGCGGTCGACGCGGTTCTGAAGAAGCTGAAGTGCGAGGACAAGGACCGGCTGCTGGTCTTCAACAAGCTGGACGCCGTGAAGGACCGCATGGAGTACGAGGTTCTCCGGAGGAGATTCCCGGGGGCGATCGAGATCAGCGCGCGTATGGGGAACGGGATGGAGTCGCTGGACGAGGAAGTCGCGGGGCGGCTTGACCGGCGGCTGGTCGACATCTCGCTGGAGGTTTCAGTCGCGGACGGACGGCTGCTGGCCTATCTCGCCGAGAACGCGCGAGTCACGGAACGCACGCTCGACGGCGAGGCGTGGCGCATCAAGGCGCGACTTGCACCCTGGCACGCGTCGAAACTGCAGCGGACCGGGGGCGCTCCCGTAAAGTAGGCTGGACTCAGAATCTCTCGGTCTTCGGCGTCGACGGCAAGTCGCTCTTCGCCATCGCCCACCTGGGCACGATCCGGGCCAGGTCGAAGTGCTTCTGATCGAATCCTTTCAGCGCCGCGCGTACCTCCTCGATCTGGTGCCGCGCCTCCCTGAGGTACGCCTCGACTTCCGCGTCTTTCCGCACTTCGGAGGAGATCACCGCGTCGCCTCCCCTGCACAGTCCGACGAGTCGGGCGGCGATGTTGACGGTCGAACCGAAGTAATCCAGGCGGTCGTTGAGAGTGACCGCGATGCAGGGGCCGTAGTTGATGCCGGCTTTCAGCATGAGCGGACGGCCGCCGGGCGCGGGTTCGGCAAATTCCCTGGAGGCCTTGAGAAGAGCGCGGACCGCCGACACCGGGCGGCGGAAAACGGCGAGGACGGCGTCGCCGATCGTCTTGACGAGCGCGCCGTCTTCGTCGGCGATGTGGCGCTTCAGGACGTCGAAGTGCTGCATGACGAGGCCGAAAGCCCTGGCGTCGCCGATTTCGCGGTACATGCGGGTGGATTCGAGGAGATCCGTGAAGAGGACGCACAGAGAGCCGACCTCGATTTCTTCGCCGGGGCGGAGAGCTTCGCGGGCAAAAAGGTCGCGGAAGACCTGGAGTCCGGTGACTTCCGCGGCGGTGACGGCGTTGTCCGACCACGCGGTGCGCTCGAGGAGCATGACCTGTT